>CAVGTO010000200.1:0-4076 GCA_963631865.1 Eggerthellaceae bacterium
GCTAAGATCCTCGACAGCCTCCTCCTTCATACCGTTGTAACGCTCATAACAGCCACGGGTATAGAACGTCGAAGCGGAAGGATAAAGCTCTACAGCCTTATTGAAATCGGCAATAGTGGACTTGACATCGGCCTTCATAGACTCTTTAATCTGAGCACGGATGTAGAAGCCATAGTAAGAAGTAGAGTCGAGAGAGATATACTTGTTTGCAGCATCGAGGGCATTGTCGTAGTCGCAAATTTCATTGCTGCAATAAGCAAGTTGGTAGATAGCTTCACTATTGTTCTCCTCCAGTTCGATTTGCTTCTTGAGGTAAGGGATGGCAAGCTCATAACTATTCTTCGAGATATAGATTTGAGCAAGGACATTAGGCCAAGTCGAGACATTGGGGTTCGCAACCATCTTGGCGCGGAGCTTGAGTTCAACGAGGGTATTGAACTTTTCCGTATCGTCTAGTTTGTAGGCCGTGGTTGGAGACTCATACGTAGAGCGCGAATTTTCAAAATTTTGAGAGAGAAAATTCTGCGCATTTCTTGTATCATAGTAATTCTCAGAATTCTCCAAGACATATATCGCATCATTTACAGCGGCGCCGAACTCACCCCTACCAATATTCACGCGTGCACGCTCAAGATAATAATTATAATTATTGGGCTCGAGCATTATGGCCTTGTCAATATAGTCGAGAGCTTTCTCCTCGTCAAAAGGAGGGATGAAACGGATGGCGCGTGCGGCATAGGCATATGGGCGCGATGCATAAGGGCGCACACTTATCGCCTTCCTACTGTTATCGAGCGACTCTTGATACCTCTCACAAATGTAGCACAGGTAAGCCTTAAATTCATAGCCGATATGGCTCTTGGGAGTTTGCTTAAGAGAGGCCTCGATACACTTGTCGGCATCTGCCATAGCGCTATGGATGTCGCCCAAAATCGAATAGGCATAACCGCGATTATAATAAGCGGTCTCGAGCAAGGCATAGTCGCCATTGGCTACATTTATGGCTTGCGTGGCATAAGACAGACACTTTTCACTCATCCCCGACTCGATATAGAGTGTGGATTTTTTGAGATAAGCATACCCATTGGTGGCATCATCCGCTATAGCGCGGTCGAGATAGTCGGCGGCATCTTTATAATTACCTTGGTCTATGCTCTCAAGCGCACGACGGTAGTTATAATTTTCCTTGTATTTCTTAGCGGAATCTGACTTTTGCGCCTCCGCAGGAGCTACGGCTACCACCATAGCGGCGGCCGCCATAAGTATATTTATGATCTTCATTGTACTTGTCGGTTGGTTAGTTCAAGTTCTGGAGTCGCTCGAGATGTGCGGTACGCGCCTTCTCAATGAGTTCGGTATAGCCTTCAGCTTGCCTCAAGTTGGCGAGCTCTGGAGCTCTCTCGAGAGTAAGGAAATCGACATACCCGGCGTCAAAGGCTTTGGACAGAGCATCGAGAGCCTTATCAAGTTGACCCGTCATAGCGTAAGCCACAGTCGCATAGAACCAATCCAAACCTCTCTTGTAGACCGCAGTAATTTCAGATACGCACTCGTCGACTTTCTGTTTGTCACCGAGAACGGCATATGCTAACGCACTACCATACGGGACACACTTGATATAAGGGGTCTCAAACATATCCTTCGCATTATTAGTACGCAGATATTCAGCCTCACGAAGGACAATGTCATTCGCAAGATCCCTCGCCTCTTTCTGTTTGTCCATCAAGAGGTAAAGTCTGGCCTTGTTTCCCATCGTGATATATTTACCGGGGCTCAACACGGTAACTGTATCAGCATAAGCGGCAGCCTCCTCATAATTGCCCTCAAGATAATTGAGGTTTACCATATTAACATAGTAAGAGCTGAAATCAGGGCTCACATTTATAGCCTTACGATATTGCTCACGCGCAGCGGCAAAATCACCCATTCGGCAATAGGCATCGCCCATCTCAGAAAGAGCGAAAGCATCTGTCTTCCCCTTCTCCTCGGCTTTAGCTACAACAGAAGTCAAAACCTCGAGAGCCTTACCATAGGCACCTAGCTCCACATAAGCAAAGCCAAGAAAAGACTGAGAGGAATCGTCGACAGAATTTACGTACTTTACGATATCGGAACAATTGCTGGCATAAAGAGCTGCAGTAAACCTCAAGACATCTGCATTATCAGCATTAACATCACAGGTCTTTATCACATCCTCCAAAACACTCTTTACAACCTCGTAAGCTACTTGAGGGAGAACAGAGAGAGCCAAATCGTCGGCATAATAATCGTTTTTAAGGTAGTTGCGATAAGCATCCTTGGCCGAGAGTTCATATTGCCCGTTCGCATAGTAGTACTTGGCACGAAGAGAGAGAGAAAAATAGTCGTCTGGAGTGAGTTTAAGAGCATCATTGAGGGAAGCGAGGGCCGACTCTTTGTCCCCCTTACGCATATAAGCAAGGGCAAGAATAGAATGAGCGACCCGCAAACTTTCAGGATCACCCTTCTTGATAACCTTCTTTAGGTCAGCAATAGCCTTATCATACTGAGCAACAGAAGCATCCGAATAGACCAAGTTTGCACGTTTCATAATAGACTGATCACTCTTGTCCATTTTAACAGCCTCGTTAGCGATTTCGAGACACAACTCAGGCTGTCCTCCGATGCCCATCAGCGCCTCCACAAAGCAATTTTTAGCCTCTATTATGTTATGCTTATCGTTAGAAGGCAAGTAGCGCAAAGCACTTTCATAGTTACGCAAGGCATCACCATAATAACGGTACTCCTCATCCAGGTTGCCGAAATAAAGGTAAGCTAGACCATTCTCAGGATTTGCCTGGAGCTCACGATAGAGGTAATTCGCGGCGTCCTTGTAATTACCTTTACGATAGCTCTCTTTGGCGGCCTGGACGTTATACGTCAGCTGCTCATTCTGCGCAAACGCCCCGACAGAAACCAGCGAGGCGACAGTCGCACATAAGATTGTTTGTTTTATCATATAAGTGATTTTTTGAAATACGCCCCGCACGCCACAAAGTTGCATCCGCACGAGGCGATTTGCGTCATCTATTTAATGGCTATACCAGTGAGGGTAATCTTCTTATTCACCTTGTCTACAGAGAGAGCCCCGACGCGGAGCAGAGTGTACTTGTCAATCTCGAAAGCGGACTCTTGCTCAACAACTGAAGCCTTGACGTTAGTCAGAACGATGTCGGCCATATGCAACTCTTTGATAGTAGCATATTTGCCACCAATGTAGTAGTCAGAATTAGCGAGATAACCATTCTTGTTCATAAAGTCGGCCTCTACTTTACTAATCGTCGGGTAAGAGATATCAGTATTGACAGAGATGTCGAGTTTAAGTCCATTCGCGGAGCCTTGTACTTTTGCGTTGAAATTCTCAAATGTGCAAGGGATTTCTTTGATTACCTTTTGAGGTTCAGTCTCTGCCACTTGCGCCACACGTTTATTGCGAGCCTCAATAAGTTTGGCGACTCTCTGATCGTCACTTACAGAGGCGAGGAGCGGGTCGCCTTTAAGGTACGAGACATTGAAGAAACCGTGCTGGAAAGCGGAGTCGAGGAGCGCTATGCTCTCTTCCTTACGGCCTTGGCGGGCACGGACACAAGCGGCGTTGTAGAAGGCCTCGGCTCGGTCGGTCTTATTGGCGAGGTCGCTCGCAAGGAGCTTATCGACCTCCTCACCTTCGGATTTTAGGACAGCGAGAGCTGTGCGATGGCAGAAGCGATACCTTCCTTGAATCCTATTATCGCTCACATTCTGCAAACCGATCCTCGTGTAAAGCACCAAACATTTCCGTGCGTCATCCTCAGCGGCGGCGACATCCCCAAGTTTGAGATGAATTCGCGCACGCATTGAATAGATTTGGAGAAAATCGCACTCACCGAAAGCTTCATGAATACACCTATCCGACACATCGAGCGCCTTATGCATCATATCGACATCGTCATTCCTTACACAGAGAAAAAGTAAACCCTCTTCCGCATTTTTATTTGAAGCCAAACGCTCAAGATCGGACTTCACATCCTCACCTATTTGTAATTTAACCTCCGCCAACTCAGCCAAAGACCGGGTAT
>CAVGTO010000201.1:0-4064 GCA_963631865.1 Eggerthellaceae bacterium
AAAAAAAAACAAAATCCACAGTCCCCAAACAAACCGGCAACTGTGAACTGAAAACTGTTAACTGAAAAGGGGCGGGCAAAAGCAAAGACCAGACCTACGACAGGTAGTAAAAGGTATGTTGTACAGGTCTTGGGTGGAATTGTACTCCGTTTCGGCGAAATTGTAAAGGTAAGGCCGTATTGTCGACGCCGTGTCTGGCCACATAATTATTCCCCGGATCACATTTTGTTTTGTTTCACCTTGTTGTAACCGAGGAAGACGCAAGGTTAGTCGTTCGCTTCTGACCTGCCCCGCCCGCCCTTATTTCTTATTCAATCACTTCGAGCTCAATATCAGGGTCTTCAAGGTCCGTGGCCCAGTTGAGCATCTGTATCTTATTGTCAATCTGACGGAACAACTTAGCCGTCTCGTCATATTTCTTCTGGATGTCCTTGGCCTTAACGGTGCTTATGGTCTTTATTTCCGAGCCCGACGTGCGCCACCTCTTCTCGCCAATCTTGTCGATGATGGTCTGGTATGTTGACATTTTAGTCTTAAGCTCGTCGCGACACGTTATGAGCTCGGCTATTGACTTCTCCGTTTCCTCGTCCGAAGTGTGGATGTTTGTCCAGTTAATCTGGTCGATGAGCTTCGTGCGCTCCTCCGTCAACTCGTCGTGCTCCTCAATGAGTTTGGCGATGTCGAAATCAGGCTTCTCGCCCTCTTGTACGAGGACGTTATTCTCCATCTTCTCGCGGAGCTTAGTAATCTTATTGTTGATGTCTGCGCGCTGCTGAAGTGCTTCTGCCAGTTTCATATTGCTTTTTCTTTTTTTACTCATGGGTTCTACGAGTCCCTCCTTCCGTTGGTTGCCCGACTCAATATGTTTAACAACTCAAACACACGGAATCCCGCAAATATATGCAACTCCCAACGCCCAAAACAACCATTGGAGAGCAACATCCAACTGTGAACTGCCAACTGAGAGCAGCCAACTGAGAACTGTGAACTGAGAACTGTGAACTGCTCAGAGTTCTATACTAACCTTAACGTTTACTCGTCGAGAGGTGAGGTAGTTAGGCACACCGTAGCGATTGCCGTCCGTGTCACGCACCCAGAAGTGCGATATGGTGTTGGCAAAGTCGAAGAGGTTGAAGAACTCGACGCCCACTTTTGCCGAACGAAGACGCTCTCGTTTCTTCTCTCCCTCTTTGTCGAGGGCGAAGTCCTTATAGAGACCGAGATCTACGCGCTTATAACCGGGCATACGGCTCGTCTGCTGCCAACGCTCACTGCCCGACGGACCAAAAGGCAGTCCCGATCCGAAGAAGAGGCTCAGCATTGCCGTGATACTCTTGTTGCCAGGCATGTAGTCCTGCACCATCATGGAGAACTGCACCCTCTGGTCGCTCGGACGGGGTATGCTCCCGTGTCCGTCGCCATCAATGTCTTCGCGCGTCTGCATTATGGATAGCGTAGCCCAACTCTCGGCCCCCTTTACCAATTCTCCGTTGAGCTTGAAGTCTATGCCGGCAGCGTAACCACTGGCGCAGTTGCGGGCCTCGTAACGCATGCGGACGTTGTCTATGCTGTAAGGATTGAGGTCGCGCAGCCATTTGTAATATGCCTCGGCCGAGAATTTCATAGGCCTCTCCGCACTGCCAAAGTACAGGTCGGCGCCCACTATGGCTTGCCAACTACGTTGGGGCTTGAGCTGCTTGTTGAGTGTGGCGTCGGCGCGCTTCATCTCGCGCAGGTTTGGCATCTGGCAATAGCGCCCCGTAGCGGCGCGCAGACGCCATTTGCCGAGGCTCAAGTTGGCCGATATTCGTGGGCTCCATGCCGTGGCCCCATTCGTCGTCTGGTGCGCCAATCGCATTCCGGCCGTGAAGGTAAGTGTGCCTTCACCTACGGGGATTCCGCGTGTGCTGTTGACAACGTAAGCCTCTGTACGAGTCTGCCACAGTGCTGCGTCGGCATTGCGGTACTCGTCCATAATGAGTTGACCTGCAGATGGCGACGTTATGTAGCCTGCCGAGTCGGTATATTCCCACTCGTCGGTGAGGTCCGTGTAGTGCTCGCGCGTCATTCGCACTTGCGCACGCAGGTCGTTGTACTCGCCCATGCGGATGTCCGTGCCTAGGCTCAGCGAATATACTTCGCCAAAGAGGAAGTTGCGCGCATGCTGCATATACCCGCCTACGCCGATATTCTCACTCTGGTCCACCGTCTCGCTGCTCTGCGAGTTCTGTGCCTGCTGGAGCCAATATTCGCCGAGGATGTCGTAACTCTCCTCCTCCTCAGTGCGGAACATCGAGGCCGTGAGGTTAAGTCCGGCTCGGTCGCTCAGTCTGTGGTCCGCTGTGGCGGCTGCAACGCACGTGCGGTACTTGTCGTTCTCGCTGCCCTCGAAGTATATCGTCAGGGTCTTGGCGTCGGATATGGTGCCAAATGTCGTCTCGCGGTCTGTGGGCGTAAACTTGTACGTGTTCTGCGAATAGTAGGCAAGGATGCCTATCGTGGTGCGCCCTCCGCCTGGCGTGATGGTCCAATATGTCTGAGCGTCGAAGAATGTCGGGGCGTAGTCGCCCTTCGTGTCGAGACTGCCAAAGAGATATTGGTTGGTCTTATAGCGTACACCCGTGATGTGCGTCAGCCGCCCGCTTGCTGCCGACCCTTCGGCATAAGCCTGCGCTCCGAGGAGGCTTACTCGCCCGCCCGCATGAAACTCCCGAGGCCGCTTATATCGCACGTCCAGTACGCTGGACAACTTGTCGCCATACGAGGCGTCAAAACCACCCGCCGAGAAATTGAGCTCCTCTACCATGTCGGGGTTTACGAAGCTCAGTCCCTCCTGCTCGCCCGAGCGGATAAGGAAGGGGCGGTATACTTCTATGCCGTTTACGTAGACGAGGTTCTCGTCGAAACTTCCTCCGCGTACTCGGTATTGACTGCTGAGCTCGTTGTTGCTCGCCACGCCCATCTGACTCTTAATCACTGCTTCCACGCCCGCATCGGCCGATGCCACGCTCGTCGCTATCGATGCGTCGAGTTTCTCGAAACCAGTCTCCTGCCTGTGGCCTATGATACTCACCTCGTCACTCTCGATGTCCTCGATGTTCATGACTATCTGTATGTTGCGGCTCGCTGAGGGAATGGATAGCGTGTCGGCTCGGTAACCAAGGCATCGCACCGCCACTTGCGTGGGATACTTGCCGGCGTAGCGTATGGCAAATCGGCCGTCGGCATCGGTCACTGAGCCCGTCAGCGTGCGTAGCTCCATTATAGTGGCTCCTTCGATGGGCTTGCCGCCACGGTCCACTATGTGGCCTGCAAAACCTTGGGCTGCCGCCATTGTGGTCGTAATGAGGGTTATGAGGGTCGCGAGTGTGCGCATTATATGACGTGAAATATGGTATATTATATCTTGTTGCATCCTTTGCAGGGGGTGTGGAATTTGCTTTATGAATACGCTCGCAAATATAGCATATTTTAGCCTACCATAATTTTTTTAGAAAAAAGTGGGGCTTACCCCTTGCGCATTCAAAAAATGTCCCTAACTTTGCATCCGTAAACGAGAAAACAAGGAGAGATGGCAGAGTGGTCGATTGCACTTGTCTTGAAAACAAGCGTACAGCGATGTACCCGGGGTTCGAATCCCTGTCTCTCCGCTGGCTAAAGAGAGGCTTCAAGTATTTCTTGAAGCCTCTCTTTTTTTTTCTTTTGCCCGTATGGCGTTGCCGGTGATGTGGGTATGTATCCGCATGGGGCAAAATCTGCTGATATGTACTATGTACTTGAGAAAATCTTTGGGAAATGCCTCACACCAATTGAAAGTCCTTTTTTGCCAATTGTCAATTGTAAGATCACTACCAACAATTATCTCGCTCCCCCCCCCCAAAAAAAAAGGTGAGGGTCGCCAAGTTTTCTGCCTGACCGTCGAACTCGACGACTTCGGTCGGGGACTGACGGGGTGGGGCAAACCACGAAGTGGTGCGGGTGACGAGCTGCTATTAGCTATTAATTAGCCATTTCCAAAGAGGCAGAACATCGATCTTCTTCCCGTCCACCTCTATTATCTTCTC
>CAVGTO010000202.1:0-4057 GCA_963631865.1 Eggerthellaceae bacterium
ATGATCTTGAGAGCCTTCATGTTCTTTATCTCAGTAGTGCTGGGGTAAAGTTTATCCTGCTCTTTCATATTAATCTTAAGCTCCTTCTCTGAACACGTCAACTTCACAACCAAAGGTACAATCACGGGCACGAGTGCCATATAAGAGTATGCTGCAATTGCGATAGGGCCAAGCAAGTGTGGCGCAAGCTTGATTGTGGTGAAGATTGCCGTGGGGCCGTCTGCTCCACCAATTATAGCCAAAGATGCTGCCTCTGGCAATGTGAAGAAGTTGCATGCAACAAGGAGAACAGCGAAGATGCCGAACTGGGCTCCTGCGCCAAAGATGGCAAGCTTGAGGTTTCGGAGCATAGGTCCGAAGTCCGTAAGAGCACCTACACCCATAAAGATGATAGGAGGCAGGAAGCCTGTCTTGATGAGAGCGTAGTAGAGAAAGTTCATAATGCCCAAGTCGTGCGCAATCTCTGGCAACGACATCTCGTAGACATTCTTAGCTACCTCATGACCATCCTTCATAAAGTGTACAAGTCCTTCGCCGTCAGCGGCAATCACGCCCATTCCTCCACCAGGAAAGTTTGCTATTAGCACGCCAAATGCGATAGGCACGAGGAGCAGAGGCTCAAACTCCTTCTTGATTCCCAAGTAGAGAAGTAGGAAGGCGAGCGCATACATTATAAGAAACTGCGGTTGGTCGATTATCGCACCAATCGCTGTCATATCATATATTTTCTGAAAAATCTCTTGCATAGCAACCCATGTTACTTGATTTTCATCAATACGTCATCCTCGGCAACTGAAGATCCGCTCGTGAGGCAGATTTCAGTGACAACGCCATCACTCTCAGCCGCAATAGCATTGAAAGTTTTCATTGCCTCAATGTAGCAGACTGTCTGCCCCTTCTTAACAACGTCACCAACCTTTACAGGAGTGTCGCCATTATTCTTCACGAGGTAGAACTTACCTTCGAGTGGTGCCAAGAGTGGGGTGCCTTCGCCTGCGACGGTGGCGGCTGCCGCAGGAGCAGAGGCTGCCTGCGCTGTAGTTCCCTTAGGACCAATAGTCACTTGATACTTCTGCCCATCAACTACTACCTCGACTGTCTGAGGTGCAGAAAGAGCTGCGCCCTTGTTCTTCTCTGCCTTACGCTTTGCAAGATCAGCTTCAAAGTCGGCCTTTGCCTTGCCACTCTTGTACGCACGGTACTGCTGCGGGTGCATTGCAAGTTCAAAGAGCTCTTCATCGTCCTCGCCGAAGTCCCAATTGTTCTCCTTAATCTCCTTGCGGAATTCATCGAGAGCATTAGGGTAGTTGCCCTGCGGGTCCTCATCGTGGAATTCGCGCCCCTGCTCTTTGGCTTTCTCGACGAGCTCGGGAGCCAGCGCACCTGGGAGTTTGCCACTCTTGCCGAGCATCATATCCCAAATGTCGTCCGCAATCATACTCCAACGCTCCTTGCCCTTCTCCATCTGCATAACGTTCATAAGCGCCATGTTCTTGACGTATTGGCTGAAAGGAGTTACGAGGCAAGGATAACCCATCATAGGCCATACATACGATACCTCATTGAAGAGCTTAACAAGAAGCTGATCCTGAGTAAGCTTAGGCTGACCATGCTTCTCTTTCCAAGAATTGAGAGATGCAAGGTTAGTTTCGAGGTCAGTCATAAGCGAGCCCATCATACCTCCAGGAAGACCAGGACCGATGAGCAGAGAGTTCATAAGTCTGTTACGGCTAGGGATATAGTAACCAAGGAAGTCGTCCATCATCTCCTGGATGAGAGAGCGAACTTCCATATAGGCCTCCATATTTACCTCTGGGACCTTGAATCCGGCATCCTTAAGCATAGCCTGAACAGCAAGCACGTCCGCATGGCCGGTACCCCAAGAGAGGGGCTCCATGCCTACATCAACAATGTCGCAGCCTGCGAGGCATACTTCAAGGATTGAGGCCATGTTGAAACCAGGTCCTGCATGACTGTGGTATTGAATTGTGAGGTCAGGGTACTTAGCCTTGATGTTGGTGACAATCTTGCCAAGAGATACGGGACGACCAATGCCGGCCATATCCTTAAGGCAAATCTCGTCTGCTCCAGCCTCTATAAGTTTGAATGCGAGATCTGTGTAATACTCAACAGTGTGAATCGGGGAAGATGTGATGCAAAGGCAGCACTGCGAAATCATGCCACCCTCATGAGCATAGCCGATGGACGGGATGATATTACGAGTGTCATTCAAGCCGCAGAAGGTACGTGTGATGTCCGTACCTTGCTTTTTCTTGACCTTATAGAACAACTTACGCACGTCCGCAGGAACCGGACTCATTCGCAGTCCATTAAGCGCGCGGTCTAGCATATGGGTCTGGATCCCGGCCTCGTGGAAAGGCTTTGTCCACTCTCTCACAGCGCGGTTAGGATTCTCGCCATACAGCAAGTTTACTTGCTCAAAACCACCGCCATTAGTCTCAACACGGGCAAAGCAACCCATTTTTACAATGGCGGGAGCAACCTTTACAAGCTGGTCTACTCGTGGCACATATTTACCCGCAGACTGCCACATGTCACGGAATACTAAGCTAAACTTTATTTCTTTGGACATAGCCAATCGTTTCGTTAATTTAGGCGCGCAAAGACATCACGTACCTTTATTGATTAATTGCTGTTTGCTTGGGATTACAGTTTCTTGATATCAATCACCTCTGCCTGACCGCCTGTGATTTGGTCAACTGCCGCACTAATGGCTTTAGCCACGTTAGGGCTGACTGATTGCACTGGGGCTGCAGCCACAGGCTTCTTCGCTTCCTCCTCGGGGATGAATTTATTAACCGCTTTTATAAGCAGTTTGCCCCCCTCAATGATTATGAGCAGTACAACGAAAACCGTGCCCATACCCACAATCAATAATTTGAATGCCTCGAACATTTATTCTGGGTTTGATTTTAACTTGATTATCTGTTGGGCTAGCGTAGTAACTCATACTTGTCATTAACGCAAGCCCAACCAGAAACAAATATATAAAAAAATATTAAATATTACAACTGCCACGCCAGCAACCAGACTTATTTGGTACCGAGACACAATGAACAATAAAAAACATCATTTTAAAATGAGCAACTAACCATACATAGATTAGGTCATAGTTTACTAACTTTGCGACAGTAAAATTGCTTGTTACAATGAACTTGAACGAGATTCCTTTATTGAAGCATACCGATAGCGGGAACTTTTTCGTAATGGCTGGCCCTTGTGTCATTGAGGGCGAGGAGATGGCTCTGCGCATTGCCGAGCATCTCTGCAAAGTTTGTGATAATCTCAAACTTCCTTTGATTTTCAAGGGTTCTTATCGCAAGGCCAATAGGTCGCGCATCGACTCTTTCTCTGGAATTGGAGATGAGAAGGCACTAAAAATTTTAGCGAAAGTACGCTCCGAATTTGGCGTGCCAGTAGTGACTGACTTTCATTCAGCTGCCGAGGCTCCAATGGCCGCTGAGTATGTTGACGTTCTCCAAGTCCCGGCGTTTCTCTGTCGGCAGACAGACATTCTGATTGCGGCGGCTCAGACGGGCAAGGTTGTGAATATCAAAAAGGGGCAGTTTCTCGCTCCTGAGGCGATGGAGCACGTCGTCAAGAAAGTTCAGGATAGTGGCAACTCTAAGATTTTCATCACAGATCGCGGTACTATGATGGGATATTATGACCTCGTGGTTGACTATCGTGGGCTCCCTGTCATGCGTCAGTTTGCGCCAGTCGTGCTTGATATAACACACTCATTGCAGCAGCCGAATCAAGCTTCTGGAGTAACGGGAGGCAAGCCTGCTCTCATCGAGACTATCGCACGTGCAGGTGTGGCCGTTGGGGTAGATGGGCTTTTCCTAGAGACCCATTTCGATCCATCTATAGCCAAGTCCGATGGCGCAAATATGCTCAAACTTGACCTTTTTGAGCCGCTGATGAAGAGACTCATTGCTCTTAGGACTGTGGTCAATACTTTCAAGTAGTTGATATTCACCTACAAATGAAAGTCGCTAATATAATATCAGGCAGTATGGCGGTAACGTTATGC
>CAVGTO010000203.1:0-4043 GCA_963631865.1 Eggerthellaceae bacterium
CAATAGAATGCGGCACGGCCAGGAGAGTTGTTACCGAAGAAAAATGTAAAAGGAGCCTCATTGACAAGTTTATTTCTGTCGAGCACATTTGTACTATAGAGTAACTTATTCTCAACGAGAGAGCCCCACATATTTGCCTCATATTCCTCACACCACTTGAGTTGCTCATCGGTCATTCCGAAAAGTGTGGCATCATCGATATTTGGCAGACAACAGTGAGTGGCATAAAGAACTTTGGCCTGATAGATAAGGGCTGTAAGAATATCGTCCTTATCAGACTGTTCGGGCATTGTAGACAAGACCCAAGCTTTGATCAGATCCGTCACAATCCATTTCGTCTCTCGATTTTGACGAGCATAAACCGGGATATCGAGCCATTCGTAGAATCGGCAGTCACGGCCGAGGTAGTTTTCTATACCGAAAGAGATGTAAGTAGAATCGACAAGAATGCGACTGTTGAAGAAAGAGAAGTGGCATAAGACCTGCTCAGGAACCGGCTGGCTTGGGAAAAGAGCAGCGAAACAGCTAAAGGCGTCTGAGACTTCGCTATTTACATCGATCTTGGAGTAAACACTGTCGCAAAGAGAAATGACCTCGGCATTTTCTGGCTGCGAAAGGAAACGGATGAGAATAGAATCGCACATGGGAGTACCAGGGGTTCCGATGCGAAGTTCTTGCTCGCAGAAATTAGTATAGAACTTACCGTACTTGGCAAGAAGAGAATTATTGAGCGAAGACATATCACCATTGCCACTTTCCATTAGATCCTTATAGAAAGGGATGACAGTCAAAGACGTCTCACAATTCGACGTATCGGGATGCTTAAACTCACTCGAGCAGCCAGCAAAAGCCACAAGTGAAATAAGGCCTAAAGATAACTTAGAGAAAAAGCGCATCTCTCAGCAATTTTACTCCTCGATTACCGAAATGGACATGACGACATCTTCTTTAGGACGATCGCCACGAGCAGTAGCGACTTCTTGAATCTTTCCAACGATATCGAGACCTTCCTCAACCTCGCCGAAAACGGTATACTGGTTATCGAGGAAAGGAGTTCCGCCAATAGTCGTATATGCCTCTTTCTGCTCTGCTGTCAATGAAGGTTTGCCCATCTCCTTGCTTTGAGCTTTTGTAATGGCAACGAGTTCGTCTTGAAGGGCTTGGAGGCCAGCTTGGTCACGATTCTTGCGCAAAGCAATAATATCGGAGCGACGTTCAGCCACCAAAGAGTCGAAGATGCTTTGCTCCTGTTGCATCTCCATTTGTTTCTCAATTTGACGAAGTTCAGACTCCTTATAAGTCTTACCCCAGACGATGTAGAATTGGCTGCCACTGCTAGCTTTCTCTGGATTAACTTGATCAGCGAGACGAGCTGCACTAAGGGCACCACGTTTGTGGAAGAGGGCGGGATAGACGAACTCAGCAGGAATTGTATAGCCGGGGCCTCCTGTGCCGAGAGACTTTCCGGCAGGAGCTCCCTTACTGTCCGGGTCTCCACCTTGAATCATAAAATCCTTGATTACACGGTGGAATAATGTGCCGTTGAAGAAGCCTTCCTTGGCGAGTTTGATGAAATTATCACGATGGAGAGGGGTCTCATCGTAGAGACGGACAATGATGTCGCCGAGAGTTGTCTCAATTTTTACTTTTGCAGCCATTTGCTTTTTAATCTGTATATTCTTCTTGCAAAGTTAGGGCGAAAAAGGCGAAAAGATAAACAGGATGTTACTTATTCCGGCGCAGCTTTTCGGCGAAACGGTCAATCTTGCGTAATTCACGAGGAATGTCGATGCGCTGAGGGCAATGAACGGCACATTTGTTGCAGCCTGTACAATATGCAGCCTGACGGAGACGAGGGACGCTTCTGTCGTAGCCCACAAGGAACGCACGACGGTTCTTTTGGTATTCCTCTTTTGCTTTGGGGTCAGCGGAATCAGAATCATCAATTCGGGGCATATGTCCCTCATTGATACACTTATTGTAGTGCAGAAGGTTTGCGGGGATATCAATACCGTATGGGCATGGCATACAGTACTTGCAATCGTTACATGGAATGGTATTGAAACTTACAATCTCCTTGGCTACATCCTCGATGAAAACCATATCATCGTCGGAGAGAGGGACGAGGGGGCAATACGAGACGAGATTGTCCGTAAGGTGCTCCATATAGGTCATTCCGCTAAGGACGGTGAGCACTTCGGGGTATGTACCAGCGTAACGAAAGGCCCATGACGCGACTGAGCGACTTGGTTCACGTTCCTTGAGGCGAGCGGCTACGTGATCATTAACCTTTGCAAGACGACCGCCAAGCAGAGGCTCCATAATCACGGATGGGATTCCGAACTTATGAAGTTCGTTGTATAGATACTCAGCATTGGTATTGCGGTCGTTAATCTCCTTAGCGTGATGCCAATCAACGTAATTAAGCTGTATCTGCACAAAATCCCAATGGTACTTATCATTTTGCGAAAGGAGGTAGTCGAAGACCTCGATATCGCCATGATAAGAAAAACCCAGATTGCGGATGCGACCAGCCTTTCGCTCTTCGAGAAGGAAGTCGAGCACACCGTTATCGAGATATCGGCCATGGAGAGCATCCATACCACCCATGCCTACGCCATGCAAGAGCAAATAGTCAATGTAGTCAGTCTGCAACTCCTTAAAAGAGTTGTGATACATAGCTATAGAGGCCTCACGATTCCATAATTGTGGGGCAAAATTAGAGAGCTTTGTGGCGATGAAATATGAATTGCGGGGGTGGCGACTAAGAGCAATACCTGTGGCGTGTTCACTCTTGCCTTCACAATAGACAGGAGAAGTATCGAAGTAGTTGACACCATGTTCGAGGGCGTAATCGACAAGGCGATTGACCATCTCCTGATCTATTTCATTATTCTCATCGGTTGGCCAACGCATACAGCCGTAACCAAGAATGGAAACCTTGTCGCCGGTTGATGGGGTCGTTCTATATGTCATTGCGCCATCTTGCGCCTTGGCAGGATTTACTTCCTTATCGTTATTTGAGGAAGAGCAACCGGCAAGGGCGGCAGCTGCGGCACCAGCGCCTACGCGTTTAAGGAAATCTCGCCTATCCATATTGCAGAAATTATTCGCTTGACGTTAAAGAAAATAGTTTACCCGAGGCTACTTAATCTTATGATTTTCGTGGCCTTCTACAAAAATTGCACTGAGGGGGCGTGACGGACAGACATGTTCGCATGCGCCGCAGCCGATGCACCGTTCTTCATGAACGGCCGGGATTCGCAAATCAGGATTGTCGGGATGCTTAACCATAGAGATGGCGCCTTCGGGGCAATGACGTGCACAGTTACCACAAGAAACGCCATCAGAATTTACAATGCAACGGTCGGCGACCCAAACCGCATGGCCAATAACTGTTGAAGACTTTACATCGAGATCGATTGGTTTAATTGCGCCAGCTGGACAAACTTGCGAGCAAATATTGCATTCGGGGCGGCAATACCCCCGTTCGTAACTCATACGAGGCTGCATAAGTGTCGAAAGTTCAGCGGAAGGGCGCAAAACGCCATTGGGACATTTTGCAACACAGAGTTGGCAGCCGGTACAATGCCTGCTGAAATTGCGCAGACTCTGAGCTCCAGGAGGGACAATACCGCAAGACCTCTTGGGGGACACCTTGTCCCCTATAATTGCGAGACCGCCATCCATAACCTTTTCCTCTTCAGCATGGACTGCAGTTGCGGCAACAAGGCCGAGACCAATCACGAACGAACGTTTACCAGCATCAATAGCCTCTGTATTATCAGAAGGGGGAACGGCCACAACTTTATTTTCGTCCACTTTCTTTCGTGAATAACGGAAAGTGAAAGAAACGGCGCCTTGCTTACAATTGTTGATGCAGTTGAAGCAAGCTACACACCTTGAGTAATCAATCTCTTGACCTTTTCCCTTGGGGCCTTTGATGTTTATACAAGCAGCCTTACAATTTCGCTCGCAAATCTTGCAGCCTACGCATTTGGAGCTATCGATAAAAGGAGCAAAGAGAGAGAATTTAGATAGAT
>CAVGTO010000204.1:0-4042 GCA_963631865.1 Eggerthellaceae bacterium
TCAGCAGCATGGACCTCAACTGGGCCAACACGGCAGTCTCCGCCCGCTGGTTCCATACCTTCAACCCCTCGGTATTCCTTACCGTCATAGGCTCGGCATCCAAATATAAGAGCGACGCCGGCATGCAATACGCCAGCAACGTCTACACCTTCAACGGCTTCACCCGCCAAGCGCAGCTCTACGCCAACCTGACCCTCACGCCCTCGGCCGCCCACCGAGTCCAAGTGGGTTGGCAGCCCATGCTCATCAGCCTCCGCTCCGCCGAGTGGGAGAACCCGCCCGCCGCACGCGAACGCGAGCAACGCCCCGCCCTCCAGAACGACGCCTGGGTGTCCGACGACTGGCAGGCTACGGACGACCTCAAGATTGACTTCGGCCTCCGAGCCAACATATTCACAGTCCTAGGCGGCGTGCCATACTACGACATCGACGACGACGGCGAGATAACCCACAAATACGAGACCCGCCACGGCGAGCGAGTCAAGACCCGACTCAACCTCGAGCCCCGAGTCAACATCTCCTACACCCTCAACCCACAACTCAGCCTCCGCGCAGCCTATAGCCGCACGGCGCAGAACATCCACACCGTCCGCAACAGCACGACGACCTCCATGCCCATCGACCGCATGACCATGACGAGCAACATAACCCTCCCCATGCTCGCCAACCAAGTCTCCGCCGGCCTCACGGCCACAACCGACTCCCGCGACTACGACCTCTCTTTCGAGGCCTACTACAAGGGAATAAAGAACGTCTACGACTACCGCGACGGCCAGAGCTGGATGGGCTGGATTGAGATGGAACGCCTCATAAAAGGCGGCCGCGGACGTTCCTATGGCGCCGAAATCTGCCTCCACAAGAACGCCGGACCCGTCACCGGATGGCTAAGCTACACCCTCTCGTGGAGCGAGAACAAAATAGCCGGCATCAACAACGACCGCTGGTACACCGCCAGCAACGACCGCCGCCACGACATATCGCTCGTGGCCATCTACCACCCCACGGACCAGTGGACCATCTCCGCCTCGTGGGTCTTCAACACCGGCCAGGCCCTCACGGCCCCCAGCGCCAAGTACGACATCAAGGGCGACACATACTACTACTACGCCGAGCGCAACGGATACCGCGCTCCCGCATACCATCGCCTCGACCTCTCGGCCACCCATACACGCCAACTCTCCAAACGCATTGAGCGTCAGCTAAGTTTCGGTTTCTACAATACATATAACCGCCGAAACCCCTACATGATCATCTTCTCCAACGACGACGACAAGCTGACCGGCACCAAGTGCACCAAGATATCCCTCTTCGGCATCGTGCCCTCAATATCTTACGCCATTAAATTCTGATGTCCATGACTCCCAATATAAAAATCATATCCACGGCGGCAGCCTTAATATTTGCAACCGCCGCCTGCACCGACGAGATTGACTTCGACTACAACAGCATCGATTCCCTCCCCGTCATCGAAGCCTACGTAAACCCCACGGGCGCCAAGGTGACCCTCACCAACACCCGCGACATGAGCGACTCGACGCATACGCATACCATATCCGGCGCCTCCGTGAGCCTCCTCTGCCCGGACGGCCGCACCGTATCCCTCGCAGAGACCACCGCCGGCGAATACACATCAGCAGACATCGCGCCCCAGGCGGGCGACGTATTCAGCATCAAGGTGACTACCGACGGCACAACTTACGAGGCCACGGACACCATGGCCATCGCTCCCGAGAACCTTACGGCATACTTCGCCCGCGAGGAGATTATGGAAAAGGACCGCATCACGTTCCGCTTCTCCTTCACCGCCCCCACGGACAGCCTGACGTGCTACGTGGCCCTGCTGACCCGCAACGGCAAGACTTATAAGTGCGGCACCAGAAACAACTACGCCCACTACGACGATGGCACCGTCGAGGGCCGCATGACGTGCTTCAATGTGGACGACATAGACGACGAGGACAAGCAAGACAAAGTCCTCCACGACGGCGACATTATGCAATTCTCCCTCGCCGGCATCAGCCGCCGCGCCTACGACTACCTCTCGGCCCTGGACTACAGCGGCACCACGAACGCCAACCCCTCATGGCAATTCGCTGGCGGTCAGGCTCTCGGCCTCTTCTCCGCTCAGAATGTCGTGACCTTTCCCGCCATCACTTTCAAGATGGAAGAGGTGAAGTAACAGTTCACAGTGCACAGTTCACAGTTGACTGGAATTTAGACAAATTCCCGTCACAAAACCCAGTAACTGTGAACTGTTAACTTTGCGCTGCGAACTGAAACAAAAAATCCCCCGCGGTGCCTTTGTTGGCGCCGCGGGGGAAAATTTTTATTCTAAGTAGAAATCAGCAGTCAGAAAACAGACTCAAAAATACCAGGCAACTGAGCACTGAGCACTGTGAACTGTGAACTGAATTAAGACTGTGAACTGAATTAAGCTGTTAACTGATTTTCCTCCCCGTCCAGATAACCCATACGGCACCGGCTCCGGCCAGGAAGACCCACAGCAACGTGCTGAGGCTGCCCATGAAAGTATAGATGCGGCCGGTATGGACCTCCAACGCCACGTTCCAAAGCGACATTGGCAAAGCCGCCATCCAATTCGGCATCTCCGCGACAGCCGAACCCGCCGAATAATCCACAGGCGCATCAGCCATCCATCCGCAAACGGCATGGTCGCCCAATGGCATGCCTCCCACCTCGGGCACGCAACCCGAGAAGTAATCCACCACAGAGCCCGAAGCCCTGTGCCACACGAAGAGACCGCGCATCGAACCTACGAACCATACACCCCCCTCACGCCGCAAGACATTGATTCCCATGACGCTCACAGGCGGCGCCACCTCAATCTTCGCAGGCACGGAAGTGAGCGACGCGAGAGAATAGAAACCTTCGCTGGACGAGAGCAGCCAGTCGCCTCGGTCGGCATCGTACCTCAGGGCGCGAAGCTTATCCGCCCATGCGTTTGGCGAATCGAGCACAGTATACGGAATGGGAGAGACGCGCGTAAGCACTCCCAAAATCATCAGCGGCGGGCGCAGACACCAACCCGTGAGGCACACGAAAAGAGTGAGCACAATTGTCTTGCGCCCAATAACGTCATGCCATTTATAGCTATGCCGCAACAGCGAAGTGCGCAATGCGCTCGGGCGAACAACCTTCTTCGGCTGCTCGGCAGTACCTTTTGCTCCCCCTCGGCGTACACTTGGCTTGGCAAACCAGAATATGACTCCCGTAATATACAGTATGATGAGGATGAGGGCCACGCAGTCCATAAGGACCTTGCCGAGAGTGCCGAACATCTCGCCGCTATGCAGTGTCCAGAGCGTACGGAAGAGCGTCACCTTGCCGTCCGAGTCGGGTGGGGCGGGGAGCGTAAGCCGCTCGAAATGCAGACCACCGTCAGCATCATCCGTCACGGCGCGGAAGAGATGCGACCGGCCAACGACAATCACCGTGTCGCCCGCCACTTCGAGATCCGATAGTCTTTCCGGCTCGATGCCCGTTTTTTCTATCTCACCATTTTTTTCTGATGATATATTTCCCGAATAGATATCTACCTCTTGCCACGAACCTCCGTTCGCACGGTAGAGAGCCGTAGTAGTGAGGCATAGCAGGGTAGGGGAGCCATTGCTGCCTACCATTGACATGCTTCGCACATTGCGGTTGTCCACTCCCTCGGGCATGCCGTCGGAGAATGATTTATACTCATCCCGCGCCAAGCTCGTCTCGAAAACCCCGGCATTGCCATAGATATATACCTTTCCCGAGGCGGAGTCAACAAGCTCGCCCCTCACGAGTCCGCCGTTCCAATCCTTGAACCTATAGGAGTTCGGCAGCCACTTGCGGCTAATATCAGCCCCTGCCACCAATTGCCTGTGGTTAAGCACAATGCCGCTCCAGCAGAACATCACAAGGAAGAAACCCATCACGAGGCCGAACCACTTATGGTGGCGGCGCCAAGTCTGCTTTTTCATCTTATCCCCTTATTCCACCTCTTCAACGACCTCGGCATCCCACCCGCGGACCACGGCCACTACGGGGT
>CAVGTO010000205.1:0-3986 GCA_963631865.1 Eggerthellaceae bacterium
AGACCAAGGTCTGGTCGGGCCTCGATATCGACAATACTCTCGGCTTTGTCGCTATCAAGACTCGCAAGCCTGTCACTAAGGCTTCTGTGAATGTCGTTGCCGCATGCTCGCGTGAGGACGCCATCAACACTTGCCAGAAGTTCTTCGACTACGTCTTTGCCCTGTAAAAAACTAAAATACTTCCTGCCGTGCCTTTCGACTTGATTTGGTTCCTGAACTGCGCCTTGCAGGTCTTCGCCGCCGTGATGGCAATCAAGCTTACGCGGCTCACTAAGACTAACCTGTCGTGGATTATCATCTGCGTGGGCCTCGTCGTGATGTCCGTCCGCAGCGTAATCCAGATTGTCAATGTTTTCCTGCCTGGCTTTGGATTCGATTCTCATGAGCCCTATTCAATTGGCAGTATCGTCGTCTCGTTCTGTTTTGCCGTGGGCGTCTTCCTCATCCGTAAGATGTTCTTGCAACTCAATCAGACCGAGGCCCGACAGCGTGAGTATGAGAAGATGTTGCTTAACACCACCATTATGACCGAGGAGAACGAACGCCGACGCTTCGCCACCGACCTTCATGATGGTCTGGGCCCTATTCTCTCGTCCATCAAGATGAGTTTCTCGGCTGTGGCCGACGACATTACGGACAAGGAAGTGCGCCATAATCTTGAGCTCGCCATAAACGAGGCAATATCCACTGTCCGAGAGGTGAGCAACAATATGAGTCCGCATATACTCACCAATCTCGGTCTCCGCCGCGCTATGGTCAACTTTATAGGCAAGATTGCCTTCCCCAAGGATATGCAGGTGAGCTACAATATCCTTGTGGGCGACAAACGTTACCCGCAGACAAATGAGATTGTCCTCTATCGCGTCTTCTGTGAGTTGGTCAACAATACTATGCGCCATGCGGGTGCCACGGCCATCAACTTCCGCCTTGAGGAGGTTGACGGAGAACTCAAACTGACTTATAAGGACAATGGCACAGGCTTCGAGCCTCAGCTTCTCGACGAGAGCAATGAGCAGCGTCTCGGCATGGGGCTCTATAATATTGTCTCCCGCGTGTCATCCATCAAAGGCCGTTACCAATTCCGCAAAGGTGGTGAACTCCCAGATGCCAACGAACCAACTCAGGAGAAACATGGCATGGTGGCCGAAATTTGGGTACCTGTGGTTGATAAGTAGCCATTTATTTGCGAACTTAGCAACCTCATAATGTACCAACCTTAGGGAGGAAGAATATCAGACTGTATGAATATTTGGCTTGTTGATGATCATCAGCTCTTTCGTGCCGGATTCCGCACTCTGCTGTGCCGTCTGCGCGATGCCAACGTGACTTTCGAGGCCAATAATGGCCAGGAGTTTATAGACCACCTTGTTTGCGCCAAGCCCGACGTGGTCTTTATGGACATCGCTATGCCCCAAATGGATGGCATCCGCGCCACTGAGCTCGCACTTGCCGAAAATCCAGACCTCAACATCATCATTCTTTCGATGTATGGCGAAAAGGAGTATTATACCAAGCTCGTCGATATGGGCGTGCGTGGTTTCCTCCTCAAGAGCTGCGATTTCAAGGAGGTCGAGATGGCTCTCGATGCCGTCAAGGATGGTGAGTGCTATTTCTCGCAAGAGCTCCTCCAACAGATGATTTTCCAATCTTCAGGAACTCAACCTGCCGATGAACTCTCATCCCGTGAGCGTGATGTGCTGACTGAAATCTGCAATGGCGGCTCAAACCAGGATATCGCTGAAAAACTTTTCATCAGTAAGCGCACTGTCGAGAAGCACCGCGCCAATATTATGATGAAGACGGGTTGTGGAAATACTGCCTCGCTTGTCGTCTTTGCTGTCAAGAACGGACTGTATAAGATTAATTAAATGGCGATGGTCTCTTCGCTATTCTTAAATTCCCGCAACGAGAAATATACACTCAGAAAGCCACTTCATATACCGATACCACTACTACATACATACTAAAATAGTTAGGCGGCTGAAAATTAATGTAGTAAGTTCGTGATGTGAAACAAAGAGAGAGTAGATGATAACCTCTCCGCAACCAATGTTTCGCACTCCGAATTCAACCTGCCTCGCAACCATAATATCGACCTCGGTCGCTGACGACAAGAAGATTTCGGGAAAATAATTCACTTTTCTCGCTCGATGCTTTGTTGTAATTGTAAAAGGTTGTAATATTGCACTATGCACCAATAAAAATACGTTACTGCTTATGAAGAACTGATACTCGTTTTTTTAATTCTTTTTTCTTATGACGAGTATTGTTTCTAACGCTTCTGCTAAGTCTGTAAAACTTTCAGTTGCACCCATCTCCAACCTTTCCACTCTTTCTCTTTGTGAGCTCCAGTCTCTCAATGAGGCTCAGCTTGTAGCCGCTGTTGTGGCGGGTAATGCGTATGCGTTCCATGTCATCGACACTAGCTATCGTCCTGTCCTCATGCGTTTCCTGATGTCTAAGGTGCATGATTACGACGTGGCTAGGGAGTTGGCTCAGGAGACTATTATGTCTGCTTGGAACAGCATCTGCAAGGGCAATTATTCCGACGACAGGAAGTTGGGTAATTGGCTCAAAACCATCGCAAGCAACAAGCATTTTGACTACTGCCGCAAGTCCAAAAGGAATCCTATGGCGGATCAACTTTTTGAGTCCTCTGGCAGCGAGTACAACAACGACTATGAGCCCATTGACCCCATAGACGATGTCATGAAGAAGGAGGAGCTGCTCCAGGCAGTCGAGAACTTTGTCGAGAAACTTCCCGAGAAGCAGCGTGAGGTGATTAAGTTAAGGCTTCAGGGATTATCTTTTTCCCAAATAGCGGATATGCTTAAGGTCTCCATCAACACTGTCCTCGGTCGCGGCCACAACGCCGTCGAGAGTCTCCGCAAGATGCTCCGTGAGGTTGCGTAACTACTAGGGGCTTGTCCCCCGTTCCCATTTCCCCGCCCTGGGCTTGCCTATGCTAGCCTGGGGCTTTTTTGCTGTAACCTATAACAAAAACATCGCCCGCCACTAAGTAGAAAAGTGGCGGGCGATGCGTTTATTAGTAAGTTGAACTTTGGCGTTTTAGAGCTGCGGAGCCTCTACATTCTCTCCGTTAATCTGGAGGTTGGTGAAGGTGATCTTGGTGGCAGCGTTAATCTTGTTGCCCTCCTGTACGCCATTGAATTGGCAATCCTCGACGTTGATATTCTCCACGTTGGTGGGTGCTGTTGGAAGTCCGTCGATGAAGACGCCATATTTGCTGCTTGAGCTGGTGACGTTCTTGAGGTTGACGTTGCGAACGATTGGCGGGTAGATGTGGTCGCAATTCTCTTCGGGCTCGTAGAGAAGGTTGATCTTGAGCACGCTCTCGCTGCACTTGCCTACCTTTACGTTGCGTACCCATACGTTCTCAATGATGCCGCCACGGCAGTCGCTGGTCTTGATGCGGATTACGCGGTCGAGCTCAGGGCTGTCCATATCGCAGTTCTCAACCCAAAGGTTCTTGAAACCTCCGGAAATCTCGCTGCCGAGGACTACGCCACCGTGACCGTTGGCCATACGGCAGTTGCGTACGTATACGTTGGTTGTTGGGCGTGCGGCACGACGACCGTCGTTATTGCGGCCACTCTTGATGGCGATGCAGTCGTCGCCCGTATTGAAGTAGCAGCTGTCGATGAGTACGTTGCGGCAATCCTCAGGGTCGCAACCGTCGCCGTTGGGACCGTAATTGTCGAACTTGACGTTGCGGACTGTGAGGTCGGTCACGTTAAGAGGATGGAGAGTCCAGAAAGGCGAGTTCTTGAGAGTAACGCCCTCGATGAGGACATTGCGGCTGTTGCAGATATTTACGAGCTGAGGGCGGAGTGCGTCCTCTACGCCGAATACCTTGCGCTCGGCGAGAGGGGTCTTATCGCGGTCGTAGGCGAGGAGCATATCGCGCGCCGGCTTCTGGTTGAGTTTGCCCTCCTCATATCCGTAGGCCTTCTTGCCCTTCATAT
>CAVGTO010000206.1:0-1567 GCA_963631865.1 Eggerthellaceae bacterium
ACGTCCGAAACACCTCGGCTACTTAGCTCGCTAAGTTTCTGGCTAAGAAATGCAATGACTTCTTGTGTTGCTCTCGTTGCATATTGAGGGTTGTCTTGCATTGTCTGTGGCACGCCCTTTATATGCATCAATATGTATGGCACGTTGAGATCGCCTATCGCCTCCAGCATATCTGGGTCCATTGTATATGCGGAGATGTCATTTATTATATGCGCTCCTCCTTCCTGCACACACTTTCTAGCAACCTCTCCCCTGAAAGTGTCCACAGATATTATAGCCTCTGGATAATCTTTCTTTACAGTATCAAGAGCCAAGGCAAGCCGTCTCCACTCTTCATCCGGTGTGACGTCAGCGGCCCCGGGACGTGTGGAGTATGCGCCAATATCAATGATTTCGGCTCCTTCCGCAATAATTTGCTCCGCCCTCGCCTTGATAGCATCTACCGAGTTGAAATATTTGCCTCCGTCGAAAAAGGAATCCGGCGTGACATTCAAGATTCCCATCACCAAGGGCCTCTCCGTGCTCAATAGTCGCCCTCCACAATTGATAGAATAACTTCGTTTCCTCATATACTGCTTGCGTGTATATTGTCAAGTAGAAAAAACGTTATACCATTCGTTCGGTCAAGTCTTTACTCCTCTTTCTTTTTAAACAAAGTGAAGTTTACCTTCCCGTAAGCTCTGGTTTGCCAAAAAGTTGGATGGCTGTTAAACCTTCCTGCTCCAGAATGCTCAAGAATAAAAAAACCGTCTGGACTCAGCATATCTCGTCCCATTATGACGTCCGGCAGCGTTTCCACCTCCGGCATATCATATGGCGGATCTGCAAATATTATATCGAAAGTGCCATTTGCCGTTGCCGCAAATTTTAGGGCGTCGCCATGTACAACCTTTATTTTGTCACTTATGCCGAACTCTTTTGCGGTTCGTACAATAAATCGTTGATGAACAGCACATTTCTCTACACACGTCACGTCTTCGCAACCTCGGGAGACGAACTCATAACTTATTGAGCCAGAGCCACCAAACAAGTCAAGTACCTTGAGATCCTCAAAGTCTACGATATTGGTCAACACATTGAATATGTTTTCCTTGGCAAAGTCTGTTGTAGGCCTTGCGTCAAAACTCTCGGGCGGATTGAATCTCCGTCCGCGTAAAGTTCCACTTACTACACGCATAATGGCATAAGGAATAATGTGTTATATCTGTGCGCCTGCTCTGGCACGGCAAATGCGTAGCTAAAATATCTTGGTGCTGACGCCATCCTTACATTAGGCGCAAATTTTCGTAATTGGCTAACACGCACATCCGTTGGCGTGATTTGCCCTTGCACCGTAATCTGTGATGACTTAATGTCGAGTGACAACTGCTCTGATATATACAGAAGCATATATACGTAGTCCAATGCTTCGCGACAGTAAAATCTATTGCACAACTTCAATTCGTTGTTGTCAACGACAACTACTGTCATACAATCAGTTGCGAAATCCACGTTTATCTGCGCCCCTTGTGCTCCTCCTTGCCTTTTAAGAAGCAAAGATGAAACTACCGGCGTCGTCGAATGGAAT
>CAVGTO010000206.1:1623-3941 GCA_963631865.1 Eggerthellaceae bacterium
ATGGAATATTTCAGCTCCTGCAAATTGGTTTTTTAAGAAGAAATATAGGAAGTTGGGAACGGCAAACACAGTTGTTGAGTTTGCCAGCTCAATGTTATTGCGAAGTATCTTGTCGTCTGCATCTACATTGATGCCTGTCAGTGCCATCACACTCTTTATTTTCTGCTCATCATAGAGTGAGAGCGGCATCATCGTGAACGCAGGGCTGTCTATGCTTACCAATATCTTACGATACCTTCGACACATATCCTTGCAACTCAATATATATTGCTCTTGCTGGGCGAAATTAGGGTCCTCTTTGTCAAACCGGACATCCGTGATGGAATGGAATACATTTGTTACCGGGTCAAGCACGCAAAAAGAAAGTCCACCCAGACTCAGCTGGATGGACATATAGTACGATTCTGACATTCGCCAGTCGAATCGGGGCGACGTCACTGTCGACTCGTCCATCATATTCGTGCGGCGATTTTACTCCCAGTTACCAGCGTTGTTGTTGGCCTCCTCAAGAGAACCTACCTTGATGCCAGGGTAGCGGTCGAGCTTCTTTGCAAGGTTGTCCTTATTGATGCGCTCCTGCTCGTTGAGACCCTTGAGGTATACCTTGTTGGGGACCTTTGCCTCGAATACGGGGATTTGAAGGTTGGAGTTGGTGGTGAGGATGGTAGCACCCATCTCAAACTCTGCATCTACGAAAGGAACTCGACGAAGTGAATCCGGGTTGAAGTCCTTGCAGATTGAATCCTTTACTGCGAGGTAAACAGTATCACGCTTGATGATACCCTGCTTGATGGCCTCCCTCTCGGTCATGCCAGCAGCGAGGAGGCTATCATTAAGGCTACCCTCCATACGGAGCATCTTAAGCTGACCATTCTTGACGAAATCAATGAGGGTGTCAAAACTTCCCGTGTACTTGCCGTTAATCGACTTATAGGCAACCTGTGCGTCACGGATCAGCTTGAGTCTCTTGACGACAGCCTGAGTGCGCTTGTTGTACTGTGCCTCATACTCGATAGGCTCGTTGATGCTGTTGTACACAAAGTAACCCAAGCATACAATCACAGCAAGGAGAACAATCTCGATAACCTTCTTCATTATACTTTAATTTTTTTCAGTTTGTTGATTTCACTTTGATGTTAATAACTGTGCCACTCGACGCGATACGCCAAGTGCGTACGATGCAAATTTACAAAAAATCACAAGTAGAGCAGAATAAGTTCTCTTTTTTTGTGCTTATTTCGATAGATATTTTAAACTTATTTTCGGTTCCACACGTTTGAACTATGAATTTCGACCCTCAGGATCCCTTTTTCCTCAAGCTAAAAGCTGGTTTTGGCTTTCCTCCAACTCCGTCGCAAGAGGTCGCGATGAAAGGGCTTTCTATGATAATTAAGTCACCGACTCCCCGCCCGACTCTTGTCATTGACGGCTTCGCTGGCACTGGCAAAACAACTTTGATGAAAGTTTTTTGCGATACTGCGGCCGACTTCAACATCCCTGTCGTTCTGATGGCCCCGACAGGCCGCGCTGCGAAAGTTTTGTCAAACTATACTGGCAAATCTGCTTCGACAATTCATAGGTTGATATACAGGCAAGAGACGTCAATGCCAGCTTCGGCATTCAGCCGTTCCTTTAATAGATGGCGTAGCGCTGTCTTTGTCGTCGACGAAGCCTCTATGATTGGAGATGCGTACAAAGGTGATAATTCAGGCTCTACTCCTCTTTGGGGTGATGGCCGTCTACTCTCCGACCTCATTGATTTTGTTTTCTCACAAGATGGTTCTCGGCTTATTTTAATAGGGGATCCAGACCAGTTGCCACCTGTTGGCTGTGAAGCCGCTCCTGCTCTCGATGTGCCTTATCTCAAGTCTTTCGGCCTAACTGTCGGACACGTCAGACTCACGGAAGTCGTTCGTCAGCAGTCGGATAGCTTAATCCTCAAAAATTCTCTGTCGATAAGATCCATTATTGAGTGTGATGACACTCCTTCCGAACAACTTCCGCTCCTCACAGTCCACGAAGGCTCCGACGTCGAACAGGCAGCTGGCGATACTTTGCTCGAGAAGATTGAGCGCTCTTTCTCTTCCTTCGGTACACAGGATGTTGTCTTAATTACAAGAAGCAATAAGCGAGCAACGCAATACAATATCGCCCTGCGATCCCAAGTGTTTTATTATGAGGACCTTCTCGTCAAAGGTGATTTGCTGATTGTAAATAAGAACAATTACCTTTGGGCCGAAAAAGCAGGCTGTAATTTTATAGCCAATGGAGATATCGCCGAAGTCGTATCAATTTTTGGCTATTCTGAGATGTATGGC
>CAVGTO010000207.1:0-3920 GCA_963631865.1 Eggerthellaceae bacterium
GAGAAATTCAGTGCATTGGAGCTACTACACTTGATGAGTACCGTCAGAATATTGAGAAAGATGGAGCTCTCGAAAGAAGGTTCCAAAAGATTATGGTTGAGCCGACTTCGCATGACGAAACAGTCCAAATTCTTAAGAACATCAAGGACAAGTACGAAACTCACCACAATGTTGTGTACACTGACGATGCGTTAGAGGCATGCGTTTCTCTTACTGAGCGTTACATAAGTGACCGTCAGCTGCCCGACAAGGCAATTGACGCTATGGACGAAGCGGGTTCGCGTGTGCACATTTCAAATATTGTAGTGCCGCAATCCATAACTGAACTCGAAGAGCAGATTGAGACTCTGAACAACAGCAAGAAGAATGCCGTTAAGGCACAGAACTTTGAGCTTGCCGCTAGTTTCAGGGACCAACAGCGAACACTCGAGGCGCAGATTGAGAGAGAAAAAGCCATGTGGCAAGAGAATCTCAAGCAGCATCGCGAAACAGTCGACGAGGCAAAGGTTTCGGAAGTCGTTGCTATGATGACAGGCGTGCCCGTACAGCGTGTTGCGCAAGCTGAGAGTCAGAGGCTTATGAATATGGGCTCCGAACTCAAAGGCTCTGTGGTTGGACAGGATGACGCCATCCAAAAAGTCGTAAAAGCTATTTTGCGCAACAGGGCAGGCCTGAAGGACCCCAATCGTCCGATCGGCTCATTCATATTCCTAGGCCCGACCGGCGTCGGCAAGACTCACTTGGCACAAGTGCTAGCCAAATATCTATTTGACAGTGCAGACTCACTCGTAAGGATAGATATGAGCGAATACATGGAGAAATTCTCGGTTTCGCGTCTTATTGGAGCACCTCCAGGATATGTAGGCTATGAGGAGGGTGGTCAACTCACTGAGAAAGTGCGTCGTAAGCCATACTCTGTTGTGCTACTTGACGAGATAGAAAAGGCACACCCCGACGTGTTCAACATGTTGCTGCAGGTACTCGATGAAGGACACTTGACCGATAGTCTCGGGCGCAAGGTGGACTTCAAGAACACAATAATCATCATGACGTCGAATATCGGCAGTCGGGAATTGAAGGACTTCGGAAAGGGTGTAGGCTTCAGTCAAGCCGGAAGTACAAGCGATGCGGATCGTTCTGCCTCTATCCTTCAGAAAGCACTGCGCAAAGCTTTCGCGCCCGAGTTCATCAACCGAATTGATGACATCATCGTCTTCAACGAGTTGACGCACGACAATATTTTGGACATCATTAGCATCGAACTCAAAGGACTTATCTCTCGCGTCGAGGCTCTTGGATACTCAATGGAGCTTACGGAAGCGGCAAAGTCGTTCCTTGCAGACAAGAGTTATGATGCGCAGTATGGAGCGCGACCGTTGCGTCGCTCAATCCAAAAGTACATCGAGGATGACTTAGCGGAAAAGATTGTCGAGGCGCAACTGACAAAGTCGCAAAAGATTCTGATTGACTATAAAGATGGCGACGAACAGTTGACATTTGTAAATCAGTAATCATTCTTGCATGATTCCCCTGCACACCTGTGTGAGGTTCAGCTGCGATTTGTTTTAGCGGTAGAGTGGCGGTTCAATCCCCCACTCTACCGCTTCTTCTTTTGCAAATAATCTTTTTGAGGGTGAAGTTTTGCAAACGATTCCCAAAACATCCACTGATTTTGAGATAAAATCCACCCGCAAGAAGCCGACACCGCCTATCTTTGTTAAAAAGTAAGCACATATATGAAAACAAGACTAATGGCAGTGGCAGTTATGGCTGCCGTATGCATTACAGCAAATGCAGAAGGGGCGGACACAACGTTCGTGGCTAACGGCAACCCCCTTGTACGCTACAAGTACACAGCCGATCCCGGAGCTATGGTAGACAACGACGGAACATTCTACATCTACGCTGGCCATGACATCTGCCCACCACCCCACAACTACTACAAGATTGACGAGTGGTGTGTCTTCAGTTCAAAAGACATGAAGACATGGACAGAGCACCAGGTACCCCTCAAAGCCAGTGATTTCAGTTGGGCAGAAGGTGAAGCTTGGGCAAGCCAGGTCATTCGTAAGGGTGATAAATACTATTGGTATGTCACCGTGGAGCACAAGAACGTAGATGGCAAGGACGGCAAGGCTATTGCCGTAGCGGTTAGCGACAGCCCCATTGGGCCTTTCAAAGATGCCCGAGGTTCGGCTCTCGTAACGAACGACATGACAACGCAATATACTGGCATCTTCTGGGATGACATAGACCCGACGGTCATCATCGACAAGGATGGTACGCCCTACCTCATTTGGGGCAACACGCAGTGCTACATTGCGAAACTCAAAGACAATATGATTGAACTTGATGGCGACATCAAGACCATAAGAATAAACGGGATTACCACTCCTGCAGACCCGCAGCCAGGCAAATCAAACTACACAGAAGCGCCTTGGATTCATATCTACAAAGGGAAGTACTACCTCTCGTTCGCCATTGAATTCCCAGAGAAGATTGCGTACGCTGTAAGTGACAACATCTACGGCCCGTATGAGTACAAGGGCATCATTAATGAACTTGCAGGCAACTGCAACACCAATCATCAGGCAATCCTTGAGAAGGACGGCAAATGGTATTTCGTCTACCACAATGGAGGTGCTGACGTCAATGGTGGCAGTTTCCGCCGTTCTGTATGTATCGAAGAGCTTAAGTACGACAAGAAAGGCAACATCATCCCCATCGTGATGACGACTAAGGGCATTTGGAAATAAAGACGCTATCCCCCCTAATCGAGAGGAAAACAATTGAAACGGCCTTGTGAGGACACCCCACAAGGCCGTTTCTGCTTATTTACGTATAAAGACTTAGCCAACTTACTCGTTTGCATCTCGCCATTGAAAGGCAAGTCTAGGTTCGCCATTAGCCAGTAAAATTGTACCGACAGAAGAGAAGCCGTTTTTTGCGAGTAAATGGCGCATTATCTTATTGTCTGAATGCGTATCAATCCTAATATCGGAATAATTTTGGCGAGCAAAAGCAAGGATATGAGCGAAGACTCCAGGACGCCTACCGTTGGACGCTAGACGATGTATAACACCATATTGCGCATCAGGGCATTGCCACCCGGGGCCTTCATAAACAACGGCATAAGTTGGATCGGGAGATGGAATAAGTGCGAATGTCGCAACAGGGATGCCATCCTCCTCAACAATGTACCCATATCCTGACTGAATGTCAGAAACAAACTTTGATTCTTGAGGTACGCCATCTGGCCACTGAGAAGCATTCCCATTGAAACGCATAATCTGCCTCGCCGCATCCCTCAACCCAAGAACAGTCTCTAAGTCGGAAAGATTAGACTTCCTTATCCGCATACAAAAGGACTTGAGCTAATATAGTAATCTTCGTCGCCTCCGTCAGCCTCTCTCGCCTTGTCGCCGCCACCTTCTCGCCTTGAAATGCCGCTATCTGCTGTTGCAGTGGTGATACTGCTTCTTTAATCGCGTTGGCAATCATTGCCGAGAGGTCGGCCGCGCTCGGCTCGCCCTGCTGTCGCCCCGTCTGCGTGTCGTTCCCATTGCGACCGCCCGCGTGGGCAAAATTGTTGTCGTTGGTTCTTGTGTCCTTTTTGATGGTCTTGCAGTCCTTGATGCCCAATTTCTCCTCGTAGTTGCGCACCGAAGAGATGGCCGCCTCGTTGGCCCTGCTATCCCCATAACTTTGGAGAACATCCGCGAATGTTACCGCGTCCGCTATCGATTGCGCGTCCGCCCCTGCTGATGCCGTCTCTACCAACTTTGTGGCGACCCGGCCTAAAACTTTAGCGTCTACCCCTTGAAATTTGGTTCTCAACGCGTTCAAAAGCTCTTCTCTCATTGTAAAGTTATTGATTTTCTGCTAAGTTACAAATTTTATTACGTATTTCTACGTATTTA
>CAVGTO010000208.1:0-3908 GCA_963631865.1 Eggerthellaceae bacterium
GTTCCGATGTCCGGTTTGACAATAGACAAATCATTACTTGTCGCACCAAACGGCAATGCGATGTTTCTAAACAATTTGGATAAATTTTCAGCAAGGCAGGATTCGCTAGTAAATGCTTTCTTGAGAAATAATAATGGAGCATACCCTGTGCAAATCGACAATGGGCGTTATTCCCATTATCTGGAAGGTAATGGTGCCAATTATGACTCCTATATGGCAACGGACTTGTATCGAGATCCCAAAGATGTTTGGGCGTTTGGCGAAGTAGAGTGAGGCAAGTATTACTCTTATGCGCAATAAGCAAATGCTGAGATTCTGTTGGCAGTGTGCGCCCTCTGGGCCGCAACCTTCCGATATGCAGCTCCGCTTTCTTCCATTATATGTAATATAAGAGAATTTCATTCATATGAATGGACTACGACACGAACATAGAAAAGCCGCAAGCAACATAATAAAATATAACTAAAGTTTCGCAAGCAAAAAAATCTAATCGATCGCTAGTGAAGCTAGCCTGGAGCAAGCCCGCTTGAGTCGTCTGAGTTTTGATCTGTCTCTCATTGCAATCTCGATAAGAGACATATCGTCACACCCCCAGAGCCTCGGCGATGACGCCGACGACCTCCTGAATCATCAGCCAAATTTCTTCAGCCACAGAAAGTTCAGCCGTGCCCTTGGTGGCCTCCGTAAACAGGCCTCCCAAAGTCTCGTAAGAGCAGAATCGCTTGACGCAGCTGGGTATGTTGTATTGGAGCATGCAGATGGTAACGCTAGCGATTTGCGCCGCGAAGTCGCGAGACTGGCATTTGCCCAGCCTGAGGTTCTACTCCATCCCCCTTTGCGCCGCCCGGCTTTCCGGCGCACGCCGCCTGCTGTAACGCGCTCTCAGCTGCTCCTTTTTAAGGTCCTGCGGCTTCTCCTTGTCGCGGCCGGTCTCGCCGTGAAGTGAGTTGTCGAGGAGAAACTGTGTGACACCGTCGGTGAAGCAAAGGAACATCTCCTTGAAGCCAAGAATCCGCTTCATCTCGGTGCGGGAGAAGACCTTGCCTATGCCCTCCATCCTGAAGCCCGTCTTGGGCAAGTCCGTGTCGTCTATTATCAAGCACCTTGCCTCCCGCTTTTTCGTGGTGTTTGGGGATACTCTTGAGTACAACTGCCTGAAGACCGAGTAGTTTATCCCCCTCCAGTCGACTGACTCGTTGTTCAAAAACCTGTAGAACATATCCTCTTGGCAGGCGAACAGCTTGTGCAGCGCGGACGACGCGTAGCCGTACGCGTTCTTAACTTGGAAAAACGACATGATGAGCATCAGTTGCAACACTTGGACGTGCGTGAATTTGCAGTTTAGTCTCTTACTGACGCCCATGACACGGCTCTGTAGCCTCAAGATTCCCGTCACGCTCGAAATGTGGTCTATTGCGCTGCCGGCATCGCCATTCTTGAAAAAGTCTTGCAGTTCTGAGATAAGTTTTCTATTTTTATCCATGGCTAAAGGGGGTATGCAAGTTTCGAATTAAACACTCTAATTTGCAGACAATCAGTCAATTACCCAACATTCAGCCTTTCTTTTTTTCTATTTGGGTGCGCAAATCCGCTTATTTGGGTTACTTGCGAAACTTAAGATAAATAGACAGCAACAATGAAAAAAGAAAATGCAGAACAAACGGTTAAGCAACCAGCGGTATGGCTATCGATATTGCCAATGCTGTTGCTCGTAGTGTTTCTTGCATTCACGATACGCGCTTTTGGCAGTGATGCACTTAGCGGAGCAAGTCACATAGTTCTTCTGAGTGTTTCTGCATTCTGCGTATTCGTGGGGATGGTGTTTCTACACGTGCCTTGGGAAAATTTCGAGAAGGAGATAACGAATAACGTGGCGAGCGTATGTAGCGCACTCGTTATTCTTTTGCTCATCGGGGCATTGGGTAGCGCATGGATGGTGAGCGGGGTTGTTCCTACGTTAATCTATTATGGCGTTCAGATTATAAACCCTGACATATTTCTAGCATCGGCTTGCGTTATATGCTCGGTAGTGAGTGTCATGACAGGAAGCTCTTGGACCACAGTCGCCACCATTGGTGTTGCTCTTATGGGTATAGGTCGCGCTTTGGGTTTTGCCGACGGCTGGGTTGCCGGCGCTATTATCTCCGGAGCATACTTTGGAGACAAGATTTCCCCCCTTTCCGAAACCACAGTATTGGCATCGAGCAATGTAGACGTACCTCTATTCAAACATATCAAATATATGCTCATCACGACAGTACCATCCATCACGATAACGGTACTGCTGTTTGCCATTGCCGGATTTCTCACGCAGACGGAAGGAAGCCAGAGCATCGAAACATTCCAGACTGCACTCGAAAACAGATTCAATATAACGCCCTGGCTTTTACTCGTGCCAGTAGCCACAGGCGTACTCATAGCTAAGCGCACCCCAGCCTTCATCACACTATTTCTTTCCTCATTGCTAGCTATCATATTCGGCTGCATATTCCAACGGGATGCATTTTTTGAGATTGACCCGTCTCTTTTCAAGTCGGTACTCAAATGCCTATATGGCGCCACCGCCCTGCAAACCGATAACGCCATGTTGGCCGACCTTGTGCAGACCAACGGCATGGCAGGGATGATGAGCACAATATGGCTAATTATCTGCGCAATGTGTTTTGGTGGCACGATGGAGGCTGGGGGATTCGTAGACGGCATCACACGCGCATTTATCCGTTTCATTAAAGGGCGCACGTCCCTTGTGTTTGCCACTGCAGCGACGGGTGTCATTCAGAATATCGCCATAGCCGATCAATATCTCAACATTCTCCTGACCGGCAGCATGTTCAAGGATGTATATGACAAACGTGGCTACGAAAGGCGTTTACTAAGCCGTGCGACGGAGGACAGCGCAACGGTTACGTCCGTGCTCGTACCATGGAACACGTGCGGCATGACACAAAGCACTGTTTTGGGTGTCTCCACCCTAACCTACTTGCCCTATTGCTTTTTCAACATTCTATCCCCGATTATGAGCGTCGTCGTTGCCGCCATCGGGTATAAGATATACAGGAAAGGCGAGGGGAAAGAAGATAGCAAGTAACATCACTATTTTAGACAAGAGAGTTTTGTCAAAGTGAGCATGGATGATTTTAACGATTTATATTCAGATTGCAGCTGGAGCTATTGTCACAAAGGACATTCCTGCAGGTGTCGTAGCCGCCGGTGTGCCGTGCAGGTGATAAGATCAATAACCGAGGCCGACTGGATTAAGCCAGAAGAAGTAAAATTCCTAAATCGGACAACAATGAGAAAGCAAGAGAAATACGATTTACTTATGGCTCGTAGCGTCGCCTAAGAAGAGACGGGGCATATGGGGTGTCTCTTTTGCAGTGAATTACTTCCCAATGCAAAAATGCGCAAAGATATTATTCAGTACATCCTGACTTGTCACCTGGCCAGTGATTGACGCAAGCGCATCCGTAGCCTCATGGATGTCCAGCGAAATAATCTCACCGCCGAGGCCAGAATCCAAACCAGCCGCAACTCGCATAAGAGCTTCGCGAGCCGCAACAAGTGCCTCATAATGGCGAGCATTGGTCACGACAACATCCTCGCCAATGACGGTATCTGAACTCTCAACAGCCTCGACCATAGCCATACGTAGTTCATCGACACCCTTACCCTCTTTGGCAGCCATTGGGACGACAGCCGAAGCAAGAGCCTTACGTCGCCAATCGTCTGTAATCCAACCAACAGCGCAAACATCAGTCTTGTTTATGCAGACTATAAGACTCTGTTCCTGATTTCGCATAATCCCGCGCACTTCGGCCACTGCATTCATAGCAGCCTTCTCTCCGTCTGCGGCATCAACAAGCAGCACCACAATCATTGCCTTTGCTATGGCAGCATGACTGCGACGG
>CAVGTO010000209.1:0-3879 GCA_963631865.1 Eggerthellaceae bacterium
TGCTATTTCCGGGCAACTTGACCTCGCTTGGGGAGTCCGTCTCTCTTCGCCTGATTTGAGGGATGATATCTCGTCTTGGATGAAGGGTTTTAAAAAGACTTCCAAGTTTAAACGCATCTATAGGAAGTATGTTATCGATCCTCGTGAACACCATTCAAATTCTCAAAGCGTCAGTGCAGATACCTATTCTCCTGTTTATGAGGCTCAGATTAAGGAGACGGCAACAAACAGTCGCTACGATTGGCTTCTCCTCTCTTCCATCGTATACCAAGAGTCGCATTTCAATCCTTCGGCACGTAGTTGGGCTGGGGCTACGGGACTTCTGCAGTTGATGCCGGAGACTGCCCTGCGTTTTGGCGCTGGCGATCCTTCCGACCCCCAGCAAAATCTTGCTGCAGGCTACGGTTATATCCTTTGGCTCGACCAACGTCTGACTTCCTATGTGCCGGAGCCCAAGGAGCGCATAAAGTTTGTGCTTGCCGCCTATAACGTAGGCCTCGGCCACGTTATGGATGCCATACGCCTTGCTGAGAAGTTTGGCAAGAATGCCCAGGCGTGGGATGCCAATGTGGAGACCGCCATCCTCCTAAAGGCCAATCCGACATATTATTCTGATCCTGTCGTTAAACACGGTTTTTGCAGAGCCACAGAGACTGTCTCCTACGTCAAGAATGTCCTCGACAGATATCGTAACTATCGCAAAGCTTTGCTATGAACATCAAAAATCCCCGAGGCGGCAATAGCAACCTCGGGGATTTTCTTTTATGTCCTAATCTGTCAAGATGCTTAGAGCATTGACTTGACCTGGTTATAGACGTTCTCGCCAGTGAAGCCGAGTTTCTCGTCGAGCACCTTGTAAGGAGCGGAGAAACCGAATGAGGGGAGGCCCCAAATCTTGCCGTCGGTTCCTACGAGACCCTCAAGGGTAACGGGGAGACCTGCGGTCATGCCGAACTTCTTAGCCTTGGCAGGAATTACGCTCTCCTGGTACTCTTTGCTCTGAGTGCGGAAGAGGCCCTCTGACGGAGCAGAGACAATGCGAACCTTAACACCATCCTTGCGGAGGAGTTCTGCGCCTGCAACGAGAGTGGAAACCTCAGAGCCGGATGCTACGAGCACTACGTCCGGATTCTCATCAGAGCCAGCTACTACATACGCACCCTTAGCGGTGAGCGAGTAATCGTTGCCTGCCGGGAGGTTAGCAATGTTCTGACGCGAGAAGATGAGAGCCGTCGGAGTGGTGGTGTTCTCCATGGCGAGCTTCCACGCCTGGGTGGTCTCCTCGCAGTCTGCGGGGCGAAGTACGAGGGTGGAGTTCTTGCCGTGGTGGTTCTTGAGTTTCTCCATAAGGCGAATCTGTGCCTCCTGCTCTACAGGCTCGTGGGTAGGTCCATCCTCACCTACGCGGAATGCGTCGTGAGTCCAGATGAACTTGACGGGCTGCTCCATAAGGGCTGCCATACGGATGGCGGGCTTCATGTAGTCGGAGAAGACAAAGAATGTTGCGCATGCGGGGATGACGCCGCCGTGGAGGCTCATGCCGATGCAGACGCATGCCATGGTGAGCTCTGCTACGCCAGCCTGGAGGAACTGACCAGTGAAGTCGCCCTTGGTGAAGGCGTGGGTCTTCTTGAGGAAGCCGTCGGTCTTATCGGAGTTGGAGAGGTCGGCAGATGCGACGACCATGTTCTCGACTTGGGTTGCGAGAGCACCGAGGACGGTAGCGGATGCGCCGCGGGTTGCGGAACCTGGCTTCTGCTCGATAGCGTCCCACTTAACCTCGGGCGCCTTACCTGAGAAGAAGAGTTCAAGCTTAGCTGCGAGCTCAGGGTTAGCCTTTGCCCATGCCTCTTTCTTTGCCTTGCGCTCTGCCACAATCTTCTCGAGCTCAGCAGCACGCTTTGCGTAGAGCTCCTTGACCTCGGGAAAAATCTGGAAAGGATCATCGGGGTTGCCGCCGAGGTTTGTAATTGTGTTGCGGTATGCGTCGCCACCGAGGGGCGCTCCGTGGGTTGCGCAATTGTGCTCGTAGCTGCTACCGTCGGCCTTGATGGCGCCCTTGCCCATTACGGTGTGACCGATGATGAGGGTCGGCTGGCCCTTGACTGCCTGTGCCTCCTTGATGGCTGCACGGAGCGCGTCAGCGTCGTTGCCTTTCTCGACCTTGATGACCTTCCAGCCCCAAGACTCATATTTCTTTGCGGTGTCCTCGCTCGTTACGGCCCTGCACTCGGTAGAGAGCTGGATGTCGTTAGAGTCGTAGAACATTATGAGGTTGTCGAGGCCGAGAGTACCTGCGAGGCGACCAGCGCCCTGCGAAATTTCCTCCTGGACGCCACCGTCCGAGATGTATGCGTAGATGGTCTGACCCATAACCTCGCCAAAGCGAGCCTGGAGGAACTTTGCAGCAATGGCTGCGCCGACAGCGAAAGTATGACCTTGACCGAGAGGGCCAGAGGTGTTCTCAATGCCGCGCTCTACGTTTACCTCGGGGTGGCCCGGGGTGGGTGAGCCCCACTGACGGAACTGCTTGAGCTCGTCGAGTGTGAATTTGCCGGTGAGGGCGAGGGTGGAGTAGAGCATCGGGCTCATGTGACCCGGATCGAGGAAGAAGCGGTCTCGACCCTCCCATCGAGGATTCTTGGGATCGTAGACGAGGAACTCACTGAAAAGGACGTTTACGAAGTCCGCTCCGCCCATTGCGCCACCCGGGTGACCCGAGTTGGCCTTCTCTACCATCGAGGCAGCGAGGATACGAATGTTATCCGCTGCTTTCTGTGTTGCGTTTGCCATATTCAATATTTCGGTTTCGTTTATTTTGTTTAGTCTGCTCGCAAAACCTTATACGCCAAATCTATCGGCTGGTTTTGCTTGCGTCTCCTTGGTTTGCCTGCTTTTTAGAAGCGATCGATTTTCTCGATTCTTCTCTGGTGACGACCTCCCTCAAACTCGGTAGAAAGGAAAATCCGGGCCAACTGCCAGCAAGTATCTTCGCTAAGGAAACGTGCCGGCATCACGCAGATGTTGGCATCGTTGTGCTGACGAGCAAGCCTCGTTATTTCCTCCTGCCAGCAATATGCTGAACGCACGCCAGTGTGGTGGTTGAGGGTCATATTGATGCCGTTGCCGCTACCGCAGAACGCTACGCCGCGCTTAAGCTCACCGGTACTGATGGCGTGCGCCAAAGGATGTGCGTAGTCCGCATAGTCGCAACTGTCGGCCGAATGAGTGCCGAAGTCTACAATCTCGTAGCCCTCAGCTTCGAGGCGCTTCTTGATGGCCTCCTTCATGGCATAGCCAGCATGGTCACTCGCCATGCCAATCTTCTCTTTCTCCATTTTGGGGTATGTCGTTTTTTCCTTTTGCTTACAGGATTAATGTTTTGGGCTGTTCTGCGGCGTTGGGGCTATAATACCCGTTCGCTCCGTTCTGCCATTTCCGAAACCAAAAGTAACATTTTTTTATCAAAAGTGGGTGGATTTGTGATGTCAAATTGGTGTATTCGTATGCAAGCACCTCTCTTGACGGCTGCTATCCACCGTTTTGTACTTCTGTGTGGACTTTTGTCGCATCTTTACGGAGTGTATAGGCCACTCCTATCCCTTATATGTCTCCTCGTTTCTGTATCAATCAGACCTGACGTCACATATCTGGGTTGCAATCAAAAAGCGAAGGCGACATCCCAACTATGAGATGAGGCCTTCGCTTATGTCTTGTGCGCATTCCTGCGACTCTGCTCTTACTTGCGGATGAGCTTCACAATGAAGAGGAGAACTACGGCGCCAATGACTGCGGTGATGAAACCACCGACAGAGCCAAGGCCGCCGAGGGTGTTGCCGAGAAGCCAGCCACCGAGCCAACCACCGACGATACCTACGA
>CAVGTO010000210.1:0-3876 GCA_963631865.1 Eggerthellaceae bacterium
TACAAGCATCTTGACGAAGTTGACAGCGTTCTGAGGTGTCTCGAACTCATCAACTATGGCATTTACCAAGATCTCAATACGGTCTGGCGCAGGCCCTAATGCCTCAAGATCCCTAACCATATTGTCCCTCTTCTGCCAACGCTCTTCTATCTCTTCGCCAAGTTTCTGTAGTCTGGCGTCAATCTCTCCGTTCGATAGACTGTTGATGTCGAGGGCTGTGTTTACCTCTTCCTCGGTGAGGACTGGCGTCTTGTTGTAATCATAGTCGGCTATCGCTTCCAATGGGTTGGTGATAGCTTCTTCTGCGGGATTGTTGTCTTCTGCCTGGGTTTCGTCATTAACGACGATACGTACAGGCCCTGCAAATTCTTCTGGAAGGTTTTGCCTGTCCTTTTCCTCTTCTTGCATAAGGGTGTCGTTTTTGTTATGATTTTTAAACTCAGAATCTCGCCCGTGAGAAATTTATTCCCTTTCGAGGTGGATTCAGAGGGCTTACATCTTTTATTATGTAATTCCTTTCGCAAATATGTATAAAAAAAACAACATCCTAATAAATAGAACATTTTATGCTAAAGTCCCCGAAAATTACCCCATAAAAAAATCCTCCCACTCAAGCAAAATGCCCAAGTGGGAGGATGCTAATTATTGAACCTCAATACCGAAGCCAATAAAGTCAATCGGCGTGAGTAACTAGTCTATGACGGGAATTAAATCTCCTGTGCGTAGTCGATGCGGCTCAGACGTACGTAGTTAGCGTAACGCTCTTGAGCTGCCTTCTTGGTAGCTTCGTAGAGCTCGTCAGCCTTCTCTGGCAGAGCCTTACGGAGCGAGAGGAAGCGGACCTCACCATCGAGGTACTCCTGGAACTTATCCCAGTTAGGCTTCTTTGAGTCGAGCTGGAACGGGTTCTTGCCCTGCTCAGCAAGACGCGGATCGAAGCGCCAGAGGTGCCAGTAGCCGCACTCGACAGCCTTAGCCTCCTCAGCCTGGCTCTTACCCATACCGCCCTTAGCCTTGAGGCCGTGGTTGATACAGGGTGCGTAAGCAATGACGAGTGAAGGTCCGGGGTAAGCCTCAGCCTCACGGATTGCCTTTAGGCACTGTGCGTTGTCGGCGCCCATTGCAATCTGTGCTACATATACGTATCCATAGGTTGCCTGCATGAGGCCGAGGTCCTTCTTCTTGATACGCTTACCTGCTGCTGCGAACTGCGCGACAGCTGCGATAGGAGTAGCCTTAGAAGACTGACCACCAGTGTTTGAGTAAACCTCGGTATCGATGACGAAGACGTTGACATCCTCTCCAGATGCGAGTACGTGGTCGAGACCGCCGTAACCGATATCGTAAGATGCACCGTCACCACCAATGATCCACTGGCTCCTCTTGACGAGGTAGTGAGAGAGCTCGTCGAGCTGCTGGCAAACAGGGCAACCTGATGCTGCGCCCTTCTTGATCTCGGGAATGAGCTTCTCGGCTGCCTTCTTGCTGCCCTCAGCGTCATTCTGGTTCTCAATCCACTCCTGGGCTGCTGCCTTGTACTCGGCAGAAGACTTGTCAGAAGCAATCATCTCCTCGAGGAGACGCTGGATGCGAGACTTCATCTTCTTGTTGGCGAGGACCATACCCATACCGAACTCGCCGAAGTCCTCGAAGAGGCTGTTTGCCCATGCGGGACCTTGACCCTTCTCGTTCTTGGTGTAAGGTGTTGAAGGAATAGAACCGGAGTAGATAGATGAGCAGCCAGTTGCGTTGGCTACCATCTGACGGTCGCCGAAGAGCTGAGCGATGAGCTTGACATACGGAGTCTCACCACAGCCAGAGCATGCACCGCTGAACTCGAACAGAGGAGTTGCGAACTGCGAGTTCTTCGGGTTTGCCTTGATGTCGACGAGGTTCTGCTTGCTCTTGACGTTCTTGACGCAGTAATCCCAGTTTGCTGCCTCGGGAAGTTCGGGCTCCAGGGGTACCATGGAGAGAGCCTTCTCCTTAGCCATACATACGTCTACGCAGTTGCCGCAACCGAGGCAGTCCATAACGCCAACCTGAATGCGGAAGTGCATACCCTTCATGGCTGCGGGTGCCTTCATCTCGATGGTCTCAGCGCTGAAGCCCGCCTTCTCGTTGTCGTCAAGGACGAACGGACGGATACAGCTGTGAGGGCAGACAAATGCACACTTGTTACACTGGATACACTTAGATGCATCCCACTTCGGAACGAGTGCCGATACGCCACGCTTCTCGTAAGCTGCGGTGCCCTGCTCCCAAGTGCCATCCTCGATACCCTTGTATGCAGATACGGGGAGAAGGTCGCCATCCTGTGCGTTGATAGGACGTACGAGCTTGGAGATGTACTCGGGCTCGTTGCGTACGATAGGCTCGTCGTCTGGGAGGTTAGCCCATGCGGGATCAACAGCGAGAGTCTTGTACTCGTTGCCACGATCAACAGCAGCGTAGTTCTTATCAACGACATCCTGACCCTTCTTGCCATAACTCTTGACGATGAACTTCTTCATCTGCTCTACGGCAAGGTCTACAGGAATAACCTCGGTGATGCGGAAGAATGCGGACTGGAGGATGGTGTTGGTACGGTTGCCGAGACCAATCTCCTGCGCAATCTTGGTTGCGTTGATGTAGTAAACGGTGATGTTGTTCTTCGCAAAGTACTTCTTTACCTTGTTAGGCATGTTCTTTACGAGCTCCTCACCTTCCCAAATGGTGTTGAGAAGGAAAGTGCCGTTCTTCTGGAGACCACGGGTTACGTCGTACATGTGCAGGTAAGCCTGTACGTGGCATGCGACGAAGTTAGGGGTCTTGATCTGATAGGTCGAGCGGATTGGGCTGTCGCCGAAACGGAGGTGAGAGCAGGTGAAACCGCCGGACTTCTTAGAGTCGTAGCTGAAGTATGCCTGGCAATGCTTGTTGGTGTTGTCTCCAATGATCTTCACGGAGTTCTTGTTTGCGCCTACGGTGCCGTCTGCGCCGAGACCGAAGAACTTAGCCTCGAACATGCCTTCGCCGCCCATAGGAACTTCTTCCTTTGCGGGGAGACTTGCGTAGGTTACGTCGTCGTTGATGCCGATAGTGAAGTGATCCTTAGGCTGCGGCAACTTGAGGTTGTCGTAAACCGAAGTGATCATGGTGGGGGTGGTGTCGCATGAGCCGAGACCGTAACGACCGCCAACAATGATAGGAGCATTGGGCTGACCGTAGAATGCGTCCTTTACGTCGAGGTAGAGAGGCTCGCCGTGTGCGCCAGGCTCCTTGGTACGGTCGAGGACTGCGATAGCCTTGACGGTCTTAGGAACTGCGGCAAGAAGGCGCTCTACAGAGAACGGACGATAGAGGTGTACGGATACCATACCAACCTTCTCGCCCTGCTTGGTCATGAAGTCGATGGCCTCACGTGCAGCTTCAGTGGCAGAGCCCATAAGGATGATTACGCGGTCGGCATCGGGCGCACCGTAGTAAGTGAAAGGCTTGTACTCGCGGCCGGTGATCTTGCTGATCTCAGCCATGTACTTCTCGACAACAGCGGGAACTGCATCGTAGTACGGGTTGCAGCTCTCACGATGTGCGAAGAATGTCTCAGGGTTCTCAGCCATACCCTTAGCCTGAGGATGCTCAGGAGAGAGTGCGCGCTCGCGGAACTCCTTAATCTTCTGCCAGTCAACGAGCGGACGGAGGTCCTCCATATCCATAACCTCAATCTTATGGTACTCGTGCGAAGTGCGGAAACCATCGAAGAAGTTGATGAACGGAACTCGGGTCTCGATAGATGCAAGGTGTGCAACTGCAGCGAGGTCCATTACCTCCTGTACTGAACCCTCGCAGAACATAGCGAAGCCGGTCTGACGGCAAGCCATGACGTCGGAGTGG
>CAVGTO010000211.1:0-3836 GCA_963631865.1 Eggerthellaceae bacterium
ATGCGTTTGGTGGCTCGTGCCTCCGATGCCCAAGTCAGCCGCCGTCAAGCGCTTGATGCCGATCTGGCTCTCAACCTCATAAAAATATTCGGTCATGTCACTCGTGTATTACCTTGTTAGTAATCAAGAAAAAAAGCACAGCATATATGGTGTTTACGCTCACGGCATTGCCAGCCTGCTTATATAGTGAACCGTCCACAACGCCAGCTTGCCGGCCGTTGATGGCAAAGTAGGCAGGGAAGCCTTGCAACAGGAAAGCCTCCTCGGGCGTAAGTCGCCTTATCGGCAACTTTGCCAACTGATCCTTATCCATTGTCTCAGCAGGATTTACGTCGCCGTGGGACTCGATGAAATCCTGGCTATAGTAATTATCTTGGCACGCACGGTGCATCTTATGCATCGTGGCCGTGAGCGGGCGCGCAATGCGCATGTTTATTTCGGATTTCGACTTGAAGTTAGCCGAGCCGTCCGCCAAAAGCGTAGGCTTAATCCTCTCCGAAAGGAAGTATTTCTTGTCTACAGACACACCGAGCACGTCGCAAACCGACGAATAGTGGAATGTGCCGGCCTGCTCATACGCCAAATCAAAAAGCTTTGCTACATTTTCAACTTTAAAGTTCTCCGCGAAATCAGAAGGTACATTTTCCGTAGTAGCAAAAATTATCAGTCTGTTACGAGTCTGAGGCAAGTGGAATTGCGCTGTATTGAAGACATCGAAGAAGACCCGGTAACCCAATTGTTGCAACTCACTGACTATTCGGCCGAAAGTTCGTCCCTTGTCATGCGATCTCAGATTCTTGACGTTCTCGAGTAGTAAGTACCTCGGCCGCTTGACAGAGAGTATATCCATAATGCGGAAAAACATTTGTCCCCTATCCTCGTCAAAACCAGCCTGTTTTCCCATCATACTGAAAGTTTGACAAGGGAAACCACCAGTCAAGAGGTCGAACTCAGGCAGGCTCTCAATATTCTGACGGTTGGAAGTAAAGGAGACGATATCACCGAGAGCCATCTCGCCATTTTCAGCGGGGTGATAATTAGCACAATAGGTTGCCGTGGCCTTTGCGTCGATCTCAGAGAAGCCGACACAATCGAACCGCATCACGCCGTCATGGGACAAGAGGTCCATAGCCCTACGGAAACCGCCAATTCCAGCAAAAAGTTCCAAATGCCTCATCGTAAAAACTTCATTATACCGTCGCCAATAGCCTTTGCCAACTTCACTGGCACTGCATTACCCACCTGGGCGTACCAAATGTTTTGGGAACCTGTTATCACGTAATCGTCGGGGAATGTCTGAATTCGAGCCGCCTCGCGTGGGCTCAGCCCTCGGCAGTCCCAAGGATGGATATACATATTGCAGTCGAACCTCATATGAGACGTTATCGTCTTGCATATCTGGTTCTCATCCAACTTGAAATACTTATCCTTAAAAATATCGCTACGGCTCTTGTAGGGCATAATGTCCGCAATAGACTCGTGGAGCGAATTGGCACCTTGCGGCAGTCGCCGGTAAATCTCGATGTCTCGCTCGTTGTTGTACCTGTTCTTGTGGTTGTATAGTTTGGTTATTACCCTATCTCCATTTATAAAATGATAGAAATCATTCTGGATATACTCGAAGTCGCATACAGTAAAACCAGACGCCGCACATTCAACGTCCTTGCCACCCTTCTCTTTTTTTGAGACAAGACGAGGCAATCCCTCTAGAGCATCCCTCAAAACAAAGGGTTTACGCTTGTGGCGATATATCTCATCGAAGATATCTTTAGGAGGTACGCCAACACGGTTGCCGATCATAATAAAACGCTCGCGGTTCTGCGGGACACCGTAATCTTGCGCACGCAAAATAGAGTAGTCGTATTGGTATTCGGCTCCGAGATAGTCTGCGAAGTCTTGCAATATTTCATCCTTCTTTTTCATCATACCCTTGACGTTCTCCATAATGAAAAACTTCGGGCGGATGTTCTGGAGAAAAATAAGATACTGCTTGTAGAGAATGTTGCGAGGGTCGTCCAAAATCCTTTGGCGGTTGGCCATCGAGAAACCTTGGCATGGTGGTCCGCCGCAAACGAGCGTTACATCCGAGAGTAGTTCGGCATAGTCGTCCAAATGCTTATTGAGCTCCGCAATGTCACCTACAAAATAATGTTCGTCACTCAAATCATGATTGAACTTATAGGTATTACAATACTGCTCAACTATCTCATTTACAAACCATGGAGTAAAGCCAGCCTGTTGGAGGCCTAGACTCAAGCCACCACACCCCGCAAACAGGTCTACGAATTTATATTGCTTATCCTCCATTAGTCAAAAAAATTATTTCAATCCAAATCATCCAACCCCATGAAGAACCAGAGGGGTGCAAGCATAGTGGCCTGAGTTATCTGGCCTCCGCGGAGAAGGTTGCCTACATCTATGAGCTCCGCAAGGAAAACCTCGATATCCTCTGTCGGCTCGCGGTTAGCGGGACCAGGGACCACTCCCTTGGCATAAAAGCAATGGCACATATTGTTCATCGACGTACCGTTGGGCGAAATCGTCATAAGCTTACGCCACTCGCCACCCGTGAAACCCGTCTCCTCGCGGAGCTCACGTTGGGCGGCCTCGAGAGGCGTCTCACCAGGCTCCACGCAACCAGCGCAAATCTCATAATCCGTGCGGCCCACGGCATGGCGATACTGTCGCTCGATGACGAAAAGACCGTCCTCGGTTTCGGCAATGACGTTTACCCAGTCGGGATACTCAAGAACCCAGTAATCAGGTATCTCGACGCCCGAAGGCTGACGTATATGGTCGCGACGTACGGTGAGCCACTTATTGCGCATCACGTACTCTGAATTCAGGATCTCCCAACGCTTCGGGTCCTTAGGGTCTATCTGTGGAGGTTCGGACACATGCATAGTTTTCCAGTTAACGGTCAACAATTAGCAGTTAACAATTTTAGTGGGTTATTCTTTCTGCAAAAGTCCCACATACGTGGTTTTCCAGCCACGAAACTCACAAATATAGTAAAAAGATTGTTCTCAACGCCAGCCCCGATCTGCATCACCTCGGAAAAAACGAAACGAAAATTGCCCGTGCAATACGGGTTCAGAAAAAGGGATCGTCTAATATACCGTAAAAACATATTTCCAAAATCCGCATGGAATGTTCCCGGGCTGAAGCCCGGGGCTGCACATACCACGCCCCCTCCGGGGGCTTCGCCCCCCCGCCGACCGTAATCTTTGAGACTGTAACGTTTCTTCGAAAATAGCCAAGACAGCTTTAAACCTTGTGAAACTCGCACTCCCGAATGAACTCCCGGAAACTGCTAACTGTTAACTGTCAATTGACCTGCGGCTGAACTCGCATCCACAATATTGCTGATTATAGAAAGCGAACTCGCGGAGCAATGCGGCACGGCGCTCGCTGAGGCCATCCTTACGCCAGTTCTGATGCCAGAAAGTGAGACCCGTCTCCTTCTCTGCATATTCGCCGGCCTCGTCGAGCTGCTCCTGACTCTTCCAACGGGACGAGGCGAGCGTAGTCGTGAGACACCCGAAGCCCTCTGCCTTGGCCACTTCGGCAGAGTGGCGCAGACGCATCATAAAGCAGCGGAGGCAACGCGCGCCGCGCTCCGGCTCATTCTCCAAGCCTCGCACGGCTTCGAGCCATGCATCGTGGTCATAAGGGCCCTCAATCCATCGCAAACCGAGAGCCTCGGCATGGCGGCGGCTCTCGTCGCGACGTATGGCGTACTCCTCGTAAGGCGTGATGTTGGGGTTGTAGAAATAGACCGTCGGGCGGATGTCATGCTGGAGCATCCACTCTACAATGGCCGACGAGCATGGAGC
>CAVGTO010000212.1:0-1182 GCA_963631865.1 Eggerthellaceae bacterium
AATGAGGACGGAATGTCAGGCTATCTGATAACCGGGCCGAATGAAAACACGATTTTTTTGCCCGCAAGTGGAATAAAAATCAAAAGCGAGGTCCAAGACTTGGGCAAAATGGGTTATTTTTGGACATCGGAACGTGCCACAACCGAGAATGAGTATGGTTTCGCATACGAAATGTATATACTCAACGGATTGACAACAGGCGGAAAAGAACCGATTAGGAAATGCCACCCGACATTTGGACTCAACGTAAGGCCTGTCTATGTAGGGAACCGATAAAGCACCTAGAATAGCATCATAAAAGCACCTAAAAAGGAACAATATATGGTAAAGAAGATTATGCTCTTGGGCTCTGGAGAGCTTGGCAAGGAGTTTGTCATTGCGGCAAAACGCCTTGGGTGTCACGTAGTGGCAGTCGACGCATACGCCAACGCACCGGCTATGCAGATTGCGGACGAGCACGAAGTGCTGACGAGCATGCTCCACGGCGATGAACTGGACGCCATCGTGGCCAAGCATAAACCAGACATCATAGTTCCGGAGATCGAGGCTATCCGCACGGAGCGATTCTACGACTATGAGAAACAGGGCATACAGGTTGTTCCTTCTGCAAAGGCAGCCAATGTCACAATGAACAGGCGCGCTATAAGGGATTTGGCAGCCAAAGAACTTGGCATTCGCACAGCAAAGTATATGTATGCAGCGAGCGAAGAAGAGTTGACAGCCGCCGTCGAGGCTATCGGAATTCCCTGTGTCGTAAAGCCACTTATGTCATCGTCTGGCAAAGGACAGTCTTACATAAAGGATAAGAGCCAAATTCATTCCGCATGGGAGGCTGCCCAAGGCGGGCGAGGAGACTCGAAAGAAGTTATCGTAGAAGGTTTTGTAAACTTCAAGTATGAGATAACACTACTCACAGTGAAGCAGGCGAATGGACCGACACTCTATTGTCCGCCAATCAGCCACCACCAGGTAAGCGGAGATTATCACGAGAGTTGGATTCCATGCGCAATGCCAGACGACTTCCTTAAGGATGCACAAAATATCGCAAAGAAAGTGACCGACGCACTTGGAGGTGCAGGCATTTTTGGTGTTGAGTTCTTCATATGTGACGACGGCGTAGTGTTCTCGGAACTCTCGCCACGCCCGCATGACACAGGAATGGTGACCTTGGCCCCCACCCTC
>CAVGTO010000212.1:1192-3830 GCA_963631865.1 Eggerthellaceae bacterium
CCATGCAAGAGCTGTGTTGCATTTGCCGATTGAGGAGATACGCCTTGAGCATGCGGGAGCATCTGCAGTCATACTCGCACCTCAAGACACATTCGATAATCCTGACTACGAGGGTGTTGAGAATGTTTTGCGAGACCCTTATGCGGACGTCCGGATATTCGGAAAGCCAACGGTTAAACCAGGTCGAAGGATGGGTGTCGTAGTAAAGTGGGGCGATAAAAACGAGAACCCAGCGACATTGAAAGAGGAGGCACGGAATTTGGCTGACCTTATAACGGTAATCCGCAAGTGATAAAAAGGGCTTCAACTTGCCCTTTTATTTAAGGAAATACCTAACTTTGAGTTTGTAAAAAACAATATTCATCCCCCGCTCGATTTTACGAAGCAAAGTAAGGCTTGCGGGTATTTTTGTCTGTCAGCCTCCAACAAACAACAGGAGGCGCAACTCTAACATTTATGGAAGAGAACGAAAGCTCATTGCTGGCAAGCCAGCAGGAACCGGAGAACAACAGTGCAAATGAGCCTCATGTTGAGCAAGCAGCGCTCGACGGAGTTGGCCATGTAACAGCCGAAGAGGTAGCACAGCCAGCCGAGGTTGACACAGAGGACATGGTCAAAGCTATCGCCGAAGTTCAAGAAGACGGCAGTGCGGACCAACAGGAGGAGAACGCACCTGCATTCAACGTCCATACGGCCGAGGAACTCAAGGAGATGACAGACGAACAGATTCTGGACTACCTCAAAGAGATTGCCCAGACTCGCCCTGCACGCCCCGCTCGCGAAGCCATAGCGGCAATCAAGGCCGAAATTGACGCACGACATCCGGCAGAGCCGGTCTCCACTGAGAGTGAGCAACAAGCCCCACAGACTACCGAGGCTAGTGAGTCTACGCCAACTGATAATGAGCCAGCTAAAGTTGCCTCAGAGCCAAGTGCGACAGAGAAAGAGATACGCTCTCTTCTCGATGCGTTCGAGGCAGCAGTAGCAGCCGAAAAGGAAGAGGCTCGCAAGGTAATGGAAGGCAATGCCAAGGAGAAAGGTTTGCTCATTGAGCAACTCAAGCAGGTCGTCAAGAGTCTCGAGAGCAGCGACGCCTCCTCGTTACTTCGTACAGTGCGCGACATCGTAACTAAGTGGAAGAACATTGGTCACATTCCTTCAAGCCATAAGAGTTTGAACAAGGATTTCAAGGCACTCACCGACGAATTCTTTAGCAAACTGAATATCGAGCGCGAGCTCCGAGAGCTTGACCACAAACACAACCTGCTCGAAAAGGAGAAGCTTTGCGAACAGGCCGAGGCCCTTGACGCAGAAACGTCTATCCGCAAGGCATACAACCAAGTTCAGAAACTCCGAGATGCATGGAGAGCTATCGGTCCCGTTGCGCGCGAGGAGAGTGATAAGATTTGGGCACGCTTCAGCGAGGCCGCAAACAATATCAATAAGAAGTTCCGTAAGCTTATTGCTGAGGAGCGCGAGAAGGAAAAGGAAAACTACGAAAAGAAACTCGCTATTTGCGAGGAGGTTGAGGCATATGTAGGTATTGAGAGAAGCAGTCGCAAGGACTTTGAGGCAATCGCTGACAAGGCTCAAGAATTCGTCACGAGCTGGAAGTCTATCGGCTTTGCGCCCAAGGCTGTCAATGACGAGATTTACGCACGCTTCCGCAAATCAATAGACCAGCTCTATGCTCTCAGAAAGAGTTTCTACAAGGGCCAAGACGAGACCTATGCGGGCAACTATAAGCTGAAGGAGGCTCTTTGCGAGAAGGCAGAGGCCGTGATGAACAGCAGCGATTGGCGCAAGACCTCGGACTACCTCATCGAGCTCCAGAGAGAATGGAAGGAGATTGGTCCTGTGGCACATCGCCAGTCGGAACTCATTTGGCGTCGTTTCCGTAATGCTTGCGACACGTTTTTCAACAACAGGCAGAGCCAAAAAGACGGCGAGACCGCCGAGATGACGGAGAACCTACACAAGAAGGAGCAGGTGATTGCGGACCTCGAAGCATACCAGATTCCCGAAAGTGACGAGCAGCACCTCAATGACCTCAAGGGCTTCCTGCAGCGATGGAACACCATCGGCATGGTACCGAGCAAAGACTTCAACGCAATTGGCAAGAAGTTCTCCGAGTTGGTCAACAAGCACTACGATAAGCTGAACATAGACAAGGCCGATGCGGACGTAGAGCGTTACCGCGGCAAAGTCGAGGCTATGGCAGCAGAGGGTGGTGACAAAATCCAGAAGGAACGCATCCACCTCCAGTCTCAAATCAGACAAGCAGAGCAAGCAGCCGAGACCCTCGAGAACAACATTAACTTCTTCTCGAAATCTAAGAATGCGGAGAAGCTTGTCAATGAGTACAAGAGCAAGATTACCAAAGCAAAAGCCGAGGTAGCTCAACTAAATAAGAAATTGGCCGTGCTCAATGAGATCGCAAGGCGATAACCCGTCGAGCTAGCCGAATAACAACCAACAAGCCGCTCTGTCAGCATATACACATTAAGCTGACGGAGCGGATTTATTTTTTGAGATGAAGGAACTTGATATATTGTCGGCCGAGACAGACACTGAACTAAACCTCGACTTTGCCGATGCTGGAATCCATGCTGGCTTTCCGAGCCCAGCACAAGATTAC
>CAVGTO010000213.1:0-3726 GCA_963631865.1 Eggerthellaceae bacterium
CAATTGCTCTGTCAATGACACTTGGGCTCGCGATCATGGTTTTATCACCACATTGACTAAGTCGGGCTCGCCAATTTTAACCGATTTCCAGTTTAATGGATGGGGGATGAAATTCGCAGCCTACTATGACAATATGATTAACCAGTGCATCCACGAGGATCTGTTTCCAAACGCTGATTATCGCGATGCAAGGCGAATTGTCCTCGAGGGCGGTAGCATCGAAAGTGATGGACATGGCACTATTATGACCACCGAGGAGTGCCTTTTTGCTCCCAACCGCAACTACTTCAAGTCGCGGGAGGAGGCTGAGGATGTTCTCCGTAGTACTCTTGGCGCAAAGCGTGTTCTTTGGATTGAGAGTGGTTATTTGAGTGGAGATGACACGGATAGCCATGTCGATACACTTGCTCGATTTGCGCCCGGAGATGCCATTGTCTATGTCACTTGTTCCGATCCTGAGGATGAACATTATGAGGATCTAAAGGAAATGGAGGCGCAAATAGCGGGATTCCGTACGGCTAATGGAAATCCGTACCGTATGGTGCCGCTTCCAATGGTTACGCCTATCTTCGATCCTGAAGATGAGGAGCAGCGTCTTCCTGCCACGTACGCCAATTTCTATTTTGTCAACGGCGCAATCCTTATGCCTGTTTATGGTGTTGGCACCGATGAGGTCGCTCTCGATATTATGGCTGCTGCATTCCCGCAGTTCCGCATTGTACCCGTCGATTCTCGTGTGCTCATCCGTCAGCATGGTTCTCTCCATTGCTCCACAATGCAATTTCCTGAAAGTGTCCTCGATTTCTTCCAGAATGACAATTCCGAAAGTTAATAGGCCCGTTTACGTATGTCTAGATTAATTAATGTAGGTATAGTCCAGCAGTCGGCCTGCAATTCTGTGGCTGGAAACCTCGAAAAACTCGGACGTAATATCATTGCGCTCGCCAATAAAGGTGCCAATCTGATTGTCTTGCAGGAACTTCATAATACTCCATATTTCTGCCAGACCGAGGATACTAGAATGTTCGATTTTGCAGAGACGATTCCAGGCCCCTCTACTGATTACTTTTCTGCCCTAGCTGCTCAGCTGCATGTGGTCATTGTCGCTTCCCTTTTTGAAAAGCGGGCGACAGGCCTTTACCACAATACTGCTGTCGTTTTCGATGCTGATGGCTCTGTAGCTGGTAAGTATCGCAAGATGCATATCCCTGACGACCCTGGCTTCTACGAGAAATTCTATTTTACTCCTGGTGACATTGGCTTTGAACCTATTCAAACTTCAATTGGTTGTTTGGGTGTACTTGTTTGCTGGGATCAATGGTACCCTGAGGCTGCTCGCCTTATGGCTCTTGCTGGCGCCGAAATCCTTATCTATCCTACGGCCATCGGTTGGGATTCCGCTGATACTGAGGATGAACAAAAACGTCAGCTTGGAGCTTGGCAAACTGTTCAGCGCGGTCATGCTGTGGCAAATGGCATACCTGTGGTGGCTGTCAATCGTACAGGTCATGAACTGGATCCCTCTGGCTCTTCCGATGGTATCTACTTCTGGGGCAATAGTTTTGTTGCAGGCCCGCAGGGTGAACTTCTCTTCAATGCGCCCGCCAATGAAGAGGTGAATGCCATTGTCCAAGTTGACCTCGAACGTTCTGAGTCTGTTCGCCGAATATGGCCATATCTCCGCGATCGCCGCATCGATGAATATTCAGACATTACCAAAAGATTTCGCCAGTAAAACAACGAAATGAGTTCAAAACAATGAATTATAAAACTCTACTCATACCCGTGGCCTCTTTAGCTCTCGCTAGCTGCCATATTGAGCATAATCCTTTGCTCGACAGCGAGTTCGATACTCCGCATAACTTGCCTCCGTTTTCGGAGATCCGAAATAACTGCTACATCCCGGCATTCGAGGCTGCAATCGAGGATGCCGATAACACAATTGCCTTGATTGTCGCAAACTCTGCTGAGCCGACTTTTGAAAATACTATTATCCCTCTCGATCGGTCTGGTGAGCGTCTCAGCCGTGTTTCGTCAATTTTCTTCAACCTTATGGAGACGGATGTGACGGACACGATGAATGTTATGGCCGAGACCATCCTCCCGATGTTGTCCGAACATTCAGACAATGTCTCCTTCAATGAGAAACTTTTCGAGCGCGTCAAGCATGTCTACGACAATCGCGTATCCGCAAATCTCGATAGCGTTCAACTTCGAGTTCTGACTCTTTATTATAAGGATTTTATCCGCGAAGGTGCTCTCCTTTCGCCCGAAAAGAAGAACCGTTTGAGGGAAATCAACTCCAAACTTTCTCTCCTTTCCCACCAATTCGGCTCAAATCTCCTTGCCGAGACTAATGATAGCTATAAGCTTGTAATTGATTCTGCGTCCGATCTCGCTGGTCTCCCTGATAATGCAATTGAGGCGGCAGCGGAAACAGCAAGGGAACTTGGTCTGGATGGCAAGTGGGTCTTCACTCTCCATAATGCCTCTATCATGCCGTTCCTTCAGAACTCAGAGCGGCATGATTTACGCAAGGCTATCTATGAAGCCTATTGCCAACGTGGTCGTCGTGGCGGTGAGCATGACAATCGAGATATTGTTCGCCAAATGATTTCGCTTAGGATTGAGAAGGCTCAAATGCTTGGCTACAAGACCTATGCGCACTATGCCATTGAGGAAAATATGGCGGCTTCTCCCGAAGTCGTCGATACGTTCCTTGCCAAGGTTTGGGCTCCTGCTTTAGCTAAGGCTAAGAGCGAACTTGAGGATCTTAAGTCTTTCGCTTACAAATACGACAAGACGACGACCGTCGAGAGTTGCGACTGGGCTTATTGGGCCGAGAAATTGCGTAAGGCTCAGTATGATCTCAATGAGGCTGAGATTTCTCAGTATTTTGAGCTCAATTCGGTCCGTGAGGGAATGTTTAAGACGATGGGCAAACTCTATGGAATCTCGTTCCAAAAAGTTGAAGATGCTCCGCTTTACAACACTTCGGATAATGAGGTTTGGCAAATGAACGATACCGATGGCAAGAGTCTCGGTGTTGTCTATTTCGATTGGCATCCGCGTTCCACAAAGGGTGGTGGTGCTTGGTGCACATCGTTCCGTGAGCCTATCGACAACTTTGACGGCTCCCATACCGAAGGCCAAGTGTCTATTGTTTGCAACTTTACAAAGGGTGCTAATGGTCAACCCGACCTCCTTACATATGATGAGTATCTGACTATGTTCCATGAATTTGGCCATGCCATTCAGACTCTCTTTACCAAGGGCTATTATGTACGAACTGCAGGTAATGTCCCTGGTGATTATGTCGAGATGCCCTCGCAAATTAATGAGAAATGGGCTGCGGATTCTACTGTAATCAAGTCTTTTGCCCGCCATTATAAGACTGGTGAGGTCATCCCGGACGCTCTCCTTGATAAGATTCGTCGTGCTTCACTCTTCAATCAGGGCTTTGCGTCCACTGAGTATCTCGCCGCTTCGTTGCTCGACCTCCATTGGCATATGCTTTCCGACAAGGACAATGTCCCCGATGTAGATGCATTCGAGAAGGAGGCCTTATCCAAAATCGGCCTAATCAAGGAGATTGAACCTCGCTATCATACAACGTATTTCGCCCATATTTTCGATGGCGGTTATTCTGCCGGTTACTACGACTACGATTGGGCCGAAATGCTTGTTTGTGATGCTTTTGCGGCATTTAAGGAGTCTGGCGATATC
>CAVGTO010000214.1:0-3654 GCA_963631865.1 Eggerthellaceae bacterium
GCGGAGACATAATGAGCACGACCGTGCCGTCGGAGAGTGAGCTGATAAAGTCCACAACGTCGGTCACTGTGTCATGCTTCACCTCGCAACCGCTTATTGGCGAGAAAGTTCGTCCTATGCGGGCAAAGAGAAGCTTGAGGTAGTCATATATCTCGGTCGATGTTCCGACTGTCGATCGTGGGTTGCGTGTGTTGACCTTCTGCTCAATCGCTATCGCGGGTGGTATGCCTGTGATGCTGTCCACGTCGGGCTTTGTGTTGCGCCCGAGGAACTGCCTCGCGTATGAGTTTAGGCTCTCAACATAACGGCGTTGCCCTTCGGCATACAGTGTGTCGAAGGCAAGGCTCGATTTTCCCGAACCGCTAACACCAGTTATTACTATGAACTTGTTTCTGGGTATAGTCAAGTCTACGCCCTTGAGGTTATTGACGTGGGCGTTCTTGATTTCTATGTAATTGCTTGTCGCCATTTATGCCAAAAACAGAAAGACTGTCGGTCTCTTATGTAGTTCTGGGAGTTTCGTCTTTTTCCAATCCGCTACTCTGTGCGTCTCGATCAACTCCTCTTTGCCCATGATTTCTCTGGCGACGCAGAGGCGTGTCTCGGCGCGCAGTGTCGATATGAGCGTTTGGAGCATCTTGTCGTTGCGATAAGGTGCCTCGATAAAGATCTGCGTTTGGTTCTCTTTCAGACTACGCTCCTCCATCTTGCGCAGTGCCTTGGGAAGCTCACTGCCTATTGGCAGGTAGCCGCTGAATGCGAAGTTCTGACCATTGAGGCCTGATGCCATGAGGCTCATCAGTATACTTGACGGGCCAACGAGAGGCACCACGCGTATGCCGCGTTTATGGGCCTCGGCCGCGAGATTTGCACCTGGATCCGCCACGCCTGGGCATCCGGCTTCGCTAATCATTGCCACGTCTTGGCCTTCTTCGGCAGCTGCCAACATTTTTGCCAGGTCGGCACTGTTGGTGTTGTGCTCATTGAGCTCGGTCATTGTCGTCTCGTCGATATTGATGTCGTGGTCTACGCTTTTGATGAATCGGCGTACCGTGCGAATATTCTCGACGACGAAGTGGCGCACTGAGCGGAGAACGTCTGCGTTGTGCTCGGGAAACGTGTCGCGGGTTGCTGTCTCGGCCACGTTACTCGGTATCATGTAGAGAGTTCCTTTCTCTGCCATACCTCTAAAGCTCTTCAAGTGAATTGAGCCAAGCAGCGGAAGTGGCGTCACTCGGCATTCTCCAATCTCCTCGCGGAGAGAGAGACAAAGAGCCTACCTTAGGTCCGTCGGGCATACAAGAGCGCTTGAATTGCTGTGCAAAGAAGCGACGGATGAATGTGGTGAGCCATTTTTTGATAACAGGCTTAGCATATACGCCGTCGAATGCCTTTTGCGCCATCATAAAGATGCGCTCGGGGCTGAATCCGAAGCGAAGCATATAATAGAGGAAGAAATCATGCAGCTCATACGGGCCCACAAGGTCCTCCGTCTTTTGTTTAATCTCGCCATTCTCCTCGGCTGGCAGGAGTTCTGGACTAATGGGAGTGTCAAGTATATCTTCGAGATATTTCTTGGCCTCGTCGGTCATTGCCGTGTCTGCCACGTATTGCACTACATAGCGGACAAGGGTCTTAGGTACGCCGGCATTGACTCCGTACATCGACATCTGGTCGCCATTGTATGTGGCCCAACCAAGTGCGAGCTCGGAAAGGTCGCCTGTGCCTACAACTATACCGCCAACCTTATTTGCAAAGTCCATAAGAATTTGCGTGCGCTCGCGTGCCTGGGCGTTTTCATATGTCACGCTGCGGTCCGACTCGCTTACGCCTATATCAGCCAAGTGCTGTTTGCATGAGGCAGTGATGTCAATCTCTTCAATCGTCACACCGAGAGATTTCATGAGCCCGACTGCGTTGTCGTGCGTGCGGCTTGTGGTGCCGAAGCCTGGCATTGTTATGCCGACAACGTCCGTGCGCGGACGTCCCATAAGGTCCATCGTCTTGGCTGCCACAAGGATAGCCAAGGTTGAGTCCAATCCGCCAGAGACGCCAATCACTGCTTTCGATGCATGACTTGCCTCCATTCTTTGCGCAAGGCCGTTTGTCTGGATGCTGAACACCTCTTCGCAGCTTGCTTCGCGGTTTGCTGCGTCTGATGGCACGAATGGGTGCTGGTCGAATTTCCTGGTAATGTCGTCTGTGTCGAAATCAGTTCGAAGGCTGACCTCGACAGTTCGTACGGGGTGGTTGACCGTGTCAGGCGAATAGTAGGTCGACGTCTTGATGCGCATTGCCTCAAGCCTCGTTATGTCTATGTCAGCCGTGACGTAATGAGCAGATTGCTCGAATCGTTTGCCTCGTGCTAGGATTGTGCCGTTCTCGGCAATGTAAGTAGCACCGCCAAATACGAGGTCCGTTGTGCTCTCACCCTTGCCTGATGATGTGTAGACGTATGCCGATATAGTCTTGGCACTCTGCATCTTGATGAGGTCGGCTCGGTATGCGTCCTTGCATACGTAGTCGTTTGATGCCGAGATGTTTATTATAATCTGTGCGCCTTGGAGTGCGAGGAACGTTGATGGGGCTACCGGAGCCCACATGTCCTCACAAATCTCTATTCCGAACTTTATACCGGATGTGGGGCAAGAGAAAACGAGGTCAGTTCCGAATGGCACTGTCGCCTTGCAAATGGTGACTTCCTTTGGAGTTGACGCAGAGGGCGAACAGAACCATCGACCCTCATAAAATTCTCCGTAGGTGGGCAGATATGTCTTGGGGACGACACCATTCACTTCGCCTTGCGACAATACGACAGCGCAGTTATATAGTCTGCCGCACAATACGATAGGCATACCTACGACGGCCGTTATGGGCACTGTCGACGTCATGCTGACGATATTGTCGAGAGCAACTTCCGCGTCGTGCAGCAGGAAGGGCTGCTGTAGCAAATCTGCTGCCGTATATCCTGTTATCGCAAGCTCGGGCAGGGCTACGATAGATGCTCCGTCGTCCGCCGCATGGCGCATAAGGTCGATTATCTGCTCTGCGTTCCCTTGGCAATTGCCAACGCGGGTGAGTGGAGTGGCTGCGGCCACTTTCACAAAACCCATAGAATCGCTTACGTCCTCTTGGTTGAAATCTATAAGGCCGAACATAATCTCTTATATTTTTAGGAGTTGAGTGTGGCAAGGAACTCTGCGTTGTTGCGAGTCTTGACCATCATATCAACCAACTTTGTCATTACTTCTACTGGAGTCATATCCGCGATGCCCTTGTTGCGGAGTACCCACATACGGCTGAGAGTCTCGCGGTCATGAAGGAGGTCGTCGCGACGGGTGCTCGAGGCGTTGACGTCGATTGCTGGAAATATTCGCTTGTTGGCGAGTTTCCTATCGAGCTGGAGCTCCATATTACCTGTGCCCTTGAATTCCTCGAAAATAACGTCGTCCATCTTGGAACCAGTCTCTGTGAGTGCCGTGGCTACAATGGTGAGCGATCCTCCACCCTCGATATTACGTGCTGCGCCAAAGAAACGTTTGGGTTTCTGGAGGGCATTTGCGTCCACGCCACCGGTCAGGACTTTGCCTGATGCGGGTGATACGGTATTGTATGCGCGAGCCAAGCGGGTTATAGAGTCAAGCAGTATTACTA
>CAVGTO010000215.1:0-3641 GCA_963631865.1 Eggerthellaceae bacterium
GCAACGCATGGATTGCGATATACGACGACGCGCCTACTGCGTACATAGCGGATTGCCAGGGCGACGCACGCATAGGACTCTTCATCAGGTAGCCATACGCAAATGCTAAATATTTCTAAAACAGAGCAAAAGGCTCAAATTGGCGAAACACGAGGCGCAACCTCGGCGTATTAAGCCACAGAGATTTGAGATTTGTCTGTTTTTCATAACGCGTGTAAAAGTCTCGACCAAGCCAGTCGACGGAGGCGGCTTTGGTCGAGACTTTTTTATTTAGTAGGAAATTCACACACAACAAGGGGGGGTGACTTAATTCGTTACTATATTTGCATAGAAGACAGAAAACGACATCACAAACACGTACCCCTCAAAATGAGCGCAGCGCAAAAAATGTGGCGCATAGCCGCATACACAGCCATAGCATTTTTCTTATGCTTGATAGTGGCACATTTTTCCAGACCCAAGCCTCTATTCAGTCAACCGACATCAATGGTAGCTTTGGACAAGGACGGTCAGCTCATCTCCGCCCGGATAGCCGCCGACGGGCAATGGCGATTTGACGAAAGCGACAGCATACCTTATAAATTAGAACGGAGCATACTCACCTTCGAGGACCGTAAATTCTACTACCATTGGGGAATAGACCCTATGGCAGTGGCACGAGCTACAATTATAAACATACGGGCAGGCCACGTAGTCGAAGGCGGTAGCACAATAACTATGCAGATTGCGCGAATGGCGGATGGAAACCAGTCACGCACCTTTTGGCAAAAAATAACCGAAGCTCTGTGGGCAATAGACATTGAGTTTTCTCATAGCAAACACGAAATACTCGCCCTCTACGCATCGCATGCGCCCTTTGGAGGCAACGTAGTCGGCGCAGACGCAGCCGCATGGCGATATTTCGGGCAGCCAGCCAATTCACTCTCATGGGCCGAGAGTGCACTGCTTGCCGTACTGCCCAACTCACCGGCGCGAATCCACGTGGCACGCAACCGCGAAATGCTTCTCAAAAAGCGAAATATGTTGCTCGAGATGCTCCACGAAAGCGGAGACATAGACAACGTAGAGTTGGAACTATCAAAAGCGGAGCCTCTACCCGACCGTCCCTTCCCGATACGCAACTGCGCCCCGCAGCTGATACAAAACCTCGCCAATTCGCACCACACGCAAGGCGCAACCATACGCACAACGGTAGACAACCGCTTGCAACAGCAAGTACAGTCGATAGCCGACACGTACCGAGAAAAACACACCGCCAACCACATCTACGACATCGGGGTCCTTGTCGCTGACGTAGAGACGGGTTACATACGCGCCTACATTGGCAACGCCAGCCAACCATCGACCACGAGCATGGTGGACATGGTGACGGCCGAGCGCAGCACGGGCAGCATCCTCAAGCCATTCCTCTACGCAGCAATGATGAGCAACGGAGAAATGACACCACGCAAACTGATAGCCGACACACCGATAGACATAAATGGCTTCACACCAGAAAATTACAGCCACAGCTTCAGTGGGGCGGTAAATGCCGACATGGCAATAAAACGCTCTCTCAACGTGCCGCTCGTCCGAATGCTACGCGACCACAACACAGGCCGGTTTATGGCGGACTTGCGTCAACTGGGCATGACCACGTTGCATTACTCGGAAGGGCATTACGGAGCGTCACTAATCCTAGGAGGAGCCGAGGCTAAACTTTTCGACGTGTGCGGAATGTACGCCTCGATGGCGCGCCGCCTCAATGTGTATAATAGTCAAACGACTCACACCGACCTCAAAGCCACAGATTTCATAGAGCCACTGACACTTACCACAGACAGCCGCAGGCGCAAGGCAAAAGCCGAGCCTTCGGCATCAAACCTGTCGCCATCGGCCATATGGCATACTTTCCGCGCCATGACAGAGCTCAACCGCCCCGAAGAGGAGGCCGATTGGCAATCCTTCTCATCAATGGCCACAGTGGCGTGGAAGACGGGCACAAGTTACGGCAGCCGCGACGCGTGGGCTGTGGGCGTAACGCCGCGCCACGTGGTTGGCGTATGGGTTGGCAATGCCACTGGCGAAGGGCGCGCCGGCATGACGGGTGTGGGATATGCGGCCCCAGTGATGTTCGACGTCTTCAGCCTCGTAGAGCGAGGTGGGGAGAGGAGCAATGGATGGTTTGACGAGCCGATGGAGGATGAGGACCCTATGCTTATCTGCAGACGGTCAGGTATGAGGGCAACTGATGCCTGCGCCGATGTGGATGAAGTCAGGTTGCCTCAGCAGTGTGGCAATACTGCTTTATGTCCCTATTGCCGCATTATTCACCTGTCGGCTGATAGGCTTTGGCAAGTCAATAGTTCTTGCGAGAGCACTACGAGTATGGTGTCCGAATCGCGTTTCATTCTGCCAGCGACAATGGAATATTACTATGTCCAAAGCCATTCGGACTATGAGCCATTGCCACCAGTAAGGTCGGATTGCGAGGACGCCACATCCAAACGAGTTGACATAATATATCCTCAGAGAGGCCAAACCATTATCCGCACAAGAAACCTTGAGGGCGAGCGACAAGGCTTTGTGGCTCAAGCCGCAGCATCATCAGGCACTAAACTGTTTTGGCACCTCGATGGAAACTTTATAGGTACGACAATCACATCGCACGAACTGCCTATGACGCCAGAAGTCGGCAAACACAAGTTGGCAGTCGTGACAGAAGACGGTGGAAGTGCCACAGTAAATTTTAAGGTAGAGTGATCTGCAGCAATGGGTGAAGAGAAAAAAATGTGATTTATCCGCTTATTGGCATAACATTTGGAGCAAATAGACGTTAAAGAAGGATTGGATGACGGACAACGAGCCTGCAATTCGATCATATCAACAAATTAAACACATAACAATTCCCAAAACAGGAAAATGAGAAATTCCATCAGAACCATGCTCTCGCGACTAATGTTGGCCGTGGCAGCAGCCCTCGCACTTACATCGTGCGGGGGAGGAGACGAACCATCAAAGTCGAGTAAATACATCACGACTTTCACCACGGGCTCCATATCGCGATTCAGCGATGTATACCTTATCCTATCGGAAGACGTGGCAGACAGCGTCGCTAGCGAAGTTGACCTCAACGACATAATGTCGATAAGTCCATCCACCAAAGGCGTATTCTCTTTTGTGGACAACCACATCATCGTTTTCCGCCATACCGACGCCTTCGAACGCGACACGAAATACCGAGTCAAGGCGAAAATCTCTAAACTCTTCAACAACGTACCCGATGAGGGAAAAAACTTCGTCTTCGAATTCTCGGCGCTACCTCTCGGCTTTGCGGGCGACAACCTCATAGATCTTGAGACAACAGAGGACGAGGCTAGCTACATCCTCACTTTCAATATTACATCCGCTGACATAGAAGACTCAACTGTCGTCATGTCTGATATTTACGCATCGGAAGGCGAAATCACGTTGTGCGAAGAGGGCATGAGCTCGAATCATACTATCAAATTGACAACCAAGGCACAAAATAACAGCCATGACGTTACGATCAGCAGTAAGACGAGCGGCGAGTTGTGCAAAGCCACTGTCCCAGGTCTAAATGAAATCAGCGTCTATGAAGTAGTGTACAAGACCGACGACGCCTCAGGACAGACCTACGC
>CAVGTO010000216.1:0-488 GCA_963631865.1 Eggerthellaceae bacterium
GTATAATACTCTCCATACTCCATCTCGTACATTATTGCACTAGAACTTTTCGCCGAAATGAAACCTCCTTCCGAACCGCCATCTTTGTCGTTATGATCAGAATCGATGAAATCAAGCAATGTTTCCGCACCATCACCTGACACAGAATAAAGTTCTATGCGAACAGGCACACCATTATAATAGTCATACAAAGACTCAATAGCAGAAGAACCAGGATAAGTACTTCCTTGAAAGTTATAATTTAGCACCAAATCGGAGCCGCCAGTTGTTGTGCATATCGCTCCATTAAGCTTACCAACGACACCTTTCTGAATCGTCTGCGCACTAGCAGACAACCCACACAAAAACAGGATAACAGTCGAAATGACCGAATATATCTTAGATGTACTCATTATCATCAGGTTATGACAATTTGTATTTGGCATACTAAACAATTTGAGCAGTAAAGTTAGTAAAAAAAAAGGACGAAACTTCGAAAACGGGCAAAA
>CAVGTO010000216.1:498-3583 GCA_963631865.1 Eggerthellaceae bacterium
CATCATTTTCCCATCATCAAAGGTCGCAGCAACCGAGCTCCTAAGCCTTGGGGATAATGGGTACAAGCTCCAAGGATCTAAAATCTTTGCTTACGGATTTGAGAGCGAAACCAGTGACAGTTATACCATCGAGTCAATTTATGACATTAATGGGAAGAGCTATCCCGTGTACTACATCGGAAATGGAACCGATCCTGTCGTTATATCAGGTAATACGAACCACACTGAGACAGAAGCCACTTCCCTAACGATCAACGCCAATGCGCAGATAAGGGCTAACGCATTCTCCACCTGGACAGGCCTAAAGACCCTAACCATTGGCGCAACACAGAGCACACCTCTGACTCTCGGCAAGAATGCACTACCAGCACAGTTCTCGGAAGTGAACACGACTTGTGTGATAATTGTGCCAAGCGGAATGGTAGAGGCTTACGCGACGTCGGACCAATGGAAACAGTATGCCAGTATTATTCAAGATGCAGAGGGCAACAAGTACCAGGCTAGCGGAAATCCCAGTGCCATAAATGACATTCGCAAGAGCACTATGAAGGTATCGGGGCATGACATTGTATTCGACGAGGCAACGAGCGTCAGTATTTACAACCTCTGCGGCCAGAAAGTCTACAGTGGTGTCACAGATTGCGCTAGCGTTAATCACAGCGGCGTATACATTGTACGCACACCTTCAGAGAGCAAGAAGATTATCGTGAAGTAAACTTTGTTTACGCACAGAAGCATTTCAGACACCCAGATGCGGATATTTTTTTGACTTATCTGCATTGGGTGTCTTTTTTGTACAGGTCACGGGATATATACATCTAGAATAGTATTGACACACAATGAAATACAAGAAGATAACAGTTACACTCAAGCCAAATAATGAGATGGCGGCGGCGCTGCTTATGGATGCTATGGGAGAGCGCGGATTTGAGAGCTTCGTGGAGACAGGCGATGGATTTGAGGGATACATACAGGAGAAAGATTGGGATGACGTCCAGACTATGGAAGGCGTGAAGCCCGAGATTAAGGGAATAAAGATGAGTTGGAAGGCGGAGGACGCGCCCGACGAGGATTGGAATGCCGAGTGGGAAAAGACAGGCTACACACCTATATATATTGCTGACGGACGGTGCGTGATTCACGGGCCAGAAATTACGGAACGGCTCGGCAAGGAGCTCGACGTAGTGATAGACCCGAAGAATGCATTTGGCAGTGGACACCATGAGACGACTCGTATGATAGTCAAGCGGCTGATGGGCATGGGGAATATCAGCGGGAAACGTGTTATGGATATGGGATGTGGCACTGGAGTGCTGGGCATTGTGGCCGCTCTTTGCGGTGCAGAGCATGTGGATGCCGTAGATATTGACGAATGGAGCGTTCGAAATACACTCGAGAATGCGGAGCTTAACCACGTAGGAGAGCGTGTCAAGGCTTGGGAGGGCTCGGCAGAGACTCTCTCTGGGCACGAAAATCAGTATGACATTTTCATTGCTAATATATTCAGGGAGATTATAATAGGCGGAATGGAGCCATATGCGGCGGCTACGCGGCCGGGTGGAACAATGATACTTAGTGGATTCCTTAGTGCCGATTTGGAGGCGATAAAAGCGGCGGGAGCGAAACATGGAATGGCTTTTGTGCGTTATGAAAGTGACGGCGATTGGCGAATGTGTGAACTACGAAAACAACTATGAAGTGGTTGTTTTGTTATTGTTCCGACTGACACGACAATTACGACAATATCGACAAAATCATTTACAATTTGGACAATTGAAGACGATTCCAACAATTTTGGGATTTGTATTGAAAAAACGACACAAGTCATAGATAGAGAAATGAAGTTGACGACAAAGATAGCGGCGGTGGCTTGCGCCATAGGCATGATGCTCGGAATAGGCATCGTGGCGAACGGCAGTGGCCAGGCGGCCAACGAATTCAGTTCAGACCCCACGGAGTTCACAGCCCAGATGAGCGAAATGCTGATGCAGGGCAATGACAAAGAGAGGTCGAAGAGCGCCGTGGCACAGCTGACGCGCTTTATGAACAACGGCGACACGCAGATACAAGATCTCTTCATTGAGACCTGTATCAAGATGCAGAAGAAGAAAGCGCGCACCTACCCCGACTACATCAACGCAATGAACACCTTCGAGGCCTTGGCGGGGAGCAACCGCATCTCGGGTCACAACATGGAGGTGTGGAAGAGCGTGTTGGAAAAGAAATGCAAGAACCTCACGCAGTTGCGCAACTTCTTTGACCAGACAAACAACTACCTGACGATGGGCGCTATAAGCGCAAGTCGTTCTGTGGCTTGGCGCGTCCTGGACCTCGATAAAGTGGAGTTTGAGGAGGCTGACGGCGACCTCAATTTCAACGTAGGCACAACAACATTGCGCTGTATGAGCCAAAATGACAGTATCGACATACTCGAGACCAACGGCAGATATTACGGCAAGACAGGCGAGTGGCTCGGCACGACTGGCAAAATAACGTGGGAGCGCGTGGGACTGCCCGCAGATCAGGTATATGCCACATTCGGTTTCTACAACATATCGATGAAGAGCAACGAGGTAGAGATAAAGAGCTGCCAGTTCACGAACAAGAACTACTTCGAGGATCCACTGCCAGGCACCGTAACATACAAATGCATCAACCGAAGCACGGTTTACGGCAAACGCTACCCGAAATTCGAGACAGAGGAGGGCACAAAGCTCGACATTCCAGAGCTCTTCCCCAACGTAGGATATAACGGAGGTTTCACACAGACCGGATCTTCATTCGTCGGCAGCGGTACAATATACATGCCAGCCGAGGTTTATATCCACAGGGGCGACACCATTCAGGCTACCTTCAGCGCGTCGAGTTTCACGATGAGCCAAAAGTCGATTGAGAGCAGCAACACCGAGGTAAACATCGTACTGGGGCGCGACGCAATCAAGCACCCAGGCCTCCGCTTCCGCTACGTGGACAAGAGTCGCGAGGTATCCCTGACGCGAGGCAATAAAGGCATGGAGCGCGCAAAATATCGCGACACGTACCACAAGATGAACATCGACGCAAACCTCATGGAATGGAACATAGA
>CAVGTO010000217.1:0-2762 GCA_963631865.1 Eggerthellaceae bacterium
ACTCTATTGTGACTGATATGTACAAACCGAATCCCGTAAGGCTCAAAGACTGGATATCTGTACCGAAAAGTAACGGGTATGAAAGTCTACACATAACTGTATTCGGACCAAAAGAGCGATGGGTGGAAGTACAAATCCGCACAAAGCGAATGGATGAAGTAGCCGAGAAAGGATTTTGTGCACACTGGAAATATAAGGGCATCAAGACCGAGGCCAATATGGAACTTTGGCTTGCCAACATCCGCGAAGTGCTCGAGAATCCGGACCTCAACAGTGTAGACTTCATTGAAGATTTCAAGCTAAATCTGTACGACAAGGAGGTTTTTGCATTCACGCCAAAAGGAGACCTGCGAAGACTAGCGAAAGGAGCCACAGTACTAGACTTCGCATTCGATATACACACAAACGTTGGCCGTCACTGTACAGGAGCAATAGTCAACGACAAAAATGTATCGTTGCGTTACGTGCTCCAAAATGGCGATACTGTATCCATCCTTACATCACCACACCAAGAGCCGAAGCAGGATTGGATGAGCTATGTCGTAACAGCAAGAGCTAAAACAAAGCTTCGCCAGGCGTTACGCGAACAGACATTCAAACAAGCAGAGATAGGCAAGGAGTTGCTCGACCGTCGCCTAAAGAACTGGAAACTCGAGCTCGACGACTCCACGCAGCGATTGCTGATGAAGGAGTATGGATACAAAGACATCAACGTATTCTTCTCTGCTGTGGGAGAAGAGAAGATTACGGCATCCGACATTAAGGAGTTCCTAGACAAACTGGCACAAGAGAAAGAGCAGAATGAAACTACAAAAACAGCTACAGTTGAGGACTTCCACGCAAATGCGGAAGAAAATGAAAAGTCGCGTCCAAGTTCAGTACTCGTATTGGACAAGGGACTAACTGACATTGACTTCTCCCTTGCCCATTGCTGTAATCCAATATATGGAGACCCGGTTTTCGCTTTTGTTTCAGCAACTGGTGGCGTCAAAATACACCGCATAGGTTGCCACAACGAGGCAGAGATGCGTCGCCGGTATGGCTACAGGATTATGGAGGCGCGATGGAGTGGCGTACAAGGTCAGGCTATGCCCGTTATGCTGCACGTATCGGGTAATGACGATATTGGCATTATGAGCAATATATCGCAACTCTTCTCGACAGAGAAGGACATCAAGTTACGTAACATCAACGTAGACAGTACAGAGGGCGGATTCGACGGTACAATAACGGTACTCGTTAACAACGCCAGCATCCTCGACTCTGTCATAAAGAAAGTAAAGGCCGTAAAAGGCGTAAGAAAAGTAGAACGAATTGAAACAAGATGAGCGGTAAGTCAGCAGAAGAGATATCTCGCACGCTAGGTGAGATATTACGGAATAAACATCTCACGATAAGCACAGCCGAAAGTTGCACGGGGGGGCTTATTGCACACTATCTGACAATGGTTAGTGGCAGCTCCTCTTACTACAAAGGCTCTGTGGTCTCATATTGTAATGAGATAAAGATGAGCGTACTCGGAGTGAACAAAGAATCGATTGACGCTCATACAGAAGTTAGTGGCGAAGTGGCACTAGAGATGGCGGAAGGCGTCAGTCGCATTATGAGCACTGACGTATCTGTATCGACAACGGGCATTGCGGGGCCAACGGGTGCATTACCAGGTCAACCAGTAGGCACTGTATGGATAGGCACGCACGTGGGGGGGCAGACGTCATCAAAAGGCTATTACTTTGAGGGAGACAGAGAGAGCGTTATAGAGCAAGCTGCCTTTAAGGCTCTTGAAATTATCAGCAAGAAGCTAGAAGAGAAAGAACGATAATCTTCTTCCTCTACAAGCTAATTAGCAGAGATTAGTTCCATATATTTCTCATAGGAAATTTCTTGACCGCCCATTGATCGCAAATGATCAGTCGGCATTTGGCAGTCAATAAACTTCCAACCTTCAGACTCCAGTTTTCTAGCAAGACCAATGAGGGCCAGTTTTGAGGCACTGGGGACTAGGGAAAACATACTCTCCCCTATAAAACACTTGTTGATTGTCACACCATATAGACCGCCGACAAGCTTTCCCTCCAAATCCCAGACCTCAACGCTTGACGCATATCCGAGTTCAGCAAGTTGGCCATATGCTTTTTTTATGAGACTTCCGAGCCATGCGTAGTCGTGCTTATCTCGTTTATCCACTTTGCCACACCAATCAATCACCTCATTAAAACTTTGGTTAAAAGTGACAGCATAACGATGCGAGTTTATCAAAGTATGCATAGAGTGAGAGACATGAACCTCACTGGGGAAAATAACAAAGCGGGTCTCGGGGCAGCACCACATGACCTCTGTTAGTTTGAAGGGGTACCATGGGAATATACCGCGTTTGTATGCCTCAATCAATCTTTGCGGAGACAGATCTCCACCAATGGCGACATATCCATACTGATCTCTCTCTAATTTCTCAGGAAAAGGCTCATTGTCAATAATGTAGTACATCTCTTTACTCTTTGTAATTTGAATCCCATTATCTTTTTACGTCATATAAAGACAATGGTTTTGAAATACTAAAACAGGGTAAAAACAGAGTCAAAAGTATTGTAAGAAACGCTGATTATCTATAAATTAGGATATCAAAATCAGTGACTGAAACGCAAACAATTAATAGACACTTAAAATGGATATTCGCCTAGCTCGGTTGATGAGCGCAATGATAAAGTTATATGGTGGCGACGCCCGCAGGATACATCATTTCCTCAAGGTTCACGACTTCG
>CAVGTO010000217.1:2794-3538 GCA_963631865.1 Eggerthellaceae bacterium
GATAGAAGGGCTTGACAGCAAGACGCTATTCACGTTGGAAGCCGCAGCACTTGTCCATGATATCGGCATACACATTTCGGAAGAGAAGTACGGCAACTGCAATGGAAAGAACCAGGAGAAAGAGGGACCAGCATTGGCAAAGGCAATGTTGGAGGGCATCGATGGATTCGACGAGGACATTATTAAACGAATTTGCCACCTTGTAGGTCATCATCACACATACACAGGCATAGATGGCATAGATTACCAGATACTTATCGAGGCCGATTTCCTAGTAAATGGATATGAGGATGGCTTGGAAGACAAAGAGATAAACTCGTTCGTGACAAAGATATTCAAGACTGCAACAGGCATTGACTTTGCTCACGACGTTTACCGAAGTGCGTTCTAAGGAGGCTATCTTATTGCACATTAACCATTTAGGCGGACTACACGATACAACGTGCAGCCCGCCTTCTTTATACGATTAACAACGTCCTACAGGAGAGGTTACCTAAGATCAACGACCTCCACGCCGCTATGACTTTTTGTATCAAACCCAAATTCGCTATCAGCAATGGATTGATTAACCTTAAACTCCTTGACTAGGAAGACGATAGACTCACCAGACTTTGTTGTTTGCTCAAATTGCCTCATCCGATTTGTGGATTTCTCAATCGAGATACGCAACCGCATTATATTCGTCTTTGTGTCAGATGGATATAAGTCCACTTGTGCGCAATCAATGCCAGCAATCTTCTTATC
>CAVGTO010000218.1:0-3515 GCA_963631865.1 Eggerthellaceae bacterium
GATATGTACTGCGACCCGACGGCATAGCTGTCATAACTTACGCCTGTTGCAAGCAAGAAAACGATGATGAGAACTATCGAGACGAGCAAAGGATTGAATATGGCCGTCTTGAACTTCTTTTTGAGCACCATGCCCAATGCATAAGACACGAACGTGACCATTACACCGAAGAACACGGAGCTTTCTATGAACTCACGCATTTTTGCCTCCTTTCTCTTTATCGTGCCTAATAATGAGCTGCGTCACGATTCCTGCTGCGTACATAACTACAAATGTGCTTATTATAGTAACAGCCACATATGCCAGCAACGAACCTTTGACCACGTCCCATGACTTAATCAGTCCGACTGCGGCCGGGATGAACATTATTGGCATTATCTCAATCAAGAATGCGCTGGTCTCGGCAATGTCAGATACCTTGATTAACTTGAATTGCAATGCCGCAAACAGCAGTGCTATCCCATAAATGCTGGCAGGTATTGGCAGCGGCAATAATGCGTGCATCACTTCACCGACGAACGAGAAGGCTATAATGATGAGGAATTGTTTTATGAGTTTCATCTTGCCTATTTGTTCTCGCCGTTCTTGTTGAGTGCTATGTCGGCATATTTAGCAATGGTGGCTGTGGCGCTGTCGAAGCCTATCCTGTTGCTGTCTATGCAGAGGTCATAATTGGCGGCGTCACCCCAGGTCTCGCCCGTATAGTAGTTATGGTATGCGCGGCGGCTCTCGTCTTTGCTGTCGACGTAAGTCTCGGCGTCGGTCTCCGATATGCCTTTGTACTCCGCCATGAATTTTATCCTGTCTTCGCGTTTCCCTTTGAGGAATACCGATATAAGGTCCTTGCGCCCTCTGAAGACATAGTTGCCGCACCGTCCCACAATAATGCAGTCCGAGTCCCCTATGAGGTTCTGTAGCGCATTGCGTGTGGCTTCGGTCACGTGGCTTATGTTGTCCGATTGCGTAATGGCAAAGAGTAGTGTATTGACTGGATACTCGGCGAAAAAGTCCGCCATCTCGTCCTGGATGCCCTTGGCGCTGGCCATTTCTTCCAGCTTTTTTATGGTGTAGAAGGGAATGCCGTAGTGCTTGGATAGCTGCTCGGCAATCACGAGTCCCCCACTGCCACATTGACGTGCGATAGTGATAATCATCCCGTGTTTTGTCTTTGGGTTTTATGGGCGCAAATTTATCTCTAACCACGCCTGACCGTTACGTAAATTTGGTTAAAGTTCTGCGTCGCCCCGTAACATTTATTCCCTGTTCTGCGTCCGACGCAAAAAGGGAGAAAGCCACAATGGCATCCTCCCATATATCCGATAATGCGTCCTTCGAGTTAAGCCTTTCTTGGCCAAAATATTATAGTCAAAATGAATGTGGCAAATTCTGAGAATGGTACTGTGAGCCAAAGTCCGGCCTCTCCCATAAGTTTCGGGATGAATAGGCTAAAGGCGAAAATTAGTATGTAGCCGCGCAGGAGCATGAAAATTGTTGCCCGCTTGCCATCCTCAATGCTTTGTAAATAGCCGATTAATACAATGTTGAGTGTGAAGAATAGGAAGCCGAGGGCAAAGAGTGGAAGCCCCCGTTCGGCAAGGGTAAAAGCGCGAACGGCTGGGTCGATAAAGCAACTGGCCAACACTCCTCCAAATAGGAATACGGCCACCGACACAAGAAGTCCGGAGCCAACGGCTACCTTCAAACTTAATCTGAATGTCTCGCTAACTCTGTTTTCTTGTCCGCAACCATGGTTATAACTGACAATCGGCATTGCTGATTGGGCAATGGAGTTTCCAAACATAAACACCATCGGCATAAGATAGCAAGCCACGCTGAACGCTGCTACACCATCTTCTCCCAACATGCCGATGAACATATAGTTTCCGACAACGAGCATAAAAGATATGGCTGTGTCTCCAATGAAAGCCGGTGCGCCTATTTTACACATTTTCCAAATTTCGGCTGCGGCTTTACTAAGTTTCTCGCCTGTCTGTACGGGCTTGCAAAAATGCAGCCCTTTGGAGAAAAATAGGAAGTACGCCGCTATTATTAGGACACCAACAAGTCCAGATATAGATGTGGCGATTGCCGCTCCTCCGATGCCCATATCGAGCGGGAATACAAAAAGATAGTCCAAAAAAATGTTGAGTACCGAAGGTATTACGTTGGACATCATCGCAAATCTCGGTGACCCGTCTAGGCGTATCGCGAATAGTCCTGCAACCATAGTGCCATAGCAAAGCATACCAAGCCAAAGATTTACTAGGTAGTCCTTTACGTAAGGCAACAGGATGTCCGACCCTCCAAAAATATAGCAAAGCTGATTCGGTAGCAATACCACCATCGCTGCCACAATGATGCCGGTGAGGAGTGTGGTCCCGAGTCCTTGAGTCAGGCACAAATTTGCCTTAGCTCGGTTGCCGCGGCTCATATGTATCGCTCCGATAACCGACATTCCGCTACCAAGCATAAGGCCTATGCCTGTAGCGATCATAAATACGGGGGCGGCCACATTTACCGCAGCAAGCGCGTCACTGCCAACGCCGCGGCCTACAAATATACCATCGGTTACGTTAAGCAGGGCAGAGAATGAAAGACTTAATAGGGTAGGGAAGTAGTACTCAGCAAACAAGCGGGACACTTTCGTCCTACCGAGGTCGAGCGAATTTCTTTTTTCCATTTGGTTAAAAGTTTTTTCACCGCCTCCCGGAGGGCCAGTGCATTAATCTAATCGGGCGCGAAGGTACTAATTTGGGCTCAAGCATAAAAATTATGCGTTATTTTTTTGCTAATATGATATTGAGCCGTTAAATTTGCGTTACTTACCTACCACGGGGCTGAACTGGATTTGACAGCGTTGCAAAGTGATACGTAAGCATGCAGAGCGTCGGTATGCTGGCTCTTTAATCTCGGGTATCAAACCTTAACTGGCAACACTTCTTACGCTCTCGCTGCCTAACCGAAGTACAGTAGGTTGGCTTGATCGGTGTCACAGTGGCATCGACGAGACGTCTCCCAGATGCCCACTCCTTGAGGCGGTCTGATCCGGAGGCGCAGAAAAATCAGGGATGGTCTGCGGCGTGCTCTTCGCCAAGGACGAGATTTTAAAGAGCTAAGGCGAAGCGTTGGGCGCCTGCCCTCTAACTCCGCTCGAAAATCAAAGGCGGGATAAGCATGTAGAAAGCGTATGACTTCAATGTTTGGACTGGGGTTCGATCCCCCACAGCTCCACAATCAAGCGAGGCGAGGTGCTCATTCGAGTGTCTCGCCTCGCTTTTTTATTATTCTACTTGGTAAGTCTTTGCAATAGACCGTGTCAGCGTGTCATATATCTTGCGCAAATTGTCATCATCTCCAATGATTTTCCGGTGTCTGTCCAGCGTGTTTGTGTCGCCACGCCGTGCCGGCCCTGTCTGTGCGTCAAATGGGTTCGATTTGAATGCTTTCTCTATAGTTTGCATTATGAGTGGTTGTAGTATGCTCAAGGGGAGGCCTGCTTTACCCAATACTTTTTC
>CAVGTO010000219.1:0-3471 GCA_963631865.1 Eggerthellaceae bacterium
GCCTAAAAGAGAACAATTATGAACAATTTAGGCTGCCTAATGGGCAGCCTATTGGCGCATAATGCTACTTCCCCTGTAAGTTTTGGAGTTTTTCTCGACTTTTTACCATGGCAAGTTGTCAACCCGACGTATGTCTATTGGACAGTTGATCATCGACTCGAAGTCGATCCCTGCTTCGTAGAGGTCTGTGTCGTTCTTGTCGCAGTTCCAGATAATCTCGACACTGTCGCCACGCCCGTGCATGACATCAAAAATTCTGATTATGTCCAGCAGACACTTAGATGAACTTGTGTTGAAGTACTCGATAGTGAACACTGCCTTTGTGTGCTGCTCTGAGGCTATATACGAGTACTCTTTGAGCCATTCGAGGATGGGTTTGTAGAATGCCCTCGAGTTCTCTGGCACGGAGCGTCCCGTGAACTCCAGTTCCCCGTTGGGATTGAGGTTTACTTCTGGGGTGTTGTTGCTCGCCTTTATGTGAAGTGCATCCATTTTATCTTCCTTTTTTATCAGTCCTGAGTCGCGTCATTTTTGCTCTACGTGCTCACCCGCTTCTACGTCGTGTGTGAGCCAAACGTTTCCTCCAATGACGGCATCATTTCCAACTTTTATCCTTCCAAGGAGAGTCGCCTGGGCGTAGAGCACCACTCGGTCTCCTATTATTGGGTGGCGTGGTGTGTTGCGTACGTCGTCCGTGTCGGCGTCCAAATGGCTCAGTGCGCCGAGCGTGACTCCTTGGTATATCTTGACGTCGTTGCCGATGACGGATGTTGCGCCTATGACGATGCCCGTGCCGTGGTCTATTGCAAAGCGTTCGCCAATCTGTGCTTCTGGGTTTATGTCTATGCCTGTCTCGCTGTGAGCCATCTCTGTTATGACTCGCGGGATGAGCGGCACGTCAAGCTCATGGAGCTTATGCGCTATGCGATAGCCAGATACGGCGCGTACGGCAGGATATGCGAAGATTACTTCAGCATTGCTATGCGCCGCTGGGTCTCCGGCAAATATGGCTTTAACGTCACCTACCAAAAGACGGCGAAGCTCGGGCAACCATCTTACAAAGGCGGCTGTCTTTGAATCGGCAAGATTACGCATCTCCTCTGCATTGAATCCATCGTCGCCACTTTGCGACATGCAAAGTCCGGCGTATATCTCAAGCCCGAGCTTATGCGCCATCTCCTCAATGCAGACTCCTTGGTAAAATCCAAGGCTTGACTGGTGAACAGGTTTAGTGGCGAAAAATCCAGGGAAGATGATTTCGCGGCAGAGGCGAAGCACTTCCTTGAGTCTCTCGGTCGAGGGCATTGGCAAGTCCCCAAGAGAGCCTCCGCTCACGTATTCGTACGTCTCTCCAGACGCCAAGGCTTGCATAGCCTCGGTTATCGCGCTGTTTGTCTGTTCGCTTTTTATCATTTTGTCGGGAGATAATGCTTAAGGTATATTCCTGTTTTTGAGGCTTCGCACCGGGCTATCTCTTCCGGCGTGCCTTGGCAAACAACTTGTCCGCCTGCGTCTCCGCCATTGGGCCCCATATCGACAACCCAATCCGCACTCTTGATGACATCCATATTGTGCTCGATAATCAGCAGGCTGTGGCCTTTCTTGATGAGCGCATCGAAGGCTTTGAGCAATTTGCTGATGTCGTGGAAATGGAGACCTGTTGTCGGCTCGTCGAATATGAAAAGGGTGGGGGGCTGGTTGGCGTCGGCAAGATACGATGCCAGTTTGACGCGCTGGTTTTCGCCGCCCGACAATGTGCTGCTGGACTGCCCCATCTTGATATAGCCGATGCCGACATCCTGCAGTGGCTTGAGCCTCTCCACAATCTTGCGCTCTGTGGCTCCCGTGCCATCGCCAAAGAACTCTATGGCTTGGTTTACGGTCATATCGAGAATGTCGTATATGCTCTTGCCGCGATATTTGACTTCAAGGACGTCATCCTTGAAACGCTTACCATGGCATTGGTCGCACTCCATAATAACGTCGGCCATAAACTGCATCTCTATCTTGATGAATCCGTCTCCTTGGCAAGTTTCACATCTTCCGCCTGGGGCGTTGAATGAGAAATGCGCAGCAGTGAAGCCGTTTTGCTTCGAGAGCGGTTGGTTGCTCATCAACTTACGGATCTCTTCGTAAGCCTTGAGGTAGGTCACGGGGTTAGATCGCGTGCTCTTGCCTATCGGGTTCTGGTCTACGAATTCCACACGTTGTATGGCGTCCAAGTCTCCAGAGAGGTGCTTATACTCTTTGGGCTTCTTGGCTGTTGCCTCGTCTGAAGTCAGTTGGCGAAGCTCGGGGTACATCACTTGTGTGATAAGCGTTGATTTGCCCGAGCCGCTGACTCCTGTGACCACCGTCATGGCGTTGAGCGGAATTGTTGCTTCTACGTCCTTCAAGTTGTTTGTGCAAGCATGGCTTATCTTGATGCTTTGGTTCCACGAGCGTCGGCTTTGCGGAACGGGGATTGATAGTTTACCCGTAAGGTATTTGGCTGTGAGACTATCAGATTCTTTCAGCAATTTGTCGTAGTCGCCTGCGTATACAATTTGTCCGCCAAGCTGTCCTGCCTCGGGGCCTACGTCTATTATTTGGTCGGCCGCCCTTATTATGTCTTCGTCATGCTCAACCACGACGACGGTGTTGCCGATATGCTGTAGCTTTTTCAGTACTGATATAAGGCGCATTGTGTCGGCCGAGTGAAGTCCGATACTTGGCTCGTCGAGTATGTAAAGGGAGCCGACAAGGCTGCTACCAAGAGATGTGGCAAGGTTAATGCGTTGGCTCTCTCCGCCTGATAACGTGGCGGACATACGGTCGAGCGTGAGATACCCGAGACCGACCTCAACAAGGAAGTCGAGTCGTTGCCTAATCTCCGTAAGTATTCTTTGAGCAATCTTTGCGTCGTGTTCTGAGAGCTCAAGGTTGTCTGCCCATGTCTTGAGTGCCGATATAGGCATCCGACATAGTTCTGTTATGCTGTTGCCTCCGACTCTTACGTATCCGGCTTCTTTGCGAAGTCGCGAACCTCCGCACTCGGGGCATGTGGTTTTGCCTCGGTAGCGAGCTTGGATTATGCGATACTGTATCTTATATTGGTTATCTTGTACGAAGGAGAAAAAGTCGTCGATGCCATAGACTCCAGGTGCTCCATGCCACAGCAAATCCCGTTCTTTCTTGCTTAGTTCGGCGTATGCCTTATACACGGGGAAGTTGTATGCCTGGGACTTGCGGCAAAAATCCATAGCCCACTGTCCGAGTTTTGGGCCACTCCAGCATGCTACGCACCCATTGCCGACAGACAGGTTCTTATTCGGAATTACAAGATCCTCGTCGATGCCGACAACTCTGCCAAAGCCTTCGCAACGTGGGCACGCTCCAATAGGACTATTGAATGTGAACATCAATTCACTTGGCTCCTCGAACTTCATCCCATCCGCCTCAAAGGCCGATGTGAACTGACGGTCTTTGAGG
>CAVGTO010000220.1:0-3427 GCA_963631865.1 Eggerthellaceae bacterium
TCTATGGCGTAAAATTGGGAATTGCGTGCCGAATATTACGCCGAGTAATCATCACGAGTCTGCGCACACAAAATTACTTGCGCCTCCTCCTGTTTGCCGCATCAAGGGCGGCAAGCTCATCTCGAGTGTACTCCTTCATTTCGGGATCGTACTCGGGGTATTTTCCCTCTATAAAGAGCTTCACGAGACCCGCATGGGAAAGCGGAGTCCTGCAATCGCGGACATCGGTGTTGGTTTTATAGTCGAGGAAGACAACATCCTGAATCTTCGTAATCTCACGAATCTTCTCAATGAGAGCCTTGACCATCGGGACGTTCTCGAGTACGTAGCGATAGGTAGGGATGTAAATCTTCATTCGGGCATCGAAATAGCCAAGGAGCTCATCGCCATACTGGTGGCCGAGGGGCTTGCCGAAAGTCCTCACGGTGCGCTTAAGATTTTTCATCGTAGTATTGCGGAACGACTCAACGTCCACACCACTGTGCTCAAAGACTTTAAGGCCTTGCCAAACGCCCTCGACGCATTGGGATTTCATTTTACCACTGGGCGGCACAGGAATTCCGCCGTGAGGGCAGAACGGGCTGAAGACCACAAGATAGAGACCGTCGAGCTTGTCCTGGGAGTTCGAGGTCAGGTCGAAAATTCGAGCGCCAGGATGACGCTTCTGGACAGACTCAATCTTACACTTTCTATTTTCTACGTAAATCATAACCTTTAAATTTTGACTGTTTTACGAAGATAAACATTCAAGATGCTCAAAACAAGAAAATTGCTGCAACAACTTTTCCACAAGACTAACATCTCACAGAAAACAATCTTCTTTTTTTCTTCTCTTTCTCTTTATCTCTGTTTCACCAGGGTAACGGGGACGGCAAGCGGATATTTTATTTTGTGGAAAGAAAAATTGATTTTTTGATTACGCACCCACGAGCATCTCGGCGCAAACGCCATAAACGTCATTGTCAAAATCGTGAGTTTCATAATCTTGCGAGATAACGAAAGAGGCCACGAGGGGCTTGTCCAGAATTGGAGCAAGGGAAAGGAGATGGCGGGCGTCCTCACGGACAGCATGCTCTGTCTTCTTAATTTCGAAGGCGAAGTAACCCGAAGGGGTCTCAATCAGCAAGTCAACCTCCTTGCCATCCGAGGTTCGCAAATGGAAGAACTGTGCATCAGCACCGCACTGCTTAGCCTGCTTATATAGTTCTGCCACTACGAGGCTCTCGAACTCACCACCAGACGGCATTGGCGACTGCTTATGCAGCACAGCCTGAAGCACGCCGTTATCCAAGTAATGCATCTTAGGGGACTTTACGAGACGTTTGGCCGGATTCTTTGTCCACGCAGGCAAAAGGAGTGCTTGATAACTGATTTGCAAATAGTTGAGGTAGCGCATAACAGTCTTGGCGGAGACTCCTATATCATTGGCAATATTAGTTGCATTAACGATACCACTTGTTTGGAACGCAAGGTATTGCTGAAGCTTAATATATGGTTCGAGGTCGCGGAAGGCCACAAGGTCGCGCACGTCACGCTCCAAATAGGTTCTCACGTATGTCGCCAGCCAAGAACGGCGGTCAGTTTCAGAAACGGACATCTCAGTCAGAGCAGGATAACCACCATAAGTAACATAATGACGCCACGCCTCTGAAATGACATCATGACGAGGATGAAAGAGAAATGTAGGCAAGAATACAGGAACTTTCCCTGACAAAAGCATTTGCTGAAATGGGGAATCGGGAACTGTGTCCGACCAATCGTTAGTAGCGAGTTCAGGCACGGAGAGCGGAAAAAGTTCCTTGATAAGGCATCGGCCGGAGAGACTTTCATGTATTTTGTCAAGCAAAAGTAACTGACTTGAGCCCAAGAGGATGTACCGGGCATCGGGCCACTGGTCATATACTGATTTTACGCTCTCGATGAGCACTGGTTCTTTCTGCACCTCATCGAGAATTGCCTTGGGGAACATAGCGTGCCATTGCGCAGATGTGAGGCGAGCGTATTGAGTACGCATTACAGGGTCCTCGACCGAAACATACGGGAAATCCGCATAATGGTTTCGGACAAGAGTAGTTTTACCCGTCTGTCTTGCACCTGTGAAGACTATTATGCGTCCCCACTGACTATTATCTGCATCGCTGAGATGCTGAGCCACGTATCTTGCTTTCATATAACTGCGCCATTCAATTGTTTAGACAACACTAAGCTAAGCATTTTTATACTTAAAGCAAAAACATTCGGCGTAAAATCGGGAATTGAATGCCGAATATTACGCCCAAATTAGGAATTGCGTGCCTGATTTTACGCCAATATCGGGAATACTGTGCCTGATATTACGTTTTATGGACGGAAAGAGGACAGACCTAAGGGCACGGCGAAAGGGTCGGCACACCCGAAACCGGGCATACCGACCTTCGTCGCAAGACAAACAACTCAGACTACTTGCGCGTCTTCTTACTTGCCGCCTTCTTCATGGCAGCAAGTTCATCAGCAGAATATTCCTTCACCTCAGGATCATACCCAGGGTAAGCACCCTCAAGATAAAGCTTCACAAGACCAGCATGAGACAGTGGGGTCCGCAAATCGCAAACATCACAATTCGTCTCATAATCGAGAAACGCAACATCCTGAGTCTCAGCAATTTTCTTCAGACCTTCAAGCATAGTCATCACTTGGGGGACATTTTCAAGAACCCAGCGATAAGCAGGCACATAAATCTTCATTCGGGCCTCATAATACCCAAGAAGCTCACCACCATACTTATGGCCACGCATCTTTCCGAATTTCTTCTCAGTTCGCTTAAGATTCTTCATCGAATCATTCCTAAACGACTCGACATCAATGCCCTCATTTTCAAAGACCTTAAGGCCTTGCCAAATACCTTCGACACACTCAGACTTCATGCATCCATTGGGCGGCACAGGGATACCACCATGAGGACAGAAAGGACTAAAGTGCACCAAGTAAAGGTCACCAAGTTTATCATAAGTGTTCGAGGTCAAGTCAAAAATCTGAGCACCAGGATGACGCTCAACAACACTCTCCAACTTACCTCTTTTGCTTTCAACGTAAATCAGTTTCATTGCGAACTGGGATAGAACGCCAATGTTTTGCGCAAAGCTCAATTGAACGGCCAGCAACCACGCTTATTGCTTGCCACATTCTCCTCCGATTTTGAATCTTTGACGGAGTTTCCTGCGTTAGCCACATAGTCAGATTCTTGCCCCGCCCCTTCCGACTTAGAGGTGGAATATTTTGTGGACCTCTCAGAATACACGACAGCCGATGGGCTTGACACTTTCAGAAAAGCCTCGGGGTCAGCCATAGCTTTTTCAACCTGCTTTTGTTTCCAAACATTTATAGCAGCTTGGATTATCTCGGCTTGCGCCTTAGCTATTTCTTCTTGCGCCTGACGGTTAATATCAGC
>CAVGTO010000221.1:0-3409 GCA_963631865.1 Eggerthellaceae bacterium
GTGCGGATAGAATGCATATCCCTCTCCTTCTCCAATAGGGATAGTTGTTATCCCTACATTCTCTGGCATCGGAATTGTAAGAATCTCCGCACTAAGCTCATCTGCAATCCATTGCACGTTTTTTTCGTTCTCTTCGGGGTTAAAAGTGCAAGTCGAGTATATCATGTAACCCCCGACTTTAAGGGCTGGCCAAACGTCATCCAATATTGAACGTTGGCGTATTGCGCAATCTTCGGCCGCCTGAGGTGTCCATTCGGATACAGCAGCGTCATCTTTGCGAAACATACCCTCGCCTGAGCATGGAGCGTCAACAGCTATGAGGTCGAACTTTGTACCGCATGTTGCGAAGTCAATGGATGCCCTGTTCGTGACTATTGCCGATGGGTATCCCCATTTCGCTACGTTTTCTCGCAATATCCATGCGCGCTGGCGCACATACTCATTTGCAACGACAACGGATTTGTCTCCCAACATACTGAGAATTAGTGTTGTCTTTCCGCCTGGCGATGCGCATAGGTCAAGACAAGTAGGGTGGGGTGGCAGGTAATCTTTTATTGCATTTATTGCAATCGAGTACGACATACTCGACGCCTCTTGCACATAGAATGATCCCGCATGAAACGCTGGGTTTAGTGTGAATGTTGGTCTGTCGTTCAGATAATAACTGTTTTCGCACCAAGGCACTTTCTCTCCCAAATCTTCGAGATGGCCATCAGCCCATTTCTTGCCGTTGATACGTACAGATAAATATGGTTCTGAACTTATGGCTGCCAAAAACGCTTCAGCGTCCTCGTGCGTCTCGCAAATTCTTTCGCAGAAAGATGTATGTAAATTCTTTTGTCCCACTTTTTTACTCTTGATGTTTATTCCTCCATTTTGAAGAACAACTTATAGTAATTCAAGTCCTTCTCTTTGTCATATCCCTTTTCCATGTAATATCGGCTTCCGTGCACGTATATATGGAAGTTCTTGTCGAGTTTTATAACCGATTTGAAGTTCTTCTTCTCCACTTTGACTGCATCAGGAGACACCTCAAACTCGGTAGGAAGAGGGGATGCTAAGTTGCTTTGTTCTTGATATTTCTCTCTGTAGTCGTTGAATGCCTCAATGACATTAGGCTCTGCCATGACGTCTTTCTCGAACTGGTCACTCGAAAACTGCTGATTTGTCTTGAAAAAGTCTATGGATTTATTCATCAAGTCTATTTGCTCAGCACGTGTGACATGATTTTCGTCGTTGAAGACGTCGTCTACAAAGCCTTTGCACATTTTCAAGTAGTTGTCCGTGTAAAAGTAGTTGTCCTCTCGAGGCTTGAGCCCGAGGAAGTCTTCCATCCAAAAACGGGCTTCTTGTCCCTTGTTTACGTTGTCTACTGCGCAAACGCGGTACCCGTCCTCTTGCTCCATATTGAAGATTATGCAACCTTTGTCTAGTTTACGCACGTTGATGCCAACTTGCGAACCAAGCTCTATCTGGTGTTCGTCACGAAGCATAATCTTCAAAAACGTCTCTTTGCTCTCCGATTTGAAAATTCCAAGTGCATTACATACCTGTCCTTCCACTACGCAATCGTTGAAAAGCGTGATATATAGCTCTCCTCCGCGTATCTTTGGGTGATTTGATGCCTCATAAAGCCTGCGCGCTATGTCCACCGACACGTCGTAAAACTGAGTCGGGTCCTCAAATACTTTCTTGGCTAAGCGAAAAACGGCGTTACCCTCGATTCCCTGCTCCGAGGTGAAGTTGAAGAACGAGTCTGTCTGGAATGGACGGAAAAAATACAGGCGAAGCAAATCCGCCATGTCGTCCTGCCCCTCAAGATTTATGCTTGTCCGGGATAGTCGTAGCTCGCCGCCTTCGGCTTTACACCCCATTTGATGAACTATAATATTGTCAATATGACTGTTTGCACTCTCTATCATCCGATGTCTACTATTTATATTTTATCCTCTCCCTAATTGCTACTCGTTGTTTTTCGACAGGACAATGCAGCTCTTAAAGGAATAAAGCTCAATTTAATGATTAAACTTGGTACTGATAGACCTCCATTAACCAAGGTTAAAAATAGATATTTCCTCTGTGAAGTGCAAACTTTGATGCCAATGTTGTCTTGGCTCGGTAATTTTGACTGAATCAAGTACTTTAATCTGAGAAAAAGAAAGTAATTTCGTAAAATGGTATATGCGCCACGGTGAGATTACTCTAATTAATAGCTCTACTGTTAATCTTGTGACACGCTTATCTGATATCATACGTCTCTCTACTTTTTTTGCCTCTGTCCTCCTGACTTTGGCTCTTTCGGGGTGCGAAAAAACGGGCCTCGCTGGTGTCCCTTTGTATGATATAGTTTCTGGACGTATAGAGGCCGGTGACACAGTTTGTTTTGATGCTGTGCTTGCTGATATTCCTGTCAATGTTTGCGCCGTTTCTCCAACTGCCGATGCCAATGCTCTCCGCTCTTTATTCTATCTGTTCAGAAATCGAGCTGATTCTTCGGCTTTTTATGCCAATGCTGTTCTATCTGAACTTAGTTTGAGGCCCGATAGCGCTTCTTCGGTAAGGTTGGCAATGTCGGCTCAGATGTACCGTGTCCTGGCTGAGTCAAATTTGCGAAGGGGTAACTATGATGCTGCGCAAAAGTACATATTTCGAGGTTTGTCTTGCGCTTCACGCTCAAAGTCATTGTTGGAGCTTGCCAGACTCCATATTGTCAAGTCGGCTATCTTAAGGGATGTCCGTAATTACAGAGATTGCTTGAAAGAACTAAGATGTGTCGAGGTGCTTTTAGACACGACCACTTATAGTAAATCTAGCAATAACTCTATCGCAGAAGATAAGCTTACGAGGCTGTTCTCTGATGCGGCAAAAGTCTATATCGACTTGTCGCATGTTAATGCGTCTACGCGCTTTTTGTCCAAGGCGAGCACTTTTTTTGAGAAGTCGTCTGCATGCGACAGAGTTGCGTACCTTCAACAGTTGACTCGCCTGCATGTGCTTACTGGTGAGTTTTCTAAGGCGTCAACATCTATTATGCGTATAGAGATGTTGTTAACTCATAGCCAGTCGCCAGCTTCCGTGAATTTTGTGCAATCTTACAAACGTCTAGTAAATTGCCGTCTCGGTAATTCTGATGGTGGTAATGTCATAACTAACGACTGGGCTTTCGGGGCTTCGACTGACGATTGGGAACTTTGCTCTGTTGATCTCCTTTCAAAATCTTTATTTTGCAATATACATGGCGACCGCCAAGAAGCTATGTCAATCCTTTGCGATTCGATTCGTTTCGGTGAGAATAACATGCCTTATGTTTGGGTCCTCTATAATGACTGTCGCACTTTTGTCGCTACGTCGTCTGGTGACTACAAGAGGGCTCTTGAAATTCAAGATGCAGAGAAGCTAAGGTTGGTGA
>CAVGTO010000222.1:0-2919 GCA_963631865.1 Eggerthellaceae bacterium
CAGTAATCCTCCTTGCCGGCCGTCCGTACCACACAGACCCGCTCATCCAGCACAAGGTATCGGAAATGATAACCAAGTTGGGAGTCGACGTCGTAACTGAGGATATCGTAAGGAACTCTAATATCAACGAGAAAGAGACCTTCATCCTCAAGCAATGGACCTTCGTCAACCGAATTCTCAACTCCGCACAATGGGCTGCCCGCCAGGGCAACAACGTACACTTTGTAGAGACAACGTCGTTCGGTTGTGGACCAGACGCATTCTTTACAGACGAGGCGCGCTCGGTGCTCAATAGGCACAACAAGAGCCTGACTCTCCTCAAGATTGACGACATCAATAATGTCGGTTCGATGAAACTGCGTGTGCGCTCGCTTATCGAGTCACTCAAGTTCGGTGGCGAGGTATCGTCTGAGGTCAAGGCATTCGTACGCCCGCGCAAGTTCGAGAACGAGGATAAGAAGCGACGCACAATCTTGGCGCCTTTCTTCACAGAATATATTTCCCCACTGCTTGGAGCAGCTTTTAAGACGGAGGGTTACGACGTAATCAGCCTTCCGATATCCGATGCAGAGTCTAATGACTTGGGTCTCAAGTACTCCAACAACGAGGTTTGCTATCCGGCAACCCTCATCGTAGGCGACTTCATCAAGGCACTCCAAAGTGGTAAATACGACCTCGACAAGACTGCCGTAGCCGTAACTCAGCTTGGCCAGTGTCGCGCAACGAACTATCCGTCTCTTATCCGCAAGGCCATCGTCGACGCAGGCTTCAGCCAAGTGCCAGTAATTGGCATTGCAGGGACAGACAAGGAGGATCAGCCGGGCTTCAAGCTCAACCTCTTCAAGGCGGCGCCGATTGTTCTCTACTCCGTATTCTTCGGTGACTGGCTATCTGTATTCTACCATGCGATAGCCGTACGCGAGAAGGTCAAGGGCACGGCACGCGCACTGCGCGATGACTTCCTCCGCCGAGCCAATCCACTTGTCGAGAAGAAAGACCTCAAGGGCATCCTCAAACTCACACGCACAGCTGCCGAGGAGTTTAATGCCATCGACGTTTACACCGACCGCACTTACCCCAAGGCTGGCGTGGCTGGTGAGATTTTCTTGAAATTCAATCCTTACTCGCATCGCTACGTGCCAGATTGGCTTATGGATCATGGCGTAGAGGTTGTACCACCCATCATCCACAACTTCTTCCTGCGAGCCTTTGTCAACTTCAAGTTCAACAAAGAGAACTACGTAAAGAAATTCAAGGTGCCATCTATTGTCATCGACATGGCATATTCGCTCATAACGAAGATCCAAAAGAAGTTCGACAAAGAGGCCGAGATTTTCCGCTACTATCAGCCAGAGATTGACATCAAGACCCAGAGTAAGTTGGCTGAGGACATCATCTGCCTCTCAGCACAGTTTGGCGAAGGATGGTTGCTGCCAGCGGAAGTCATTGCTTACATCAAACAAGGTTGCACCAACGTGGTCTCCATGCAGCCATTCGGATGCATAGCGAACCACATTGTAGTCCGCGGCATCGAGAAGAAACTCAAAGAGGTATATCCCGAGCTCAATATGCTGGCCCTCGACTTCGACGGCGGCGTGAGTGAGGCGAATATTGCAAACCGACTTCTTCTTTTCCTCTCCAACATGGAGGAGAAGAAGGGAACTGAGAAGAAATAAAATTGCTTACAGAAGAGGAACAGAAGCTCGTAAGCGAGAACAGGGGTAAGGACCCGGCTCGCATTGCGCTATCGGTACGCCCGTCTGAGACGGTCCGTCCTTCGGTTGTGGCTCAACAAGTTGACGCATACAATCGCTTGGCAGATAAGGTGTCGACATGGGCAAAGAAGGACGGACTTCTGTTCCCCTTTCCTGTTGCTATACAGCAATGCTCGTCGGAGCCATTGGCGCGATTTCGCGAGTCGCTGACGTGGGGCTGCGACACCCTCATAGACCTCACTGGCGGTTTGGGCGTCGACTGCTATTTTATGGGACTCGAAAAGAGCCACGTCACGTATGTAGACAAGAGCCCGGAGGCAGTGGAGGCAGCAAAGCACAATTATGAAATCCTAGGAGTCACGAACACGACATTCGTCAATTCGAGCGCGGAGGATTATATCAAAAAATGCATCAAAGAAGGTATCACGGCAGACGTAGTCTTCGTAGACCCGTCGAGACGATCACAGACAGGGGAGAGAGTTTTTATGCTGAATGAATGCTCTCCTGATGTTTCTGAGCTATGCCCGCAACTGCTTAAGATTGGCAAAAAGGTAATAATCAAACTATCACCACTGCTTGATATTTCGCTGACGACCTCGCAACTGAGCAATGTCGTGGATGTCTACGTCATAGGCTACGGCCCAGAATGCAAAGACCTGATGGTATGCCTCAAGGCTGAGATTGACGAAGACAGGGAGAGATTGGTTCACGCCGTGGCAATAAATAAAAATGGCGAACTCGTATCGGATATTGCCTTTTCCCCGCAGGAAGAGAAAGAGGTAAAGGCGGAATTACTGCCACGACTACCCTACCCTGGCGAGCGCCTGTACGTACCCCATGCCGCCGTAATGAAAGCGGGCCCATTTGCAACGCTCGGTCAAATGTTTGAGCTCAAAATGCTCGGGAATGGTACGCATATCTATACGTCACAGTTTGACGTCCCATCATTCCCTGGCCGAAAATTCGTAGTAGAAGGCATATATGACCTCTCGAAACAGAGTCTCAAAAAATTGCGAGAAGTAACAACCTCGGCCTCCATAGCCGTCCGAAACTTCCCACTCACCGCAGAAGCATTAAGAAAAAAGATTAAATTTGGGGAGTCGTCGGCCCACTTCCTTTTCGGAGTAACGGCATACGGCGGACAACAAGTTCTAATCCTCTGCACCAAAACAACATAAAGAGATATGAAGTCACTACCACTGAT
>CAVGTO010000222.1:2929-3399 GCA_963631865.1 Eggerthellaceae bacterium
GCTTATAACTATGACGCACTGCGCAATAGAGGAAGAAGTAAAACCGCAGGCAGTGGAAGAGGACACAGTGGCGGCCATAAGTGTAACGGACATAACGCCCTATAGTGCGCACATAGAAGGACGGTTTGGGGCTGAAGACGATACTTCCGAGATCGCAGGCATCAAATATTCACTGCAAAACACCCGCTACCTCAGCACCACAGGTGACGAGATACGAGCTAAATTAGTCAGCAAAGGCAAGTATGAGCTCGACATTGACGGGCTTTACTCCGACACGACATACTACTTCGTAACGTACGTAGAGCGCGACGGAACGCGTTATAACTCAGACACCTATAAATTCCGCACACACAGACTTAGCGCATCAACCAACGAAGTTGAGAACATCTACGCATACGGAGTCCAACTTGGACTGACACTGAGCGAAGAGATCGACCCCAAGAAATTCAAAGGCTCGTACGGAATATATT
>CAVGTO010000223.1:0-3388 GCA_963631865.1 Eggerthellaceae bacterium
CATAAAAGGTAAATATGTCAAACGACGAAGAGACATTTGTCTAAAGGAAATCGAAGTGTTAACAATTAGCTACAAAGATAGTATAAAATCGCAACCAAGAGGCAATAACAACCACAAAAATCCGTTACTTTTGCAAGAAGGTTGCGACATATGAGCAACGACAAAGAATCAATGAAAAAAGAAGCCATAATAGACCTCATAAAGAATGACCTCGACGAGATGAAAGCCCTCGTCGAGACCTTCCGAGAGCCAGACCGCATAGCCACTGACTTTCTGGACCTTCTGAAGCAGAAGCACGAAAGCACGGGCAAAGAGATACTCCTGCTAAAATACTGGTCCACAGAGAACTTGATAAGCGAGACGCCCCCCTCTCTTGAAGCCAGTGTTTCCCCGGTCTCACAACCGAAGCCGATAAGCAGAGTTCACACCGAGCCGGAGGACTGTGAAGATGTGAAACCGCAAACAAATGCCAAGGTTCGCATTACTAACGACACAAAAATCGAGCCATCTCGTCCCAAGATTGAAGATTATTTCAGTGCGGAACTCGAAGGAATGAATGATCCTTTTGAGGGACTAACGATTGGCAGTCCGGCAAATGGAGAAGGAGACAAAGCAGAACCGGAAATGGCAGAGGATATCACAGACGAGGTGAAACACACAAAGTCCGAATCTGAAATCCCAGTAAAAGGGACGGAAACGGCTTCAGCCAAGGAGGAAGTTGCGCACCGAGCACAGGATGCCGAAGTTGAAGTTCCCCACGAGGAACCGATTAATGAGCCAGAAGTTAAGACTCAGACACTCCCCCAAAAAGCCAAGGCAAGCGCAGTGGACATTGCGAACTACGGTACGCCTGTAAGTGACGTATCTAGAGCCATTGGTATTAACGACAGGTTTCTATATCAGAGAGAGCTGTTCAAAGGCAACAAAATGGCGTTTGACGCAGCTATAGAAACAATAAATGCCGCCTCTTCGTATGAGCAGGCGTATCAGTATCTGAGGCAGTCGTTCAATTGGGACGAGACGGACCCCACGGTCGAAGCATTCCTTAAAGCTGTACATCGCAAATTCTTATGAGCCAACTAACTGTAGTCCCGACCCCTGTCGGCAATATGGAGGACATAACGGAGCGCGCATTGCGCACACTCAGGGAGGCTTCTTTCGTCATGGCGGAGGACACTCGCACGACATCTGTACTTTTCAAACACTACGGAATCACCACCCCTCTCATTAGCTACCACAAGTTCAACGAGCATGGTGTGGCCGACAAGTACGTGGACAGGATTGAGGCAGGCGAAGACGCAGCACTTGTAAGTGACGCAGGAACACCGGCAATATCCGACCCGGGTTACTTAATAGTGGCTCGTTGCGTTGAGAGAGGAGTAAAGGTATCTTGCCTTCCTGGCGCAACAGCATTTGTGCCCGCCCTCGTCAGTAGTGGATTGCCTTGCGACAAATTCTGTTTTGAGGGATTCTTGCCTAATAAGAAAGGGCGACAGACAATCCTCGACAGACTATCCACAGAACCTCGCACAATGATTTTCTATGAAAGCCCGTTCCGTTTGACCAAGACACTCAGCCAAATGTCCGAGTGCTTCGGCGGGAACAGGCGTGCCGCAGTTTGCAGAGAGATCAGCAAGGTCTTTGAAGAGACCGTACGCGGAACACTGACTGAACTTATACAACATTTCGAGGAGACACCGCCTAAGGGTGAAATCGTAATGATTGTAGAGGGAACAGGCTGGAAAAAGAAGCAAGGTGAGGAAGAAGATGATGATGCAGAAGACTGTGAGCAACAGGCTCCTGTAGACCTGCGAGAACTTCGCCGAAGCAAAAAACATAGAGAAAGCAATTAAAAACATAAACTCAACAAAACAACATAAAAACACAATGAAAAAGCAATTGTTGATGGGTATGCTGGCCGCCGCCGCATTGGTAGCCTGCAACCAAGACCAGCTCACCCAGCAAGCGAGCACCATTGATTCGCTTCAGAGCGTAATCGCCGGCAAAGACAGCAGCATGGCCCTCATCGCCACAACTCTCTCCGACGTACACAGCAACCTCAACTACATCAAGGAGCGCGAGAATATCATTGCCATTAACGCAAGCGAGTCTGGAGACACCAATCAGATCAACAACGACCTGAAGGCCATCTACGCAAGGCTCGTTGAGAACAAGAACAAGGTGACCGAGCTGCAGCGCAAGCTCAAGGCCGCCCTTGGCAAGAACAGTGAATACAAGAAGATCATCGATGTGCTCCAACAGCAGATTGACCAGCAGAATGCTGAGATCGAGAAGCTCAACAATATGTTGGCGCAGAAGGATGTCGAGATTGGATACCTCAACAATGCTGTAATCAAGCTCTCTACTTCTGTAGACTCACTTGCGACCGTCAGTTCAAACACAAAGAACAAGCTCGACGCCACCACCGAGGAACTCAACACTGGCTACTACCTCGTTGCCGAGAAGAGCGCCCTCAAGGATAAGGGCTTGCTCGAGGGTGGCCTCTTCTCCAAGAAGGTCCTCAACCATGAGGTAGACAACAGCCTCTTCACCAAAGTTGACGTCACCGAGACTTCCGAAATAGCCCTCACAGGCCGTCGTTTCAAAGTCTTGACCAGCCACCCCGCAGACTCCTATACAATCGACGAGGAGAAGAAAGTCCTTGTAATCAAGGACAAGAAGGCATTCTGGCAGTCATCTAAGTACCTCATCGTACAGGCTAAGTCTGTTGACGAGGAGTAAACACAGAACAGTACAAGGTTATACACCGAAGGGACGGGCGTCCGCAAAAAGATGACCGTCCCTTCTTCTTATAAAGAAGATATGAAAAAGATTTTCGTAATCTGCGCAGCGGCAGTCGCCCTGACAAGCTGCAATAAAGAGGAGCTTGCACGTAAGCAGTCCACCATTGACTCTCTCGAAATGATTGTATCACTTCGAGACAGCCAAAATAACGACATCACCCAGATTCTCAAGGACATCAATGACAACCTCAATGATATTAAGGAGCGCGAGGGCATCACAAGCGTGGCTATTGGCGAAGGTGATAAAAATGCATCCGTAAACGATATTAATGCCATCTACGACCGCCTCCTCGACAACAAGAAAAAAATCGCAAGCTTGCAGCGCCGCCTCAACAGCGAACTCGGCAAGAACAAACAGTACGACGAGCTTATTGCGGAGCTTCAGGCAACAAATGAGAGCAAAATGGCAGAAATTGAGGCGCTCAAGAGCGACATCCAGGGTAAGGACGTGAAAATCACCACCCTCGAAAAGGCCATCAACAACCTCAGCAAGTCCATCGACTCCCTCACGAGCGTAAACACCAACATTCTCGCAAACCTCGATGAGACAACGAAACAGCTTAACACTCGCTACTACATCGTAG
>CAVGTO010000224.1:0-3382 GCA_963631865.1 Eggerthellaceae bacterium
CGATGAAGGCACTAACCGAAGCTCTGTCACCAATTTGGGCTGGAGTTCCCGTATGCTCCGTACTCACAAAAAGAGGAGAAAACACCATATCGCCACAACCCGAGCTACCTCTCTCACTGAACTATGTCAGAGAATCGATGCCGAGCGTAGAGTTGGACCGTCAAATGGCATTAAAGTTCCTACATGGCGACACAGACATACCATTACAAGAATTACCAGACGGTTGGATTGCCATCTACTATGGTAAACTTGGATTGGGAGTCATAAAGAAAATAGGCAACAGAATCAACAACTACTACCCCAAAGAGTGGCGCATTAGGATGAATGTTGGCTAAACAGACAGACAAATCGAAACCATCAATAATTACCACAAACTTATGACAAAAGGTCAATTTACTGCATTGATATTCTGCCTCATCGGCGGAATGACGGCAGCGAATGCAACGGGACGGACTTCAAAAGCCGCCAAAGCAGCTGACGTATGGGCACAAGGCAAAGCAATTGCGGAGAGCATCGAGCTTCCAGTGATACCAATCGACTCTGTATACACAATTTCAGATTTCGGAGCATCGAGGAATGCGGATTCAAAGACTAATGCGAAGGCCATAAATGCGGCAATAGACAAAGCCTACGAGAATGGCGGAGGTCGTGTCTTCATACCCTATGGGGAATGGAAGACAGGCGCAATAACTCTCAAAAGTCACGTAGACTTGCATCTCGAGAACGGCGCCACACTTCTTTTTGACACAGACCCGAACCTCTATCTGCCAGTAGTAAGGACTCGTTGGGAAGGACTCGACTGTTACAATCTACATCCGCTCATTTACGCAAAAGGAGCGACCGACATATCGATAAGTGGAGAAGGGACAATCGACGGACAGGCCTCTAATGAATATTGGTGGCCAATGACAGGTGTAGTTCGTTTCGGATATAAGGCGGGAATGATCAAGAATAACAATGGGGATGACCACAGTGGACGCCCGTTGCTCAGCAAGATGGAGCGCGAGAAAGTTGACGCAGAGGAGCGCATAATGGGTATTCGCGACGGACTGCGCCCACAGTTAATAAACTTCTATGAATGTGAGCGAGTCATGATTGAGGGCGTAACATTACGCAACTCACCTTTTTGGGTAATTCACCCATGCTTTGTAAAAGAGCTCACCGTGCGCGATGTAGTCATAATAAGTCACGGACCTAACTCTGACGGGTGTGACCCAGAAGGATGCAAAAACGTCTTGATTGACAATTGCTTCTTTGACACCGGAGATGACTGCATTGCGATCAAGAGCGGAAGGAACAATGATGCGCGCGCAATAAACATTCCAACGGAAAATGTAATCGTACGCAATTGCAGGATGAAGAACGGGCATGGCGGCGTAGTCATTGGCAGCGAGATTGGCAGCGGATTTAAGAACTTATGGGTTGAGGATTGTCAGATGGACAGTCCTGAGCTCGAGAGAGTTATTCGCATCAAGACAAATCCTTGTCGCGGCGGCGTCATAGAAGGAGTCAATGTCCGCAATGTCACTGTTGGCCAATGTCGGGAAGCTGTTCTGAAAATCAACCTTGACTATGAGCCAAGGGAAAATTGTGACAGAAGTTTTCCGCCGACGGTACGAAACGTGAACATCGAGAATGTAACGAGTCAAAAGAGCAAGTACGGAGTATTGATAATTGGTATGAACGAATCTTGCAATGTGAAAGACATAAAAGTGACAAACTGCTCGTTCAACAACGTCGAAAAAGGCAATAGGATTACTGGGCAGGTTGAGAATGTGACCTCAAAGAACCTTGTAATCAACGGCGAAAAAACAGAGTTTTAAGAATACAACAGAGAAAACATAAAAGTATGAAAAACGCATTTGCACTTACGCTTGCGGCCATAGCGATAGGCAGCAACGCCGTGGCGCAAGACAAAGTGAAGCCTGACTACACGTATGTAAGCAAGGCATGGATGGCAGATTTGGGCAATGGTTATTACCAGAACCCTATTCTCTATGCAGACTACTCGGACCCCGACGTTTGCCGAGTTGGAGATGACTATTACATGACAGCATCGTCATTCAACTGTGCTCCTGGACTGCCAATTCTCCACTCAAAAGACCTTGTAAACTGGACTATCATAGGCTACGCTTTGGACCGACTTGTACCAGCAGAGGCATACAACGGAGGACAGACAGCGACGCCAACGACAGTGACAGACGGGCGCATCTTCGTATACAATCGGTTTGACAAACCTCAGCATGGAGATGGAGTTTGGGCACCTGCTATTCGTTACCATAACGGAGAGTTCTTCATTTATTGGGGAGACCCAGACAACGGAATCTTCATGGTCAAGACAAAGGATCCGGCAGGGCGATGGAGCGCACCCGTACTTGTACACAAGTCAAAGGGTATAATTGACACTTGCCCATTTTGGGACGAAGACGGCCGAGCATATATCGGACACGGATTTGCAGGATCGCGGGCCGGGCTAAAAAGCATCCTAGGCCTCATAGAGATGACTCCCGACGGCACAGCAACCATTGGAGAGGACCAAATTATCTATGACGGCCACATAGACAACGTAACTATTGAAGGCGTAAAGCTCTATAAAAGAAACGGACTTTACTACATACTCTGCCCAGCAGGTGGAGTCCCCACGGGTTACCAATTGGCAATGCGATCTGAGAGCATCTATGGTCCTTATGATTGGAAAATAGTAATGGCACAAGGCAAATCGACAACCAATGGACCTCACCAAGGAGGACTTGTAGACACACCTGACGGTAAAGAAGAGTGGTTCATCCACTTTCAGGATATTGACGCTTACGGTCGTGTAGCGCACTTACAGCCAGTAAACTGGGTGGACGGGTGGCCCGTTATGGGAAATGACAAAGACGGAGACCTTTGTGGAGACCCCGTTGTCAAATACAAAAAGCCGAACCTGCCCAAGCAGACAGCATGTGCACCCGTCGAAAGTGATGACTTCAACCACACAGGTCTTGGACTGCAATGGCAATGGCACAGTAATCCTAATGCGTTATGGTATTTTGCAGACAAGAAGGAGGGCGTGCTCAGGCTCTTCTCTTGGCCTTGGAAGACGATTGACAACGAGCCAGTAAAGAATCTTTGGGGCGTTGGCAATTTGCTATTGCAAAAATTCCCGGCACCTAATTTCAAGGCAACAGCGAAGGTTAAGTTCCATCCGTCCGAAAAACATACAGGTGAGCGTTGCGGCCTTTTGGTTATGGGACTCGACTATGCAGGCATCGCCCTCACGAACAATGGCGAAAGCATTACGATGAGCCAAATGGAGTGTGACGGAGCAAAGAAAGGCACGGCAGAGACAATTAATGCCGATGGCGTGACAATTAAGAAAGACCAATATGTATGGTTGCGG
>CAVGTO010000225.1:0-3374 GCA_963631865.1 Eggerthellaceae bacterium
ATAACCAGAGGCTCCGAAAAGATAGTTGTCGCCGTCGTGGATAACTATTTCGATCTCAATCACCCAGAACTGAATGGCTATAATGTTATTGACCCTTACAGCGTTATTACTGGAACTCGTGATGTTCTTCCGCCTGACGAAGATACAGAAACTTATGGCCATGGCACGTTGGTCGCGTCTCTCGCTGTCGGAAAAATGGACAATCACAGAGGCGCATGTGGTATTGCGCCCAATTGTAGATTTATGCCTATAAGCGTCGGCGGTCCAGTGGTCGCTTCGACTGCTATTGCTGCTGGTTTGCTCCATGCAATACACAATGGCGCTGACGTCATTAATATTTCATATGGCTGGCATGCCAATTTTTCGGAGTCCGGTATGTCTGTCAAGGATCAAATAAAGTGGAGTCGCCGCAATGAACGGGATACGGAAGAATATTGGAATTACATTTACGAGGTTGCGGCTGCAAGAAATGTCATAATTGTATATTCTGCTGGTAATGAACGAGATTATATCGCTGTCGACCCAACGAAACGTAGCGATAATATCATTTGCGTCTCTTCTGTCGATATGGATGGCCATTGGTCTAGCATGTTCTCTAATGTCGGTAACTTCCCGCAATACGATGCGCATGCGTCTACGCTTTCCGCACCTGGTGAATATATGTTCGGCGCCTTGCCTGGCAACAAGTATCAGATTGACCTTACTCCCTCTTGTGGTACTAGCTATGCCGCTCCCCTTGTCTCTGGCGCCGTCGCTCTTATAAAGAGCATAGATAATTCCCTGTCTACCAAGGAGATTATTTCTATCCTCCAACGAACGGGCAAACCTGTGGTTGGTGTAGGAGGATCTACCATCGGCAATATCATCCAAATTGGCGATGCCCTCGAAGAAGTCAAGAACAACCTCTGCTGTTTTAACGATTTTGTCCGCAACCCTGTTGGTCTATGGGGGAGCATTGAACAGTCAAAGTGTTATGAAATTCTTAATGATGAAACAGGGGAAATAGGACCTTATTTTGGGCAAACACGTAAATATTATAGGATTAACTCCATTAGTGGGTATGGTGTTTGCGGAGAGCAAATTGTATGTGAGATTACAGAAGGAAAGAGACTTATTCATAGAGAACTGAAGGATTGGATGTTCATCGATTATGATTTTAGGCAAAGCTGGAAGTCGGGTGAGAAGAAGTATAGTTCTGGTGATTCTAATTATGATATAATGAATAATTCGGCAATTGTTTTGTCTAGTTACAATCGTAGTGGCCAGCTTACAGACGGAAACGGGCATGGCTTTTGGGGCGGATATAAGATAATTTTTGCAAAAGGCCCCAATGGAACTTTGGTCGTACATTCTTGGGATAAATGGAATGAACACAGTTGCATTACTCTCAAACGCTATAAAAAGATAAAACGGGAGTATAAAGCAGAACTCTAGCATCACAAAAAAGCAAAACAGGTTCATCATAAAACAGTTATGGTGAGCCTGTTTTTTTGCGATATATTCTACGTATGAATTCCCTATGATAAAATTCAAACAGTTACTCCGTGAGAATCCGTGATATCCGTGTACAATAAACCTCTCCACAAACAAAAAAACAAAGAGGAGCGGCAACCTCCGAAAAGGTCTCCGCTCCCCGTAACTATCATGTGAGAGATTTGCCGAAGTGTGTTGTTGCTTGTCTATACCTTGTTGTCGCGGGAGGGGCCTCCTCCTGCTCTTAGTCCTCCTTTCTAAGTTCCTAACAGATAGCCCCTATGAACGCCTGCCGAGTCTCGGCCGACACCTCCTTGAGTTTGCCGACCGGCACGTACTGGTAAGGCACGTACTCCATCAGCATCGCTGAGGCGTAACCGCCATCTTTCGTGTACCACGCCTTGAGGCACAGTGGCAGTGTGCCACCACAGCTCTTGCCTGCCTTCAACGCATCCCATTTTTCGTTCTCGAGTGCGCTGATTACGTTGTTCTTGTCGCTCGCCGCAAAATATATACTGCGAACTTCTACGGGCGAACCCGTCTTCGTGTCAGTCAATATCGTGCTGCCAAACGCCGCCTTCACGCCTCCATAAATCGAAAGCGCCAGGCCGGCCAAGATTCCAATGTAGAAAATCACGCCCTCGTTGGCTGAATCGGCAAAAGCTCCGATGATGAGTACTATGCCGACTACGAAACAGGCGAGACTTATTGCGCGGACTTTTCCGTTTGTCCGCTCCTCAAAGCGCGCCTTGAGCTCGTCTGAGAGGTCTTTTGTATTGATTACCATTACTTCTTTCATTTCTCGCATCGCATCTATCCACATTGCCAATGTCAACACCTCACGCCGGCCGTTATTCTATTATGTCGGTGTGGGATGGCTATGCCGTGCGATTGCGAATGTGCAAATTCACGCAAGGCTACGGTTCAACTCTCCTATTGTGCATAGAAATAGTCACCGCAGACCCTTATGAATCTGCTATTTGTGTAAATCTTACGTAATAAAAATGGGAATTCCTCGTCCTTGTAGCAAGTCGCTGCGCACACGCATACCAAGATTCGACCAACAAAAATAAGCGTAGCTAATGCTCACAATCCTCTGCCTACACGTAAGGCAAGAGAGGAAACGAAAAATACGAGGAAACGAAAAATCCGCCCTGATTCTCTAAATTAGGAGTACGCAAATGCGCGAAAGAAGTGAATGATTCGAGTGAATGATGTGTTTGAATGTCAGCAGTCCGAAGCGGCTGCGTATCACCGTCGAGCCAATGTGCTCGGCAATGACGCGTGCAAACGAGCAACGTGCGCCGTCATTTGTGCGCCGCTCCACTGTGACTTGCGCAGGGACCGTTATTATATTACTAGTGCCAATGGCTGTCTCACCAGTCTTGGCCGACAACTTGAACGAGGCATATTCCTGCCCCATCTCTCTGCCTGTTATCTCTCCTGCAATTTCACCTGGGGCGTCCGTCTCTTCCGCTGCTGCGGACTTATAACCGACGGTCGACTCGTTAGTCTCGCCCCCAAGGAAAACCGAAGAAGATATATTGCCGCAACACACCTCAACGGCGAACCACATAAGGCCCGCCGCAAGAGCAATAATCAAACTATGTAGCGACATCTTTTTCACATCGGCAAATGTACATATAACATATGTCAATCCCAAAATTCCACTCTTTTTTTATCGTGTGCGATGTCAATATCGCAAAACTCCTTAACAAAACTCTTATTCCCGACTGCGGGACAATGTTTGTAATTACCAAAGGGGATAACCGCAACACCTAAATTCCCATAAACTAAAATTCAAACCGTCTCTAGCTTCTCAACCAATCACTCCAAACTCCCGACAGTGGGGCTATCGTAGCCCCCGGAGGGCACTACGAGTTCTTAGCGCGGCTTAGAAC
>CAVGTO010000226.1:0-3364 GCA_963631865.1 Eggerthellaceae bacterium
CCTTAAGAGTGGTCTCAATCTCAGCCTTATAATTATCACCGCCCATCATCGAGAGACGTTCAGTCTTCTCACTAAGTTCGGTTAGGAACTTCATATAATCCTCGGTCTCGTAGTCGGTACGGACGGCAAGCTGCTCATTCATCTCATCGACACGAGCTTGAAGTTTCTTCAGTTCCTTGAGAGCCGTCTCAGCCTCGGCAAAAACAGTCTTGTCGTCGCCATACGTCATATGCTGAGGCAGATAGCCGACAGTACAATCTTTGGGGATTGTGACGCTGCCTTCCGTCGGGGGCTGAATACCGCAAATGACCTTGAGCATAGTGGACTTACCGGCACCATTCTTGCCGGTTAGACCTATGCGGTCCTTGTCGCCCACATTGAAAGTTATGCCATCAAAAAGCTTGAAACCGCCAAAAGATACGGAGAGATTGTTTAAGGCAATCAATTTATTATCTTGATTTTAGAATTTACAGAATAATCGAAAGGGAGGCGGAGCCTCCCGCCAGCATACTAATGATTAGTTAATCGACTTGACGACAATAGAGCCGTCGGGCGAGAAAGTAAGCGTCTTTATGCCGATATTAACAGAGCCACCCCAGTTTGTAAGATTCTTGAACTTAAAATTACTCTGCAAGAGGAGCGGAGAGTAGGTCGAAATCTTACGGACAAAATCGGGACCAAGGTTGACACGAGCGCCAACGAAATTGAACGCAATATCGTAGCCCCAAAGGCCATATTCCGAGAAGCCAGACATCTTCTTGAGTTTTTGGAAATAAGGCATAAAGGCGATAGGCTCGGTGGAGTAAGCACGGCGGTACTTGTTAAGGATATACTGCACGTGGTGGTCGGACTCGTCAACGGCGAAGGTCGTGAAGACACGAGTATTGAGTTTATGGAAAACATCAACCTCGATGGTCTGGAAAGAGAGCCAATCACTAGTAGCCCACAACTCGACAGAGGCAGCACGCTTCTGGTCTATGACGCCAGCGAGAGAGGTGAGAACACTATTGACACGGGCCTCGTTGTTGGTAGGGATAATAACAACATTGGTCATCTCCTCGCTCAAGAGACTGAGCACGGCTGTAGGATGCGAAGTGCTGTAGTTATGCTCAACGAACTTGACGCCATTCCTGGCGAAAAGTTGCTTGAGACTCTCAGCCTTCTTCTTATCGACGGCGGAACGGGTGTTGGCAGTGATAAGAATAACATTGCGGCCTTTTAGTTCGGATGCCATATGCTTATATATCTCTTTGCCAGTGATAGAATCGATAACACTGGCTTGGAAGATATAAGGATTGTCGAGAATCGAGCTATCGCACTGAGCAAAGGGCAAGACAACGGGCACCTTATTGGTGCGCGCATATTGCATAACGTCGGCCATCTCATTTTTATGAGCAGGGCCAATGATGAGGTCGGGCTTAGAAGAAGAAGAGTTGAGCTGATTTATAGCATCGAGACGGTTATTGGTATCGAAAACCTTAAGGTTGATGTTCGCACCTGCTTCGCAAAGGCTGTCGAGAGCCAGGCGAACGCCCTCGTAGAACTCCACATAGCGACGGCTCTTGAAGTTATACGAATCGCGATTGGTATTGATGCCACTTGCGGCGAGTTCCTTCAGCTCACTGTATGCGCCAAAGGGAAGCATAAGGTAGACATTGAGCTCGGGGCTGCCGGCAGCAACATAGTTATAACCTTGGGAATATTGATTTTGCAGAGTTGAATCGCCGACATAGTCGGGGTTTTCGGTGGCGGGCAGGGCATCGGCAGAAACAACAGTGTGCGGAATGCGAAGAATTGTACCTTTCTGAAGGTTAGCAGCCGAGACACCGGGGTTAGCTGCGATAATATCGTCCACGCTCACATTTTGCGCAGTCGCAATGCTGTAGAGAGTCTCCTTGCGACCGACTTGATACTCATCGTAAACAATTTTCTTCTGAACGGGCTTGGGGACAGCAATAACCTGACCGACACGAAGAGAATTCCAATCCACACCCTTGTTGACGGCCTGAATTTTCTCCTGAAGAACATTGTATGTAACGCAGAGTTTATAGAGCGTCTCACCTTGCGCCATACGGTGATAGTAGAATGCATCGTCCTCGGCAGGGATGCTCGATTGCGGAATGCGGATAGCGGAGCCAACGATAAGAGTAGATGGATCTAACGACTCATTGGCATCAACAATCTGCTGAGCCTTGACGCCATACTTCACTCCGATAGAGTATAGAGTCTCCCCGTCTTGGATGATATGCAGGACGTAGCTGTTGCTCTGAGCAGGGACTTTAATCACGTCGCCCTCTTTGAGCCCCGACACGACGGATGGGTTGATCTCAATAAGTTTAACGACAGTTATGCCATAACGCTGCGCAATGCTGTAAGAAGTCTCACCTTTTTGGACAGTATATAACTGATATTCAGAAGTCGAGTTTTTGCCAGACGAAGCTGTTGACGCAGAATTGGTCAGTTTGAGAGTCTGACCTTCGCGGACGCCCGAGACAATAGACGGATTAAGTTCGAGCAGCTTTGCCACCGTGAGGCCGTGAGCCGTAGCAATGCTGTATGCCGTATCACCTTTCTTGACGGTATACGTCACGGCCGAAGAGCTATTCCGAACAGGAATCTTTACGGTAATACCCTCCACGGACGACTGGGTTTGCGGAGATAATATCCTCTTGCGCAACGCCATAGCGGATGCTCAACCTATAGAGGCCCTCACCTTTTGCTACGGTATGGAGCTTATACGTACGGCCATTCTCGACCACAGTCTCCTCCTGAGCGAAAAGAGAGACGGCAGAGACAGCCAACAGACAGAGAGCGAGGCTGAACTTGTGAAAAATTACCATAAAAGAGACGTGTAAATGATTCTTCAACGATTCACGGCGCAAAGATAACACTATTTTCTCCTTAATAATGTAAGAAGTCCTTTACGACCCACTCAATGCCGTCATCATCCACCGAAGGGCATATAATATTCGCTTGTTGCTTGACGGCATCGACAGCGTTGCCCATAGCCACGCCGAGACCGACATGGCGCAGCATAGCCACGTCGTTGCCGCCATCGCCAAAGGCCATAACCTCTGACGGACGGACACCAATTATCTCACAAACCTTATCTATGCCTCGTACCTTACTTTGATTTTTGGGGACGAGATCGGTGAAAACTGGACTCCAACGTTGGCTCTCGCAATGAGAGAGGAGAGAGAGAATTTTGGGTTCGGTCTCCACATCGAAGAAAGAAATCATCTGATAAACAGGCTCGGAGGCAAGAGTACGAAGATCCACGAGACGGGGCTTCTTCTTGAAACCGAGCTCATCGAAAATCTGTGATGTCTTGTCGTTCTCATAATTAAGGACGAGACCATTGCGG
>CAVGTO010000227.1:0-3361 GCA_963631865.1 Eggerthellaceae bacterium
AGATATACTTAGCTTTCACACGAAAGAGAGAAAAATATCCATTGAAATATGTTTGTAATCCGATTTTAATAGTATCATTGCGCGAAAGGCATTATTTTGCCATTGGTGACAGACGGATGAAACACGTGTGACATCACGAACTCAAACAAAAACGCAAAGCAATGGCAGAGACAGGACAGCACATACTTGTGGTAGACGATGAGCAGGACATCTGCGACATCCTCCAGTTCAACCTTCAAACCAATGGGTACAAGGTCGACACAGCCGAATCTGGCGAAGAGGCGCTTAAGATGATTAACGGAAGCGCAACACCATATGACATGGTACTGCTGGACGTCATGATGGGTGGCATTTCCGGTTTCGAGACAGCAAAGAAACTCAAGTCGCAGCCCAAAACAGCAGGCATACCTATTATATTCCTCACAGCGAAGGACTCGGAGAACGACACGATAACCGGCCTTAACATAGGCGCCGACGACTACATATCTAAACCATTCTCGCTTCAAGAGGTACTTTTGCGCATTAAGGCAGTCTTGCGCCGTGCGGGCCAATCTACTGTAGCTCCACGGAAAGCTAACCAATTGGTATACGAGACAATGGTACTCGACCTCGACCGCAAGACCGTGTCAATAGACGGCAACGACGTAGCATTCACAAAGACAGAGTATGAGTTGCTCCGCCTATTATTGGAAGAGAAAGGCCGGGTGCTCTCACGCCAGGAGCTCATTGAACGGGCGTGGCCGAGCGACGTGCTTGTGTCCGACCGTACGGTGGACGTAAACATCACGAGAATGAGGAAAAAGATCGGAGTCTACTCATCGAACATCGTCACGAGGCTTGGCTTTGGTTATTTGTTTGAAGCTTAAGCAATTTAGACCTCGGACTTTGCTAGCTTATAGCTAGATTTACAGTATAATGACAAAGGGTGAGGCAGATGGGCCCCACCCTTTTGCATCAAATAAACGATAGAGAGAAGTGACATTAGGAAATAAGTTATACGCCAGTGTGCTGAGCGTATTTATTGTTTTTGCGGCGATAATGATACTCTTCCAGCAGAGTCGCGAAAAGAGGTATCGACAAGATGCGCTAAATGCGAACTTGCAGGAGTACAACTTCAGAGCGTACTGCGAACTCGAGGAAGGCCTTTCGTACGAACAGGCTGCAGATAGCCTTTACGCCGCAACTGGGTTCGACGAGCTGCGTCTGACAATTGTGAAAAACGATGGCGTGGTCCTTTTCGACACGAAAGACAGCCTGCCCGAGGCTATGGAGAACCATTTGAGCCGCAAAGAAATAGGCGAGGCTATAAGAAAAGGAGCAGGATCGGACTACGACAGAGTCAGTACAACACTCAACACGAAATACTTCTATTCCGCCACCTATTTCCCAGCCGACAGCATCGTAGTGCGAACCGCATTGCCATATGACGCCGACCTTGTAAGCCTCCTGCGCGGCGATACGCATTACTTGTGGTTCGCACTCGGCATATTAATTGTGCTCACACTTATTCTTTGGCGGTTTATAAACAGATTGGCGGTCAATATATCAAAGTTGCGCTCCTTTGCCAATAGCATAGGGAAGAAGGATGCGCATGCCGACGAAGAGGCCGCATCGTTTCCAAACGACGAGCTTGGATATATAGCGAGCCGCATTGTAAAGTTGTATAATAAGCTACAAGAGACCCAGCAACAGCAGGATATATTAAAACGGCAGTTAACTCAGAACATAGCTCATGAGCTCAAAACGCCCGTGGCAAGCATACATGGGTATATAGAAACATTGATGACCAACCCGGACATCGACAAAGCGACGTACAAACAGTTTATAGAGCGTTGCTATGCGCAAACGAACCGTCTTTCATCATTGCTACAAGACATTTCGACGCTAAACAGACTTGACAATGCCGACACGGAGCATCAGTTCGAAACTGTCAATATAAGCCAGATGGTAAGTAACATACAGAAAGAAACGGCATTGCAGTTGACAGAAAAGGAGATGAAATTCAAGAATGAATTGCCAGAGAATATTACCATTGAAGGCAATCCGTCACTCGTGTATAGCATATTCCGCAATCTCACAGATAATGCGATTGCGTATGCCGGACATGCCACGACTATCGAACTGCACGCAAGAGAGACAAAACAGTCTTGGTTCTTTGAGTTTGCCGACAATGGCATTGGCGTAGCGGAAAGTCATCTTCCACGTCTATTTGAGCGATTCTACAGGGTAGACAAGGGACGAAGCCGCGCTAATGGCGGAACAGGCCTAGGATTGGCCATCGTAAAGAATGCGGTAAATCTCCATGGGGGCACAATTAAAGTGACTAACAGGAAAGGCGGCGGACTGATATTTATGTTTGCGCTACGTAAGAAGAAGACCAAGAAAGTATCTAACGACGAGCCTAGCATAGAATAGAGAGACACTCCTTCGTGACAAAGCAAAGTAAACAACGACGCCTCCCACAGTGGTTTAACAACCGTTGCGGGAGGCGTTATTTTAGACCATTGAGACTGTATTGATTTTATATCCTAATTTATCATTATGGGGAAAGCCCTCGGTACACATAAAGTGCTCCCGAAACTGGCGTCAACTCGGATCTTCGCACCATCGCCCCCCCCCCAAAAAAAGTTGCGCCTTCCCAGAGCTTCTGCATTCACTCAAACAGAACTAGGAGAGATATCATTATCGAAAACAGAGATTATTTCCAGGATGGAACAAAAAAAACATTCACCATCACCCAAACTTGGATTTTATACAAACAAAAAAAAGACCTTAAACAATATGAGTCTAAGGTCTTTATTACAAGTGGGAGGTGAAGGATTCGAACCTACGAAGCCGAAGCAGCAGATTTACAGTCTGTCCCATTTGACCACTCTGGAAACCTCCCGAATGCGATGCAAAGGTAGGCATTGTTTTCGAAAGTCGCAAGAGGTTGACGCATTTTTTTTGCAAGAGTCGCCCCCAAAAGGACGCAAAAACTTGTTACACAACACATCACAAGACAATATTTTTAGAGTCTATTCCTCAGGTTTGTATGGGTGATGTTCCACCAAAGTTGACTTGAGGTACTCGTTATCGAGATGTGTATAAATCTCGGTAGTCATAATTGATTCGTGACCGAGCATTTCTTGTACGGCACGCAGATTTGCGCCGCCATCGACCAAATGCGTCGCAAAAGAGTGGCGAAGGGTGTGTGGGCTTATTGTCTTCGTTATACCAGCCGATTGGGCGGCCTCCTTTACGATATTGAACACCATAATGCGGCTAAGCTTTTTGCCGAGCCGGCTGATAAAGACATAGTCCTCGTGTCCGGGGGCGGCTTCTTGCTCATCGCGATATCCTTCAAGGTAATCCGTTATAT
>CAVGTO010000228.1:0-3361 GCA_963631865.1 Eggerthellaceae bacterium
GCCACGAAGAGCAGACTGCACCGAACTAGCCGACGCAAGTTTATGCTCACGAACGAAACGAGCGGACAAAACTTCACCAACCTTACCCTCGCGACATATAGCCACAAGCAACTCCTTCTGCTTTGCTGGCAATTGGAAAAGCAACGATTGGAACGCATAAGAACCCTCATCGAGAATACGCTTGATGGCGGTCGACACCAGATGCGCTCCATCTTCTGCAGAAAAAACAGAAGACATATAATACACCTTGTTGAGTACTCGCTGCAAATACCAAGTTACGCCGTCGAACTCGTCATAAAGTTCCTCAATCTCAAAACGAAAGACTCCACGTTTCTCCAAGAAACGCATAGCGAAATCAACATACACATCCTTTGGGATGACATTTAAGCCGCGGATGGATGTGCTATTATAGAAAGGTCTCGAATGGCTGAGGAACATCTCGCTCATCATAGTGCGGCGCGAACCAGAGAACACAAAATTTGTATTACGGCAAAACTGCACAAGAGTACGCAACTTAGCCTCGACATTCTCATCGCGATAGGAACTTATGGCCTGGAACTCATCTATAGCCACCACGCAACGCTTGTCGGCCGATTCAAGGTATTTAAAAATCTCCTCCAACGAGAGAGAGGGATTCACAATCTCGCCGACCTCGACACCCCAAGAGGGGTTGCCCATAGAGTCGAAGCTGACAGAAGAGCGAAGAGAGCTCAGACAATTGATAAAAGCCTCGATAACAGCACGTCCACGAGATTGGAGTCCGGCCACAATGGAACGACCAAGCTCATGTACGAAATCGGCAAGACTCTTGGTGGCGTAAATATCGACAATGAAGGTGTAATAGTCGCTCATCTCCGGCTGGGCAAAAACTCTTTGAATGAGTCCAGTCTTGCCAATGCGGCGTTGCGCCACTAAGGTAACGTTGTTGCCATTGCGCAATTCGTTTATAAGGTCCTGCGAATCCTGTCTTCGGTCGCAAAAGTAGTCGTCGGACACATATCCTCGTAAAACAAATGGGTTCTCTAACTTAATGTTGCACATTACCACAGTCCAATTATCATCTTATGATTATTATATCACAATAACGCAAAGATAATAATGGCTGGGCAATAACGCAAAAGAGGGGAAGGACACAAAAGACGGAATATTGCGTATATTTGCGTTACGTAAGTTGCGTAACGCAACTTACGTAACAGCAAAAACTAATTGACATACAACAATATGGCAAAGAGGAATCCATTTATAGTAGAAGGATAGGGAAGCAGGGGCTGTAGAGAAAACAATGTCGCAGGAATTCCTTGCAGAGTGTCATGCCGGGGCGAGCACCGTGCAAACCGCCATCAAGAGCCTATTGGACCACGACTTCATAACGCAAGATATGGGCACGACGCGCCTCAGCGACAAACTGCTCGGCATGTGGATATGTCAAAATATGTAGCGTTCTTCAGTGACACCCCTAAAGTGAAGGGGGCGCGATGCGCAAGCTATACTATTTTTCACTCTGGCGGCCTCATTTGTCGTAATTAGTAACTATATTTGCTATCATCAAACGCAAATGATAGCAATATGAGAGACAACGCCATTTTCGACCTCATCGAGAAAGAGCACCAGCGCCAGCAGCGCGGCATCGAGATGATTGCGTCGGAGAACTTCGTGAGCGACCAGGTCATGCAGGCCATGGGCTCCTGCCTGACAAATAAATATGCCGAAGGCTACCCCGGCAAGCGCCACTACGGCGGTTGCGAGGTCGTAGACGAGGTTGAGACCCTCGCCATCGAGCGCATCAAGCAGCTCTACGGAGCCGAGTACGCCAACGTACAGCCTCACTCGGGCGCGCAGGCCAATGCGGCAGTGCTCCTCGCCGTGCTCAACCCCGGCGACACCTTCATGGGTCTCGACCTGGCACATGGCGGTCACCTCTCTCATGGCTCACCAGTCAACACCTCAGGCCTCATCTACCGCCCCGTGGCTTACCACCTCAACAAGGAGACCGGCCGCGTGGACTACGACGAGATGGAAGAGGTAGCAAAGCGTGAGCATCCGAAACTCATTATCGGCGGTGGCTCGGCATACAGCCGAGAATGGGACTACGCCCGTATGCGTAAGATTGCCGATGAGGTTGGCGCCATCCTTATGGTGGATATGGCTCACCCTGCAGGCATCATTGCCGCCGGCCTCCTCGACAACCCTGTCAAGTACGCCGACATCGTAACGTCCACCACACACAAGACCCTCCGCGGCCCCCGTGGCGGCATCATCCTCATGGGCAAGGATTTCCCAAATCCGTGGGGCAAGAAGACCAAGAAGGGCGAAATTCGCACTATGGGTTCACTCATCAACTCGGCCGTCTTCCCCGGCCAGCAGGGTGGACCACTCGAGCACGTCATTGCGGCCAAGGCTGTAGCATTCGCCGAAGCACTGCAACCCGAGTTCAAGACTTATCAGCAGCAGGTTAAGGTCAACGCAGCGCGTCTGGCAAAGGACCTCATTGACCGCGGATTCTATATCGTCAGTGGCGGCACCGACAACCACTCGATGCTCGTTGACCTCCGTCCCAAGTATCCCGAGCTCACAGGTAAGGTAGCAGAGAAGGCACTCGTGGCAGCCGACATCACCGTCAACATGAACCTCGTGCCCTTCGACACCCGCTCGGCATTCCAGACTAGCGGTCTCCGCCTCGGCACTCCCGCAATCACCACCCGCGGCCTCAAGGAGGACGACATGGACGTAATCGCCGACATGATTGACCGCATCCTTGCAGCCCCTGAGGACGAGAGCGTCATCAAGAAGGTCAAGGCCGAAGTCAACGACATGATGAACGGCCGCCCAATGTTTGCTTGGTAGATGTTTCGCCAGCTAGCAGTTAACAATTAACAGTTAGCAGTTAAAGGCATCTCCACACAAGACAACTTGTTGGCATATATGATATTTCCGCCGCCGGGCATTCCTTCTATGGACGCCTGGCGGCGGATTTTTGTTGTTTTGGAATGCAGGCTGTGCGATATCGTAATTATAAACAAGGATATTCAATTATTTTATCTCGCCCAAAGCCACCAATTAGGAGTCATTTGTAAGTTGCCGATTGTTGCGTTATCTTTGTGTATGTTCGGTCGAAAAAACAAAAAGCATCGATGACTATGCAGACAACGGGACTCAGAAAACTGCCAGTGGGCATTCAGACCTTCTCTGAAATAAGGAGAAAGGGCTACGTCTATGTAGATAAGACTGATTTGGTGTGGCGACTTGCAAACGTAGGTATAAAATACAACTATCTCAGCCGCCCGCGCCGATTCGGTAAATCGTTGTTGGTCACTACACTCCAATCCTACTTCGAGGGTCGCAAGGACTTGTTTGAGGGACT
>CAVGTO010000229.1:0-579 GCA_963631865.1 Eggerthellaceae bacterium
ACATAGTAATACGCGACGCATACCACTGCAACGCACCTCAGACGCCAGCCAACCTATCAGGCGGCGAGAGCTTTATGGTATCGCTCGCCTTGGCTTTGGGATTGGCATCGATGGCAGGAGCCAACAGTCCAGACTCCGACATTCTGTTTATTGATGAGGGATTTGGCACACTCGACGACGAGTACCTCGAAAAGGTAATGACATTGCTCGAAAGACTCAAGGAGAAAGGAGGTAAGCGAGTGGGCATAATCAGTCATGTCGATATACTGAAAGAGAAGATACAGACGCAGGTGCGCGTTGAGCGCATCGACCCTTCTTGTAGCCGAATATCAATTGTGGGATAAACCCACGTAAGATGGAGTTACCACTTGCAGGTAGACAAAACCCCGACGCTAAAAATTTAGCATCGGGGCTTTCTGATTATGGTATACACGAGTAGAGCCCGCCTATTTGTTAGACTCCGCGAGACTCTTTAATCTTTTCATATGCATCTTGCACCTCTTTGAACTTTTCGGCCGCTTGGTCTTGCTCGGCCTGGCTCTTTGTTGCGTAGCGGTCGGGATGGTATTTCTTTACAAG
>CAVGTO010000229.1:589-3355 GCA_963631865.1 Eggerthellaceae bacterium
GGTATGCAGTCTTGACCTCCTCATTCGTAGAATCTGACTTTATGCCGAGAGTTGAATAAGCAGTTGCAAGTGACGACGCACTGCTGGTTGAGGAATAGCCACTTGAGCTTCCGCCACCATAGTTGCCGTATCCACGGTCGCGACCATTGACGTGGAGGCGCGAGGCTATGCGCTGAGTATCAATTGTCGAGATGCCCATATAGTAGGACATATTGACTATTGTCTGCACCTCGGAATCGGTAATGATGCCATCGGCCTCGGCAATGTCGCAAAGGATATTGGCTATCTTTAGTCTATCGGCATAAGAGACCATGGAGCCAATACGCATAGCGGCAACACGAATATCGAAATCAGTCTTAAGGATATCGCGCAAACGCAAGAGAGAAGACTGCGCACGCTCCTCACCAAACTGCTGAACAAGGACACGTTTTACAACAGCAAGTTCGGACTTAGTGACACGTCCATCGGCCTTCATTGCCGCTGCAAGAACTTGTAACAATGCATCCTCAAAACCATAATTTCCGTTGAACCCATAGCTCGAAGAATAGCCGCCAGAAGACGAAGATCTACTCGAACGGTCGGAAAAAAAGTAACTGAAGATATACTTGAGAATGAAATATAAGATGACGAATCTAAGAATATAAAACAGCATTGGAATAAGTATAGAAATGGGATATGCTTACTCTTTTTCTCTTTACAAAAACCGAGCCAAGCGTGGCATAGTCTGCCAACTGTGACACTGATAGGAACTTATTTACAACTTAGCTGGCGGTCGATATCAAGTATTTGTGGGAATATTAGGTGCTTATCGTCGGGCGAAATAATAAAATCGGCTCGGTCTATGAGCTTATCGTCCGCGCTTTGGTTATTTATACGCCTTTCGATCTGCTCACGAGACGCATTATCTCTCAGCATTGCCCGCTCAACTCGCATCTCACGAGGAAGAGAGACGACAATTATCTTGTCCATCAGTTTATCCATGCCACTCTCAACCATAATGGCAGCCTCACAAAGAACCCAAGACTTTCCAGCTTCTGCCAAATTGTCAGCCCAAAGAAGAAAATCTGAAGCCACAATGGGATGGACAAGCCCATTTACAAACTCCAAAGTCTGGGCATTCCTAAAAATGATACCAGCTAAAGCCTTGCGATCCAACAAACCATCTGAGCCATAAATATCGTCGCCGAACTGGCGCTTAAGGCCCGAGACGATACGCTCGTCAGACTCCATAAGGCGGCGAGCAGCCAAATCGCAATTATAAACAGGTACACCAATGGAACTGAAAGCCTGTGCCACGGTAGTCTTACCCGAACCGATGCCACCAGTTAAACCGACTTTGAGCATAAACTACTTTTTATTTTTTTGCAAAATGAACTCCGCAAAAGAGGGGGAAAAAGAGACATTTTGAATGAAATCGGGAGATTTCGTAAGTGAAAGCCTCACACGAGAAACATTGTCGCCAGGCCTGACATTGCTAAAGTCCGCAACGACTCGGAAACAGCTTTCATCGGCATCCTCGAATTTACTAAGTCCGACATTGAAAGAGACGCGGGCATTGGGAGGGAATACTTTGCAGGAAAAACCAGCGGCAACGTTAATTGGCGTTATTGGTATCTGCAACTTCTTCTCAGAAAATGGTTCAACGGCATATTCAAGAATTACGGATTCGCTGCTTGCTGTAGCCATGTCAGGAAGAACGAGAGGCACTTCCATCTTTACGGTATCATTCAATACCAACGGGTCTTGAACCTCCGTATAGATTGCCCTTATGGTATCCATGACATTGCTTGTGGCCGTAACGACAACACTATCCGGAATAACTTTGCGAAGTGAAGAGAAGACGTATTGTGGCATCAGAGAAACATCGTCACGGACAATGACTGGCAACTTACGCTTCTTGACAGTGAGCAAAGGGATAAGCACAGTATCCGTAAAAACCTCAGTAATGCGAACATGCTCTGGCAAGTCTGTTTTCTGTCCATTTAGACGCCGTGTGATGAATATTGCCCACATTTTGCCATCGGTGGTAAAACGATTGAGCGACGACACGTTGACACGCACATTCCTGTCGTTAGTCAGATACATTCGAAGAAGACTAAAGCCATCGCCTTCGAGCCTCACGCGGACCGACTTATCAATAGAAGGAGGAGTAACATAGCCCTCGGGGACATTCTCACACTTGATGTTGAGCGAAGTATTTTCGGGATAAGTTTGCCTCAATTTTTCAATCTGCCACACGAGGATTGAGATGAGCAGGAAAAGAAGGAAGATACGGGAATCTTTTCCGTTTATGCTCTTGACGAATTTTAGAAACTTGGCAAACATATATTATTTCGATGCGCCTTTAGCTATTGAGATTAGTCTGTCCGCAACATCATCCCACTGGAGAGCTTCGAAGCCATCCTGCCCCGTTGCACGTTTTCCTTTTATGAGCAAACTATCCATCCCCGCAGCCTTGGCTCCCGCACCATCAGTATCAGCACGATCGCCAACCACAAGGGCCTCGTCAGGCGAAACTCCAACCTGTTTGGCAGCCTCCAAGAAAGGACGTGGAGCTGGCTTGAGAGCACCAAACTCCTCGGCACTCCAATGGTATATGCGCTCATCGGTCAAGCCAATAGACCGCATCCTATCGGACGTTGCAGGATAGTCGGACAGCACACCCACAGACACTCCGGCATCAAGAAGAGACTCTACGACCTCCCAAGCACGAGGGCGCGCTTTGTAGTGTTTGCGAAGCACAACGGGCATTGACTGCATATAACT
>CAVGTO010000230.1:0-3343 GCA_963631865.1 Eggerthellaceae bacterium
GAGGGTACTGATGCCAGATACGACCTTTTCCCGTTGTCATCTATAAATGAGTTTCCGAAACTTTTAGGTGACATTGAGAATTTCAAGGGCTGCAACGTCACCATCCCATACAAGCAAGATGTGATGCAGTTTCTCGATGAACTGGATGATCAGGCAAGGGAAATTGGCGCTGTTAACGTCGTAAAAATAACGTTCGACACACAAGGGAAACGTCATCTCAAAGGCTTTAACTCAGATGCCTATGGCTTTACAGAATCCATCCGTCCAATGCTCAATGGTACTCACAAAAAAGCACTCGTGCTCGGTTCTGGTGGCGCTTCAAAGGCTGTCATCTACAGTTTGCGAAAACTTGGTGTTGAGCCAATTATCGTCAGTCGAAGGCCAGCAAACGGAGTTCTGACATACTCCGATCTCACCAAGGCGATTATGCAGGAATGCACTGTCGTTGTCAATGCTTCTCCCGTAGGTATGTCGCCCAAAGTAGATGCTTGCCCAGATATTCCATACGAATATCTTACGGACAAACATGTCTGCTTCGATCTCGTGTACAATCCTGAGGAAACCCTTTTCCTCAAAAAATCAAAGCTGCAAGGCGCAGCCGTGAAAAATGGACTCGAGATGCTCCACCTCCAAGCCGAAGGCGCTTGGCTCTATTGGAATAACTAAATAGTACCTTCTCTCTTCCTCAAGATAATGTCCGACAAGGAAAGAATAGATTACCTGCGCTCATTCCTTCATGAGCAGAATCGCAATTATTATATACTTAACTCTCCTGTCATATCCGATATGGAGTTTGACCAGAAAATGGCTGAACTTCAGAGTCTTGAGGATAAGCACCCAGAGTATTCTGACACTAACAGCCCAACACAGAGGGTCGGGAGTGACGTAAATCTGGCTTTTGAACAAGTGCGCCACACTCGCCCAATGCTGTCTCTCGGTAATACGTACAGTCGCCAGGAGGTCCAAGCTTTCTACGAAAGAGTTTGTTCGGACGCTGGACGCCATCTTGATATTTCATGCGAGTTGAAGTTTGACGGTACGTCGATAAGCCTCATTTATGAGGATGGTAAGCTGGTACGAGCCGCAACCCGTGGCGATGGTTCTGTTGGTGACGATGTAACGCGAAATGTGCGCACAATACCGACGGTGCCACTGACGCTTATTGGTAACTATCCGGCTCATCTCGAAATGCGTGGTGAAATTCTTATGCCACGTGCCGGCTTTGAGGAACTTAATAAGCAGAGAATAGATATAGGTGAGGCTCCGTTTGCCAATCCTCGCAATGCAGCGGCTGGTTCACTCAAGTTGCAGAATAGTAGCTTAGCCGCTGAACGTCCTCTGTCATGCATGCTCTACTACGTTCTTACAGAGGATGTTACTTTCAAGTCTCATACAGAAAGTCTCGAAGTCGCAAAGCAATGGGGCTTCGTTATTTCTCCTAATTTTAGACTTTGTCACAACCTAGAGGACATATATGCGTATATAGACGAGTGGGACGTCAAGAGAAAGGAACTTCCTTACGATATTGACGGCATTGTCTTGAAAGTAAACGATTTGTCCACACAGTCGGAACTTGGGCTTACGGCTAAAAGTCCTCGTTGGGCCGTGGCTTATAAATTCAAGGCGGAGCAAGCCCATAGCCGTTTGCGTGAAGTCTCGTTCCAAGTTGGCCGAACAGGAGTCGTCACCCCTGTCGCCAATATGGACCCCGTACCTTTGGCTGGCACTATTGTGAAGAGGGCATCTCTGCATAATATTGATATTATCAAGGAATTGGGTCTTCACCTTGGTGATATGGTTGTCATTGAGAAAGGTGGCGAGATTATCCCTAAAATTGTTGGAGTAGACGAGGATAAGCGAGGTGCGGAAGCAAAACCTGTTGAGTTCCCTGCTAATTGCCCTGTTTGCGGAGCCAAACTGGTACGAGCTGATGGTGAAGCTGCGTATTACTGCCCCAATTACAATGCCTGCGACCCTCAAATAATTGGGCGCCTTATTCATTTTGTTGAGCGAGGTGCCATGGATATTGAGCAATTGGGTGAAGAGAAGATCGAGCAACTTTACAGATGCGGGCTCATTCGCAACTTCAGCAGCTTGTATTCGTTGACTGTGGATGATTTGTTGGATTTGCCTGGTTTCCAACAAAAATCGGCTTCCAAGACAATCGAGGCTATTGAGGAGTCTAAGAAAAGGTCTTTCGACAGGGTGCTTTTCGCCATCGGCATTCGCTACGTCGGTAACACTGTGGCGAAAAGGCTTGCTGAGGCTTTCCCCGATATCGACGCTCTTATGTCCGCTTCGATTGAACAGCTAATATCCGCACAAGATATTGGCGAAAAGATTGCGGCTAGCGTCTACAATTTCTTCCGCAATGAGCAGAACCAACAAGAGATAGCTGCACTGCGCGAGGCTGGACTAAAAATGACAGCCAATAAGGTTGTCCTCGCCTCGAATTCTCTTGAAGGTAAGTTGTTCGTTGTAAGTGGCGTTTTTGAGCAGATTGGCAGAGAAGAACTCAAAGCCCTCATTGCCTCGCATGGCGGTAAGGTGACTGGTTCTATATCAAAGAAGACCGACTTTGTTGTAGCGGGAGCAAATATGGGTCCGGCAAAACTCGAAAAGGCAAACGCCCTCGGTGTTAAAATAATTGGTTTTGATGAGTTAAATGGCATGATTTCTGATTAGCCTAGACACGTCATCCAGACTTTTATAAAATGTTGAATTTCGCCTTAGACATAAGACAAAAAATAGGTCATTGGCTCAATGGAATGAAGGGCGTAAATACCCTTTCCGGCGGGTTCAAAGGACCACTCTCTGACAAGAAAAGAATCTTGATACTTTCGAATATCGAGACAGAGGACGATAGAGCGGCCATAGCTTCTTTAAAAAAAGAATGGAGTGAAATCTGTCCCAAAGCAGAAATCAATATTGCCTGTTTTTATGAAAAAGGCAGGAAAAACGTGGCCGACAATTTCATATCAGACAAGAATGTCAAATACTTTTCAGATGAGACATTCAGATTCTTCTTTGGGATTAAGGACGCAGAGTTGATGTCCTTCGTCTCCAGTGGTTACGACATTGCGCTGCTTGTTGCCGCCTCAGATAAGGTTCCAGCCATATTCCTATCGCATTATGTTGCTGCTGACCTTCGCATCGGTTGGGCTGGTGAGAGTCTCGACAAAGAGGGTATGCTGAATTTTTGCGTTGCGCAAGGCGACACTCCATCCAAGTCAGTAAAAAATATTTTCGAGGCCATAAAAATGATTTTCAGCTGATTAACACATGAATAAATAACAAATTATGAAAAGAACTTTTCTTGCACTTCTGTTGTGTTCCGCAATGT
>CAVGTO010000231.1:0-3325 GCA_963631865.1 Eggerthellaceae bacterium
ATTGAAGTACCAATCGTAGCCCAAGATGCCGAAAACATCATTGTTGAAGATAGGATCGTTAGGTACGTAGTCGCCAGTGGGTTTTAGCAAATCCTCATCGACGACTAAAAATTTAATATCCTTAATTTGAGACTTGAGAACACCTCGGACCTCTTCGCGCTTATCAGAAGGGACAGCAATTTGCATCACCAAAGCAAAAGGATCCTTGTAGGTCACATAATATTGACTGTCAGGATATAGGGCCTTGAATTGGCGCTCCCACTTGTCGAGGATAGAAGAACTAGCACCCTGGTTTTTAATGATCACGCAGAGTCTGTTGTCAAGATAACGGCGGCCGAGAGAGTCGGCAGCTACGTGTTTTTGATCTATTGCGGGGAACGGAGGAGCTTGGTGGTAGATTTTGCCCTTCTTGATTTTGACTGGCTTATATGCCGTGGTGTCGAGAAGTGCGACCGAGTCGGGAGGCAGTAGGTCTTTCTGGGGCATCACTTTGGGGATGACAAGCGTGTCATTCTCAATGATTACGGTATCAACAGTGCTCTCCTGGTTTGCGTCCGAGCAACCGGTGCTGGAGCAACCTACTTGTGCGGCAGAGGCCAGAATTGCTAAACAAATGAGAGTGAATAAACGTGTCAGTTTGTTCATAGTTATAGTTAGGGTGTTTAGATGGTGAATTTTCGAGGGATTTGATTGTAGCTACATTTCTTATAACGGACTTTGGGGCGGATTATTGCGTGAAAGGGTAGATTTTTTTTTGAGAGGCTGCCACAGATTGCGAACGCGCGCGTTCACAATCTGCGCCCTACCCTATTAAGAGTGATTAATATTAACGGCGGGTGCGCATCATTTTTGGCGGGGCGGCGTAGAAAGAGCGAGCAAAAAGATTAAATTTGCAGAGATATCGTCGGGCGGGGCTTGATTTTCGTCTTTAGGATAAAGGGGAAACGCCTCAGCACGACGGCATGAATCGAAACAAAGAACCGAAATAGACATGGCACAGACACCAGAATTCAAGTATGCGCCGATGTTCCAGATTGGAAAGGACGACACACAGTATCGCCTCATCTCCAAGGACGGCATCAGCACAGGCAACTTCGAGGGCAAGACAATCCTCAAGGTCTCGAAAGAGGCCCTCACCCTGTTGGCACAGCAGGCATTCCACGACGTCGAGTTTATGCTCCGCCGCGAGCACAACCTCCAGGTGGCAGCCATCCTAAAAGATCCCGAGGCGAGCGAGAATGACAAGTACGTAGCCCTCCAGTTCCTCCGCAACGCCGAGACGGCAGCCAAGGGCATCCTCCCCTTCTGTCAGGACACGGGCACGGCCATCATCCACGGCGAGAAGGGACAGCGCGTCTGGACCGACTTCGAGGATGAGGAGGCACTGAGCCTCGGCGTCTACAACACGTATACCCAGGACAACCTGCGTTATAGCCAGAATGCGCCCCTCAACATGTACGACGAGGTCAACACACGTTGCAACCTCCCGGCGCAGATTGACATTGAGGCCGTAGAGGGCGACGAATATCGCTTCGTCATGGTAGCCAAGGGCGGCGGATCGGCCAATAAGACTTACTTCTACCCTATGACTAAGGCCACTATTCAGAACGAGGGTACTCTCCTTCCGTTCCTCGTCGAGAAGATGAAGAGCCTTGGCACGGCAGCTTGCCCGCCTTACCACATTGCCTTCGTCATTGGTGGCACTTCGGCAGAGAAGAACCTCTTGACAGTCAAACTGGCATCTATCAAGTATTACGACAACCTGCCCACCACGGGAGACGAGACCGGCCGCGCATTCCGCGACATCGACCTTGAGAACAAGTTGCTCGTGGAGGCTCATAAAATTGGCCTCGGCGCACAGTTCGGCGGCAAGTACATGGCGCATGACATCCGCGTAATCCGCCTGCCGCGACACGGAGCGAGTTGCCCTATCGGCATGGGCGTATCTTGCTCAGCCGACCGCAATATCAAGGCAAAGATCAACAAGGACGGCATCTGGCTTGAGCAGATGGACGCGAATCCATCGGAGCTCATTCCAGAGGAGCTTCGCAAGCCGGGCGAGGGCACTAAGGGTATCGAGATTGACCTCGACAAGGGCATCGACGCGGTACGTGCAGAACTGACCAAGTACCCAGTATCGACCCGCGTAAGCCTCAAGGGCACCATTATCGTGGCGCGCGACATCGCACATGCTAAGCTGAAGGCACGCCTCGACGCTGGTGAGGGCATACCCGACTACTTCAAGAACCACCCGATTCTCTACGCAGGTCCCGCAAAGACTCCGGCAGGCTATCCTTGTGGCTCAATGGGTCCGACGACGGCAAACCGTATGGACCCGTATGTAGATGAGTTCCAAGATCATGGCGCGAGCCTCGTGATGATCGCCAAGGGCAACCGCGGACAGGTCGTCACCGACGCCTGCCAGAAGCATGGCGGTTTCTACCTCGGCACCATTGGTGGCGTGGCAGCCGTATTGTCTCAGAGCTCTATCAAGAGCATCGAGTGCGTGGAGTACCCCGAGCTCGGCATGGAGGCAATTTGGAAGATTACCGTTGAGGACTTCCCCGCCTTTATCCTTGTAGATGACAAGGGTAACGACTTCTTCAAGCAGTTGAAGCCCTGCGCCTGCACTAAGTAAGGATTTTTGATTCTTATCTTTTCATTTTGGCCCTGGCCGAGAGGTGTCTATCCTCTTGACCAGGGCATTTTCAGTTAACAGTTATCAGTGCTCAGTTCACAGTGCGAAGTTCTAAGCACTCAGAGTTCTGTTCTCTGTTCGCAGTTTACAGTTTGCGGAATTCCGTTTCATAGGTTCTCGGTTAATCCATAGTAACAGGCGGTTCGTCACTCCCGCATACTATTTAAAGACAATTTGAAGAGGTATCGGCTCTTGATTTTTGGGGTTTGAACACGGATTAGACGAATAGGGCGGATTGTGTGACAAAAACAAAAAGCGGTCGTAGTTTGGGAATTGGGGTTGTTCGGCAGAAAAAAATATTGGGGTTCGGCATATTTTGCTTACTTTAGCGGAATTGTATACAAGAGGGAGAATACCCGATGAAATCGACTAAGACAATAGCCATAATGGCGGCGATGACCGCCCTTTCGACGATGAGCGCGGCCCAGACGCAGTATGACGGATACGCACTCAAGACCAAGGTGGACGGCGAGGACGTCTACCTCTACACCCGAGGCTCGGAGCCCAAGATGAGCTACACCCAAAGCGAGGAGGCGGCGATAACTTGGCTCTACTCGGCTGACGGGACAACGAGCGAGACCTTACACACCACGACAGCGAAAAGCGACGAGATAACTATATCGAACG
>CAVGTO010000232.1:0-3286 GCA_963631865.1 Eggerthellaceae bacterium
TGAAACGGAGTAGAGCTCTGCTGAGGAGCAACTCTACAAGGGATAGGCTTGCAAGACATTACGATATACGACGTGAGGCCGCCCCGCTGTGGGTGGCCTTTTGCACATTCGTATGGTAGGCATCGACATAATCGCGACAGGGGTATCCATCCGTAAAAGTCGCATATATATATCGCCCCCCCTAAATTTGTTATATTCGCAACAAAGAGGTCAAACTTTAAGCGTTTCCACATAACCCGTTTAAGGACTGTTAACAGAAGATGCGGATTTAAATATTTAACTTCGCACAAAGAAATTAATCATCAAAGACGATAGTGATGGAAAAGACATGGCTTGACACTTTCACTGATTGGGTTAACGCAATCGACGACAGGGTTTGGGGAACGACCTTCGAGATAGGAGGCTTCCCTATTCCCGTACTGATTATCGTCATCCTGCTGGGTGGCATATTTCTGACAGCTAGACTCGGCGGAATGCAATTCGTTCGCCTTCCGCTGGCTCTCAAGTATATGTTCCACAACGAGCATGTTGAGCACGGTGCGAAGGGTGAAGTCTCGAGTTTCGGAGCTCTCTGCACAGCCTTGTCGGCAACCATCGGCACGGGTAACATCGTCGGCGTGGCCACGGCATACGTCACCGGTGGTCCTGGCGCAATATTCTGGATGTGGCTTGCGGCTCTCTTCGGAATGGCAACCAAGTATTCCGAAGGTTTGCTCGCCGTCAAATATCGCAGCTACGATTCCGAGACATGTCACGTGCTTGGTGGCCCATTCTACTACATCGAACGCGGCATGGGCTCAAGATGGAAATGGTTGGCCCTCGTATTCGCTTTCTTCGGAATTTGCGTCGGCCTCTTTGGCATCGGTACGTTCACGCAGGTGAATTCCATCTGTGGATCCATTACCCAGTTTTTTGACCCAAATATGGCATGGAGCATCACGATTCTTGGTAATGATTACTCCGTTGTCACCGTCATAGCCTCAATAATACTCGCATTCCTCACAGGACTCGTACTAATCGGCGGTCTCAAGCGCATCAGCAAAGTCAGCACACGAGTCATCCCCGCAATGGTGATTCTATATCTAGTTTTCTCAATCGTACTCATCCTTTGCAACATCACGGAACTTCCTTCCGCCATAGTTCATATTTTCAAGAGTGCATTCGGTCTTGAGGCTGCCGCAGGCGGCATCGTAGGCGCAATCATCTGCGCAATGCAGAAAGGCATTGCACGAGGAATATTCTCCAACGAGGCTGGTCTTGGCTCTGCTCCAATTGCAGCCGCCGCCGCTCAGACCAAGGAATGCGTACGCCAGGGTCTCGTATCCATGACCGGCACGTTCCTCGACACCATTGTGGTATGCACAATGACTGGTCTCGCCCTCACAATGACCAACCAGCCGTACCTTACAGATGGCGCACCTATGGGTGCCGTGGCCACAATGAACGCCTTCGCAGATGGCATTCCTTTCTTACCGCGCGTAGCAACAGACTTCCTCGTAATGATCTCCCTCGTTCTCTTCGGATTTACAACCATCTTGGGTTGGAATTACTATTCTGAGCGTTGCCTTGAGTATATTACAGGCGGTAAAATGAAGGCCGTACGCCTCTACCGTTGGCTCTACATTGCGGCCGTTTTCATTGGCCCATATATGACAATCTCAGCCGTATGGGGCATCGCCGATATCTTCAACGGCCTTATGGCATTACCTAACATGATAGCCCTCTTTGCCCTCTCCGGCGTAGTAGCAGCCGAGACAAAATCTTACTTCGCACGCCGCAAGGCTGGCGAGGTAAAGGACTAAAACGCAAGCACACACACTAACCAATACACGAAACTCCGCCCCGCAACCACAGTAAGAGGATGCGGGGCGGAGTGTTTTTATGATTTAGCTGGTGGCTTACATCAATAAATGTCACGCCACCATCAAATAAGCCTTAAAGGGAGATAACGCCCTCGATGGAGCAAGCCTTGGTAGTAACATCCATAACAGCATCGGCGGAAGTCATAACGGCCACACAGGTGACACCCACATACTTATCGCCAGCGCTATTGCGGAAACGGGTTTCACCAGTCTGTGGCAGAGCCTCAAGAACTTGGTCGAGCCTAGCCTTGTCATTTGGCAAGACGAACTTAAACATATATTTCTGAGGCCAACGCTCAGCCGCAAGTTTAGCGCGCAGCCTTTCAAGGCCAGCCTGCATATCGGCGAGTTTCTGTTGTGTTAAGTTAGCCATAGTTATTCTTTCGTAGCCTTTAAAATTTAAATCTTGAACTCCTTACGCCCAATGAGTGCGCCACCGGCAAAGAGCTCGGCATCGAACTGACCTTCCATAAGGTCGCCCATCTCTACATCGTACACAATAGATGCGGGCGTATCCTCGCCACCGTACTCAATTGAGCGCTTGGCAGAATAGACAATATCCGAGTCCTCAAAGTGGAAAGTGTCGCCCTTGGAGCGATAGAGCACCTCGCCATCGGGACGAGTAATACGCAAGAATACGTCCCTCATTCCGACCTCGGCAGATACATTCTTAGCCAAGGTGAAAGAGACCTTAATCTTGGCAATTTTAGAGAGATTGCTGGTGCTGCGACCTTTGGCATTGATTGTCGAGACCTCGATAGCTGTAGCCTCAAGACGCGCAGCCGTAGCCACTTTCTGGCTAAGGTTGGCGTTCTTTTCCTGAAGGTCGGCACGTACAGAGTTGGCCTCGGCGAGGCGACCCTTAATCTCGGTATTCTCTTGGCGCAGCTCGTTGTTGGTCTTATTGAGCGAGTCAATTTGAACAAGGAAACTACGCATTACGGTACGCAGTGTCGAGAGCTCACCCTGGAGTTCTTTGATGCGCCTCGCATTACTGGCCTTGAGGGTCTTAAGTTCCTCGGTCAGTTGCTCCACTCGTGCACGTTGCTGCGAGAGGAGATTATCGAGGGAGTCGTTCCCGGCCTTGATGCCATCGTACTCGGTATAGAGATCCTCGTACTGAGTAGTTAGTTGATCACGCTCCTCGGAGAAGACCTCGGTCATCTCAGACATCTGGCTGTTGCCACGGATAATGAGGGCGATAAGGACCGCGATGACGACACCCACTGCCGCCGCCGCAATAATGATGTGTTTCTTGGTAACGTTCATAACAGCGGCAAAGATAAGCTACAATCGACTAACAGCAAATGCAAAAGAGGCTATAATTTGCGCTATTTACTCCATTTGAGGAGATTAAGGCACAGGTGAGCCCCCCCCCTACTCTATCTCGATGCCGCGGTAGAAGTCGAGAATCTTAGAACGGA
>CAVGTO010000233.1:0-3278 GCA_963631865.1 Eggerthellaceae bacterium
ACCCCGTAGTGGCCGTGGTCCGCGGGTGGGATGCCGAGGTCGTTGAAGAGGTGGAGTAAGGGAATTTTACTATCTTCGTGGGGTAATAATCAAAATTAACATATGAAAACATTCATTGCCACACTATTTATTTTTTTGACCACACTCGTCGGGCCAATTTGCGCCGAGGCGCAGAAACTCAGCAAAGAGGAGTATTTGCAGCAGCTCAGTGAGTCTATGCAGCAACTTAAAGCTGCGCTGCCTCTCGATCTTGCAGGGCAACAATTCATAATGACAGATGTCTCCGTCTCTGGTACGACAATGACGTATACGTTAGAAATATCAGAGGCCATAGAGAAAATGCTGAACGATGATGCATCAATGACGGATCAGGATCTCTCCGAGATTGTTTTATCCCTTGGCGAGGAATCTGTAGCCGATTTTGTCGAGTATGGCGTGTCGCTCAGGTACATTTTCCTATCCATCAATGATAAACATAAGGTGCTGGACGTCAAGCTAAGCCCTGACCGTCTGAAGTCAGTACTCGAAAAGTCGAAAAGTGGCGAAATTCAGACCAATCAGACTTCATCCTTTATCGAGAGTGTCAAAATGGAGTTCGTCAAGATGAATTTCCCTGTCCAGGTGGGAGATGGCGTATGGCTTACGGAAGCATATGTCGAGGGGAATAGTTTATGCTACGTGCAGTCGTTCGACAGTGATATTTATAAGTCCGCCATTACGGAAGAGTCTGTAAGTCAGCTGAGACAGATGGCCGTATCCTCAATAAAGAATATGCCAGTTATTGCCATCAACAAGGATAGTTTCCTAAAGGAGGACATCCATATCAAGTTTATCTGCAAAGACAAGAGCGGCAATGAGTTCCTAATCTTTACGATTGCCCCCGAAGAACTTTTCCCCGCCAACGACTGACGCCAATCAACTTACGTAATTGACAATCGGCAAAAAGCCTCGCTGGTAGTTTACCGGCGGGGCTTTTTGCAGTTCACAGTTAGCAGTGCACAGTTCACAGTTGTGCGGGGTTTTAGACAAACCACAGTCACCAAACACCAGCAACTGTGAACTGCTAACTGTGAACTGGTTTAAGTAGCCCTTTCAGTTCAGCAAGTCTGTTTTTTCAAAAAGCTTATCAACTTGCAGCCAGTAGAAGAAGGCTTGCTGCTGTGATTTTTTAAGTTTATTGAGTTTGTTGGTTAGTGTGCGGCCAATAGTTTCATTTTCCCAATCTTCGACAGGAGTAGCCTCATAGCGAATGGCCTCTTTTGACCTTGTTAAGATTAGTGCGGCTACGTATGCTGCTTTGGCTGAATCTCGAATGGCCATGTCTAGATGATAGCGCTCACTCAGAATTAGGCCCACTATACGTTTCACTCCATCTTGCAAAATGTTGAATTCATCCTTATCCACTAATCCGCGCATAGATATGCACTGGGCGGTCTTGATCGCGTCTTTTAGGATATCATCTGTACCTATTCCCTCAAGTTCGTTCCCTCAAGTTCGCGGTAGCCTAGTTCAGTTGTTCCGAATTTCCTAAATGTGTTGCCTACCAATTCAAAATCGTTGCAGACATCAAAAAGAGCGGCAACGTCGAACATTTGCTTTATAATCTCTAGCGAGCAGTTTCTCTCATTTTTGAAGTAAGGAATTCCCGACGTGTGCGGAGCGAAGGCCGTGAGCTTGTCTCCAAGGATATCTTCTGCCGAAGGGACGTTAACCATGACAGCCTCTCCTTCGGTCTTTAGGAAAGGACTACTAATCGGCATTTCAACAACTTTGCCATAATGATTCTCTTCAAAGAGTACGTCAAGGAGTATTGCCTCCTCCTGTTTGTTGGTGACGTATGAAACTTTGTAGAAATATTTGGCGTGCGACTTTGGCACGTTGTGAGACGAAAGCCTCTCGACCAACTGTATGTCTGTGAAGCCATATTCATCACTATGTCTCCTGACAAAGCTCGAAATATCTGTTCCTGGCGGGCATATTATGTCGATGTCTATTGAGAGTCGTCTGCTGCTGCCGAGGTGTAACATGCAGGCAGTCCCACCCTTAAACGTGAACGGACAACCCGAGAGTGCGAGGGACTCCAAAAGAGACAATGCGCGAATGGTCTTTTCTATCAATGTCTTGTCGAGAAATGGATTATCCGACGACATTTTGTTAATCCATTTTATCGAGCGACTGTCAGGGTGTATCATTTCAGTCTATTATGTCTGTTTGCTTTGTTGCGTCTAAAATACTTTTGATTTTTTCCTTGCAACCGCGTCGCGATGCGTAGCGGAGTAGCTTTGTCTCGTTTATTATGCACGTATCCATAGCGTTGCGATAAAAACGCAGAGACTCATAGTCTCTCAAGGATATGAAATCGTCGTCTGTGGCTATGTCGACCATTAGTTTTTCCAATGAGACTCTGTGGGATTTCCCTGAATATGCGATTAGTGGGGCCTCGCTAACGAGTGGGCGCACCACGATAGACGGTTTGCCGAAGATGTGGTATGAGTACTCGTTGCTCGATGGTCTCAGGTATACTTGCCTGCTAAGTTTGGCATTAATGAGCATTGTGAACATCGATTCCATTGAGTCGCGTTCCGCATCGACGTATATGACATCCATATTTAGGACGTAGTGTGCAAAGCGTCTGACGTCAGAACTATTCCATACGCAGAAACGGACGAAATGGAACTGTTGGCGGATCCTCAACTCTAATTCATTCATCTCATCATCGTAATATGGAGTAAAAGGTTGCTTCCCCGAATCCGCCATTTCGTACAAGCCTCTCTTCACTTTGCGTATTATACCGTCTTTAGTCAGCGCGACTAAGGCTGACGTTACTGTGGCTGTCGAGAAGTCGATGTTTTTCTCTTTGAGACTGCAAATTATATCTTTCCTTGAGAATTCTCCTCGTGTACGTGCGTAAGCTATTATGTCTGCTTGTCTTACCATTCTATTAAGGCTCTGAGAAACTATCTGTCAAAGATATGAAATATTGGCAATAAAGACGATTTATTGCCAATATTTCATAAATCAATCTCGTTAATAGTCGGCATATGGAATTATCCAAATTCTGGTCGGCGGGGTAACGGTAGCCCTGTAAGGCACTACGAGTTCTTAGCGATTAGCTTAGAACCGTGCGATGCGGAGCTAGGCGCGGTAAGTAAGCCTGGCGGCGCGAGCCCCGGGCGTTATGGTATTGTATAGATTGACCAAATTGTCCAAGATTGTCGTATTTTGTCGTAAATTGCCACCCCGAAAACATTTTTGTCTATTTGCGGCCATGGCGAACA
>CAVGTO010000234.1:0-3277 GCA_963631865.1 Eggerthellaceae bacterium
GTATTCCATCTCCCTTTAAGAGCTTTAGGAATGATTTTCCTGGGGTAGAACAAGGTAAATATTATCTTATCAGTGGAGCAAGTAAAAGTGGCAAGAGTCAGTTGGCTAATTATTTATTTATGTATATACCTGTTCTCTATGCCTACTATCATCCTGAGAAGATAAGACTAAAGATTTTCTATTTCCCTTTGGAAGAAAGTAAGCCATCTGTAAACCCCGTATTTCCCAGTTGAGATATTTTTTGTTATTTTGCGCGATTTTAATTTTATCGCGTATGACACATATGACAATTGAACAGTTCCGTCAAATCTATGACGGATGGAAACAGAGCGGACTCAGTATCCCACTGTATTGTAAAAGCATCGGCTTCACGAAAAGTCGGTTTTATTATTGGAAGTCGAAACTGCAATCAGAAAATCTTCCAACAGCCTGTGGCAGTTTCATTCCTGTGAGGATGTCTGGCAAGACTTCTGCTTACATGGCAGGAGGAACTCCTGGAAGAGCCTTGTGTGAGGTGGCGTATCCTAATGGAGTTGTGGTACGTGTAACGAGTGACATGACGCTTGACCAGTTGCGTCAGATGGTAACCCTATTGCATTGAGAGCCATGTTTTGCCTAAGTGAATCGGATACATTTTACTTGTATCCTTACCCTACGGATATGCGCAAGAGTTTCTATTCTCTGAGCGGAATCGTGACCAACGAGATGAAGCGAAACGTGCAGGACGGAGAGGCATTCATCTTTGTGAACCGTGCGCTGACAAGTATGAAAATCCTGCATGCGGAGTTCGGTGGTCTGGTGATATACAACCTGAAGTTGGAAAAAGGCTGTATTAGTCTTCCCGACATGCAACTGGATGATGGTTCTCTTCCGAATCGCCTGACCCAATGGCAGGAATTGGTATTGATGACTCAGGGAATCAACCCTCTTGATGTGAAGCGAAGCCCTCGTTGGCTACCCCAAAAGCAAAGAAAATAAAAGTCTCGTTAAACTCTGTAATATAGTTGGTTATGTCGAATATTTTTTGTAACTTTGCATAAAAATAAAGGTACGGAATATGGCAGCACAAGTTACAGACAAGCAGTTAATAGAGGCTTTGCTTCGCGAGCGCGACGAACTTTATCGCCGCGCAGTGAAGGCTGAGCGCCTTGTTGAAGAACTGTCAGATTCCCAAGCCTTGAAACAACAGTGCGAAACTCGCTTCAATGAGCTTGAAGCGCAGCACAAGAAACAAATTGACGAGATCAATAATGTTCACGAGAAACAGATTTCCAAATTGACCAATGAACATAAGAAGGAACTTGCTAAGCAAGACGACAAGCATAAAAAAGAACTCGCTAAGCAGGACGATAAGTATAAAGAAGATCTCGCCAAACAAGATGCAGAGCACAAGAGAATACTCTCCAAGAAGGAGGATGAAATTCGCTCGCTGATTGTCCGTTTGGAATATTTAACCCGCAAGTTGTGGGGAAAGATGAGCGAGAAACGCCAGACTCCGGATGATCCTCGCCAACTTAAGATTGACTTCGGTGATATGGATCTCACAGACGAAGAGAAACGGCAGACAGAGGAAGCCGCAAGAAAAGTGACCGAATCCCGCAAGGTAAAAGTCAGGGAACATGAGAAGCAGGTACCTGTTCGCAAGAAACTGCCGGATAATCTGCGTCATGTCGAGGAACATATCTATCCTGACGGTTATCTTGGTCATGAGGACGAATGGATCTTGTTTGAGGCCGTAGAGACTTCTGAACACTTGGAGATAACTGCTCCCGACGCATACGTAAGAGTTACCATACGGCACAAGGCCATGCGTAAGTCTGACAACAAAATCATTACTGCTCCTGTTAGCAAGGAACCTCTTGCCAAAAGTTATGCAGGACCGACGGCATTGACAGAGCTCACGATTGGCAAGTTTGCAGACCATCTCCCTTTTTACCGCCAGATAGAAATGTTCAAGCGTCTCGGCATCGAGTTGAAGCAGTCCACCATTGAAGGTTGGTTCTTCGGCGTCGCCGACCTGATGCGTCCGATGTACTACGCCCTTCAGGAACATATGCTGCAACTTGATTACCTGCAATCTGACGAGAGCACCGTGCCGGTCATCAACAACGAAAAGCACCGGACAGTAAAAGGATATATGTGGCTGGTTCGAGCTGTCACCGAGCCCCTGGTACTCTTCCACTACCATGAGGGCTCACGAGGAAAAGAAGTTGCGCTCCAGTTCTTTGGTAAGTACAAAGGAGCGCTTGGAGTGGACGGATATGGAGTATATGACCTATTGGACAAGTTCAATGGGATAATGATCCTGTGCTGCTGGGCGCATTGCAGGAGGTACTTCGACCGTGCCCTGAAACACGACAAGGAGCGAGCCGAGTATGCCCTCGAACAGATAGGCATGCTCTATAGCGTGGAGACCATTGCCGACGGGGAAGGTGCCGATTACGAAAGACGCGCACAACTCCGCCAAGAACTGGCATATCCTATCATCAGAGGGTTGGAGGCATGGGCATTGGCTGAGAAAGATGCTGTTATGCCGAAGAGCCCCATCGGAAAGGCCATCGGATATCTACTTGGGCATATTCGCCAGTTGTCACGTTATACTACAGACGGCAGGTACCAGATTGACAACAACTTCATCGAGAACAGCGTAAGGCCATTGGCTTTAGGCCGTAAGAACTACCTCTTTTGTGGCAATCATGACGCAGCTGAGAATGCAGCCATCATCTACACCTTCATTGGATGCTGCAAGCTGGCACAGGTTGATGTCCGCAAATGGCTGAACTATTTCTTCACCCATATTCACGACTACGATGAGGACTATTCACGTGACTTGTTGGAGCTCCTTCCGCTTCGTCTCAAGCAGAAGGGTATCCTCTGAGGAATTTTGAGAATTCTCCAAGAATCTTTGAGAATTCTATGATTTTTTTGAAAGTTCTCCTAAATTTTAGGAACAATCCTGCAATACGGGGTTTGCTGATGGCTTACACTCAAACTTGAGTCCGCCTTCGGGCAGATTGCTGACGCGGATAGTGCCGCCGTGCAGCAGTACGGCATTCTTCACGATGGCCAAGCCCAGTCCGGTGCCTCCCATCTTGCGGCTCCGTCCCTTGTCTACGCGGTAGAAGCGTTCGAAGAGGCGCGGCAGGTGTTCGGGCTGTACACCCTGTCCGTTGTCGCGGAAGATGAAGTGCCACTTGTTGCCCGTCTTTTCGGCCTCAAGGGTAATGGTGGTGCCCTCGCCGGCGTAGGCAATGGCATTGTCGGTGAGGTTGCGGAA
>CAVGTO010000235.1:0-2572 GCA_963631865.1 Eggerthellaceae bacterium
GTCCTTGATTTGCAACCTACTCAGCGAACTTCGTGGAAATTAATGAAGGAGGAATGTGGTACTTTGAGTCTGGCGGACGGAAATTCTTTTGGTTTCATCAATAAGAGCATATATGTTCCAGGTGTTGTTCTTTACACTTTGGGTGAAGAACTCTGCGAATATTGTTATGTAACTGCAAAGGTGGTTTTTACGGGAGGATTTCGATGGAAAGCTTTTGAGATTAAAAAGAGTACGCCGAAACATTTACCGCACTTCGGTTCTTTCGGTTATTGAGAGAAACGTTAAAGGGGTGTTTACATAAATTCAATGGATTTGAATTGGGTTCTAGTGATTTTTTGATAATGTAACACACAAAAAGAAGCGGAGTCTGAAGTTATTTCAGACTCCGCCTCAAATTTTATCGAATGTTCGATATCAGCCGATTATTAATCGAGCTGAGCGAGCTTGTTGTCAGAACCGAGAACGTCGGTAATCTTCTCGCTGTACATCTCAACCATGAGGTCACGAGCGGGGCCGCAGTACTTGCGGGGATCGAACTCAGCGGGCTTCTCAGCGAGGGTCTTGCGAACACCTGCGGTGAAGGCGAGACGGCTGTCGGAGTCGATGTTGATCTTGCAGACTGCGCTCTTAGCAGCCTTGCGGAGCTGCTCCTCGGGGATACCAACGGCATCGGGGAGTTTGCCACCGTACTGGTTGATGATGTCGACGTACTTCTGGGGAACAGAAGAAGAACCGTGGAGGACGATGGGGAAGCCAGGAAGTTGCTCCATGATGGCGTCAAGAACGTCGAATGCGAGGGGGGGCGGAACGAGGCGGCCGGTCTTCGGGTCGCGGGTGCACTGCTCGGGCTTGAACTTGTAAGCACCGTGGCTGGTACCGATAGAGATTGCGAGCGAGTCAACACCAGTCTTAGAGGTGAAGTCGATAACCTCCTCAGGCTTAGTATAGTGGCTCTCCTCTGCCTGGACCTCATCCTCAACGCCTGCGAGGACGCCGAGCTCACCCTCTACGGTAACGTCGTACTTGTGCGCGTACTCAACGACCTTATTGGTGAGAGCGATGTTCTCCTCATAAGGAAGAGCGGAACCGTCAATCATAACGGAAGAGAAGCCCATATCGACGCAGTTCTTGCAGAGCTCGAAGCTATCGCCGTGGTCGAGGTGGAGGACGATCTCAGGATGATTGCAACCGAGCTCCTTAGCGTATGCTACTGCACCCTCTGCGAGGTAGCGAAGGAGGGTTGCGTTTGCGTAGTTGCGAGCACCCTTAGAAACCTGGAGGATAACAGGCGACTTGAGCTTAGAAGAGGCAGTGATGATAGCCTGAAGCTGCTCGAGGTTGTTGAAGTTGAAAGCTGGAACAGCCCAACCGCCGTTGATTGCCCTCTTGAACATCTCACGGGTGTTCACGAGACCAAGATCCTTGTAATTGACTGACATTTTATTAGATTTTATAAAGTTTTCGGTTCACGCCGCAGTCTGCTGTTTCTTTAGCCACTGCGAACAATGCCAAAGTTACTATTTTTATCGGAATTTCATCCTTTATTCGACAATAGATTTGTTTGTGCAATTCCGAGCTAGTCCTCATACTACAAGGCTATTCCATTTAATATTAGCTAATTGCTCGCTTACGCTCGTCTCCTTGCGTTGCGCGCTAATAAATCGAGTATCCCTCGTTTTAAGTCTTTTTAGCTTTTGCCGTTCGTTGTGCATACGATTGCGCCTAATTTCTCTCGTTGCGAAAGGTCCGTTCCTAAAATCATAATCGAGTAGTTCGACTGTCTAATTTCCTGTGAAATTTAACTGCGCTCCCCCTGACTGGCGGACTCTTCTTCCATTTTTATAACTTATTCGGTCTCCTCTCTCAAATATTTGTAAGGTTAATCGTTGAAAGTCTTGCCATCGTGTCATTTTTTTTGTTTAGATTTGCCCGAAAATTCGATAGCCTATTATGAAAAATCTTAAGTTTTTCACGGCCATTTTTATGGCTTTCTCGCTTGCTGCTTGCCAAAATGACAACGGGTATGTCATTGACGGGTCGGTTTATGGCGGTCGAAATTTTGAAGATCAGACCATTTACCTTGCTCCTCTCGCTGCCGCCTCTGTGCAGGAGAATGCAGATTCTGCTGTTATCCATGACGGCCGTTTCCGTTTCGAGGGATACGCAAAAGAGGATGGTGTCTACGTCCTCCGTATGCGTCCAATGATGAAACTCTTCATCGGTGAACCTTTTGTCATCATAGAGCCCGGTCATATTCGTGTGCGTCTTAATCAGGTGAGCACTGTGGGAGGAACGCCTCAGAATGATTCACTTCAAGCGTGGAACGATTTCAAGATGAAGAATGATAGTGCACTGACTGAGATTAAACGCCAGATAAAGAGGGCTACACCAGATGAGGTAAGCAGCCTCGTTGTTATGCAAGATTCCCTCAAGGCTGTTTTCGAAAAGAAGAGCCGTGAGACGGTGAGCGTTAATAGCAATGCGTTTGGTGAGTTTGTCGATAAGTGGTACGTAAGATAATCCTAAGCAATAAAATATAATCTGTTGAAAAACAGAGGGATAACGTCGGTCT
>CAVGTO010000235.1:2582-3253 GCA_963631865.1 Eggerthellaceae bacterium
GCGTTTTTTATGGAAATTATCCCTTCCACAAAAATAATATATACCTTCCTTCCCTTTGTATTATGTTCGATGAGCCGAATGATATGTCAATCCGCCAGACGGGATGGATTGAGGTCATTACAGGGTCTATGTTCTCTGGCAAGACCGAGGAGCTGATGAGACGACTCCGACGCGCCCGTTTTGCCAAAAAATCAGTAAAGGTTTTCAAGCCTCTTATAGACACGCGGTATGGTTCAGATAGTGTCGTCTCGCATGACACTAACCACTTCCCTTGCGTCCAAATTGCTTCGCCAAACCAACTTTACGCTGAGGCTGAAAATACAGATGTTGTCGGTATTGACGAGGCGCAATTCTTTGGCGAGGAACTTGTTGCTGTATGTGAGTCGTTGGCTGCTGATGGCGTTCGCATCATAGTTGCGGGGCTTGATATGGATTACCTTGGTAGACCTTTCGGTCCTATGCCTCGTTTGATGTCCATTGCGGAGTACGTGAACAAGGTGCACGCCATTTGTGCTCATTGCGGCTCCGTAGCCCAATTCTCGCACCGCATTTCGGATAGTAATCAACTTTTCGTCTTGGGCGAAAAGGATGTATACGAGCCTCTTTGCCGTTCGTGCTTTATTGAGGCCCTTGAGAAGGAAAAACAATTACTTCAGACTGCCAATTAGGCG
>CAVGTO010000236.1:0-3212 GCA_963631865.1 Eggerthellaceae bacterium
GCTTTACTTAATAGCTACGGAAGGATTTATCAAGGAGTGCACTACGTGGGCGACATCCTTGTCGGCGCAATAATTGGCATTGTCGTGGCTCGACTCATGTATGAAGTCTACCTTCATATAGTACTTCATTTCTTCGTCATCACGCACCACAACAAATGGACGCTCAAGAGTGGCCTTGCGGAGACAATGGGCAGACTTGAGCCAAACATTGTCACCTATACCTTTTGGATGACAATGATATTCACTGGTTTGTTCCTCTTCCTATTCAAAAATTTCAATGGAATTGCTTGTTGACCCAAACTTTGCGCCCGGTGTAAAGCTCTGCCCCGAGGAGAGTTTGCACTGCGTCAAAGTGATGCGACATAGGGAGGGTGACACCATCGTTGTAACGGACGGCACGGGCACACGGTACGATTGCAAACTCTTAAAAGCCGACGCCCGCGGATGCGAATTGGAGGTAGTGAGCACGACCAATATTCCGCCAAGGAATTACGAACTGCGAATGGCCGTAGCACCGACCAAAAATATCGACAGATTTGAGTGGTTTGTAGAGAAAGCAGTGGAGATCGGCGTTAGCAGAATAACCCCCATAGAGACAGAGCATTCAGAACGCACACGAGTCAGGATTGACAGACTTCAGCGCATAGTGCTGGCAGCGGCAAAACAGTCGCTCAAGTATTACCTGCCTGAAGTTGACGCGCTAACAACGATAGACGAACTCTTCAAGGCAGACAATTCAGAGCAAAAATTCATACTCCATTGCGGAGAAACGCCCAAAGAGCACCTTATGAAAGCGGCCAAGGCAGGAGTCAGCACATTGGTGCTTATAGGCCCCGAAGGCGACTTCTCAGGCAAAGAGGTGCAAGAGGCCTTGAGCCTCGGATATGAAGAGTGCACGCTAGGCCCCGAGCGGCTAAGGACGGAAACAGCGGCGATGGTAGCAACAAATGTCATCGCATTGCGTAACCAATTGTAGAACAAAAAATACTTGACTATATGGCATTTTTTGGACTTTTCGGAAAGAAAGAGAAAGAAGAGACCCAATCGAGCCTCGACAAAGGACTGGCACGCACAAAAGAGAGCTGGTTCAAGAAACTCGGCCGTCTCCTGACAAGCAAGAGGAAAGTGGACGACGACGTACTGGACGAATTGGAAGAGATTCTAATCACGTCGGACGTTGGAGTGAACACGACATTGAAGATAATCAATCGCATACAGGAGCGCGTCAAGAAAGACGCCTACAGTGGATCGGACGAGCTAAACCACATTCTTCGCGAGGAGATCGAGGGTTTGTTGTCGGAGACCGATGGCAAAGAGGAGCGCGACGAGATAACTGCGCATGAGAATGGCGACCCATATGTGATAATGGTTGTAGGTGTCAACGGCGTTGGCAAGACCACCACCATTGGCAAATTGGCGCACCGATTCAAGAAAGCCGGCAAGAAAGTCGTACTCGGTGCGGCTGACACATTTAGAGCTGCCGCGATTGAGCAGCTTGAGGTATGGGCACAGCGAGTAGACGTACCCATCATAAAGCAACAGATGGGTTCGGACCCGGCATCGGTGGCATTCGACACCCTCTCATCGGCAAAGGCCAAGGGCGCCGACGTAGTCATCATAGACACGGCGGGCCGTCTCCACAACAACATAGGCCTTATGAATGAGTTGTCGAAGATTAAGAATGTAATGAAGAAAGTGACGCCGACGGCTCCAGACGAGGTGTTGCTCGTACTCGACGGATCAACAGGACAAAATGCGTTTGAGCAGGCCAAACAATTCACAAAGGCCACAGAGGTTACGGCCCTCGCAATCACAAAACTCGACGGCACCGCCAAGGGTGGAGTCGTGATTGGCGTATCGGATCAATTCAGCATACCCGTCAAGTATATTGGAGTCGGCGAAGGAATTGACGACATCCAGATATTCGACAAGAAGGCATTCGTGGAGTCCCTATTCCGCGAATAGAGGCCACAATAAGGACCAAAGACATACAGATGAAACTTGTAGACATCATATCGCTCGGCTGCTCAAAGAACCTTATAGACAGTGAGCGTCTGATGGCGCAACTACGCGCGAACAACATAAACGTGGAGCATGACCCAGCCAATCCCAAGGGAGAGGTGGCCGTCATCAACACGTGTGGATTCATAGGCGACGCCAAAGAGGAGAGCATCAACACAATACTTCAGTTTGCCGAGGCAAAGCAGCACGGCAAGTTGAAGAAACTGTACGTGATGGGCTGCCTCAGCGAGCGTTATAGGCAAGAGCTCACAGAGCAGATTCCCGAGGTGGACAAGTTCTACGGTAAATTCGATTGGAACGGGTTAGTTAGTGAGCTCGGCGCAACATATCGTCGCGACCTTATGAATGAGCGTAGCCTGACGACACCTGGGCATTATGCATACTTAAAGATATCTGAGGGTTGCAACCGAATGTGCAGTTACTGCGCAATACCACTTATCACAGGACCTCATACCAGCCGTCCGATGGACGAGATTTTGACAGAGGTCAGGGGATTGGCAGATTCGGGAGTCAAGGAGTTGCAAATTATTGCGCAGGACCTATCATCTTACGGCACTGACCTTTACAAGCAGAACAAGCTTGCCGAACTCATTGACAAGATATCCGAGGTGGAAGGCATTGAATGGATAAGGCTTCACTATGCTTACCCCGCAGGCTTTCCTCATGACGTCCTTGATGTAATGGCAAACAATCCCAAAGTCTGCAAGTACCTCGACTTGGCCCTCCAGCACGCATCGGACCATATGCTCGGCCTTATGCGGCGCCACATAACGAAAGAGAAGACTATCGCTCTCCTTGATGAGATTCGCGAAAAGGTGCCTGGTATACATATCCGCACAACGATGATTACAGGACATCCCGGCGAGACCGAAGAGGACTTCGCAGAGATGATGGACTTCGTCAAGACCCAGAGATTCGAGAGGCTCGGCGTATTCCCATACTCACATGAGGACGACACTTACGCATTCAAGAATTACAAAGACGACATCCCCGAGGAGGTCAAGCAGGACCGCGCAAGCCAGATAATGGAGATACAAGAGGGCATAAGCGCAGAAGTCAACAACTCGAAGATTGGCAAGACGTTGCGCGCCATGATAGATCGTGTAGAGGACGACCACTTCGTGGGCCGAACGGAATTCGACTCACCGGAGGTTGACCCTGAGGTCGTGGTATATGGCGATGCAAAAGTC
>CAVGTO010000237.1:0-3206 GCA_963631865.1 Eggerthellaceae bacterium
CCGCTATGAGTCGAACCCCTTCGGGCAGCTCCGTCCTTATCTCTTCTATGGCTTGTTGAATACTTGTCATTTCTGTATCTCTGTCGCATTTCACGACATATTACAAAAATAAACAAAATAATCTCCACTTAGTTGCCTCTTGACAACTTTTTGAGGTCAGCGCCTTATAAATTCAAGATTTCAGCCTCTTCCGACTACTCGATATCATTGTCCACCCTCTTTACGAAAAGACCGGACCTTAGTTTCGGTTCAAACCATGTCGTCTTCGGGGGCATTATATTTCCTGCGTCGGCTATGTTAATCAACTGATCCATAGATACCGGGTACAGTGCAAACGCAACTTTGGCACTGCCGCTGTCTACGCGTTCTTTTAGTGCACCGAGTCCGCGGATGCCACCTATGAAATCTATTCGTTGCGAACGTCTCATGTCCTCAATCCCCAATATCGGTTCGAGCACGTTGTTCGTAAGTACACTTACATCAAGCACGCCAATCGGGTCTGAGTCGTCATACGTGCCTGCTTTGGCCGTGAGTTTATACCACTCACCCTCGAGGTACATCGAGAATTCATGAAGTTTGCCAGGGCGGTACTCTTCTTTTCCAATTTTCTCGATATACATTACGGTGGACAGAGCCTCCTTGAACTCTTCGGTGCTCTTGCCGTTGAGGTCTTTTACGACTCTGTTGTAGTCCATTATGTGCAACTCTTTGTCTGGGAAGATTACTGCCATAAAGAAGTTGTAATTCTCCTTCCCCGTATGGTTGGGGTTCTTCTTTGCGAACTCGTCTCCTATTCGCCCTGCGGCGGCAGTGCGATGGTGTCCATCGGCTACGTAAGTAGCTTCGACTTTTGTCGCAAAAAGTTCTGTGAGCGTCTTTACTTTAGCAGGGTCGGATATTACCCATAACCTATGGCCTATGCCGTCCTCCGAAGTGAAGTCGTATTCGGCCGGACACCGTTTCGCCTCTGCTACAATCGTGTCAATCTCCGGCACTGCCTTGTAAGCCAAGAATACAGGTTCAATGTTTGCCCCGAGTTTTCGGGTCAACACCATCCTGTCGTCCTCTTTGTCGGGGCGGGTCAATTCGTGTTTCTTTATCAGGCCGTTCTTATAGTCCTCGCATGAAGCCGCTCCAACTATGCCTGTTTGGCGTCGGCCGTCCATTGTCTGCTCGTAAACGTAGAAGCAGGGTGCGTCATCCTGCTTAAGCCATCCCTCAGCCTGAGCTTTCTTGAAGTTTTCGAGGGCTTTGTCATATACCATGTCGGAGTGTTCGTCTGTTCCTGGTGGGCAGCATATCTCCGCTCTCGTTATGTTCAGCAAGCTAACTTCATCGCCTCCGGCCATCTGCGCTGCCTCTTGTGCGTTCATCACGTCGTAAGGCAGGCACGATACTCGGCTTGCGATTGCTTTTGGGGGGCGTAAACCCTTAAATGGACGGACCTTTACCATATTATATCTTGTGCTGATTTGTTAGTGTGTGTGGCGTTTTCTGAATAAGCAAAGAGGCCGCACCGCCCATGTGTCTATCCACGGCCCGTGCGTCCTCTTCGTGTTTGCATAGCTCTCGCTTCTAGTATGTTACGATAGGCTCAAGATCCTTCGCCTGCTCTATCATCTTCTCGAGTTCGCTCTCTGAGGGAACTCGGTTGCAGAGATTCTTGGCTGCGTTCACCTCGTCCATCTTGACCTTAAGGTTGGCGGCTACACGGTGGCGGAACTCCTTGACGGTGTCTACGCCTGCTGCTTCGAGCAACTCCGCAAACTGACCTGCCACTCCCTTGATTCGAAATAGGTCCGAGTGGTTGACCCAAGTCAGGATGAGCTTGCCTGAGATTCCAGTCTCTTCGGCCAGCTTCTTGCGACCTGCGGGTGTCTTGCCCTGCACAAGGAGGTCGTCGGTTGTCTTGATGCCGATTGCCTCAAGCTTCTCTGCGTAGACGGGGCCAATGCCCTCGATGTCTATAATCTTGTATGCCATAGTTTATTTCTTGAAATGTTAACTTATGCTGTTTACGACTTTTCTTTCAAATGGTTCCAACAAAATCGCATAAATATCCAATCAAGTCGGATTTTCCTCCCTATGGCATACAAAATTATGTCTTCTAATGTATTCCTTGATGGTAGCTAAGCCTTTCCTTCGGCCTCTACTTCAGCTCGGCTCTTGCTACGCATTACTAGCAATACACCCGTGAATATCATAATGATAGACACTATCTTGACAATTCCGAATGTGCCCGCCGTGCCCATAATTGTCGCCAATATTGTTGCCATAATTGGCTGTACGTAGAAATACATGCTCACTACGGTCGGACGCAAATATTTCTGCCCAATAGGCGAAAGAAAGTAACAAACGAATGTGGCAATGACCACGACATAAGCCAGTCCGCCAATAGTTGCCCAGTCCAATGATGCCCACTCAACCTCGGCCATGTCTCCAACTGTGAATGGCAATACAAGTATCGTGGCCCATGTGAACATCCATCTCATAACCGTCATTGGTGAATATCGGCTGATTAGCGCCTCTTATCCGCACTGCTGAGCACAAGTACGACGGCTCCGACGGCTCCAAGTAATACGCCTCCAATTTTCTTTACTGTCAGAGGCTCGCGCAAATATATTGCAGCTATTACCATAGTGAAAATCGGTGTGCTGGTCGATATCACAGATGCGTCGACAGGTGACGTCATACTGAGTCCCAATGTGTAGACGCCCTGGTTACATACTACGCCAAGCACAGCCGCCACAAGGAACAAGAATATATCCTTGGTCTTAACTTTTTCTATGCCTGTCAAGAGCGCGAAGAGCCAAAATAATATTGCAGCTCCAGCCATACGCAGTCCGATGAGCACAAACGGCGAGATTATCCCGCCAATGAATATCATCTTTGTTATGGGCGACATTACGCCCCACAGGAAGTTGGCGCCGAATATTGCGCCATGCCCCATTAGTTCTTCGCGTTTCATTTTACGCCTTTTTTGCTATTTATTTAGCTTGTCTTTTCTCTATTGTTTTTCTTAGCCTATGTATCTTTCGCACGCGTATCCGTCGCTGCATATAGCTAATAAATTTCCCGCCTATGCGGACTATCCTGTTCTGCGCCACGACAGCCGTCACAGACGATAGGATTACGACCATGCCAATCCAAGATAGAAGTACTGGTCTCTCTCCGTAGAGGCATACGCCTATCAGCACCGATGCTAT
>CAVGTO010000238.1:0-3180 GCA_963631865.1 Eggerthellaceae bacterium
ACGCAGGATATTGTCGATACCGACATTAACCTCGACGTATGGCTTAGTGGGGCCACCTACCCCATTTGGCAGATCGAGCATATCGGCATGTCGGCTGGATAGGCCACCGAACATTGCCTTGGCACCTACCACCTCACGGAGGCCGAGTTTGTAGACAGCCGGAAGTTTGTGGAGCAGAAGTCCATCTAGCTGATAGTCGGCATGGATGTATACGTACTTGTCGCAGACGAACTGAAGGTAGTTCATAAGGTTGAAGTCGTAGCGATAGAAGCCATAGGTCTTGTTGCCTCGGGCGATATTGAGCACCGAATAAGGCAATTTGCCGAAATAGATACCGTCCTCGACAGCCACGTTGAGCTTTGTCTGACCGAGATAAAAACAGTGTTTGACAGTGGTATGGAGACGAGCGTAGGTGCTCTCTTTGCTGCCCACCTTGGTATGTCCGCCACCGACGGTGAAGTGGAGAATTGGGAAATATGTAGTTAGATACATTCGCTGCAGACCATCGTCCATAAACTTCTCGCGCCACGAGAGTCGGAAGTCAAGAGTAACCTCCTCTTGGCGAACAGAGGACACGTCCTCGCCCCCCTGCGTAAATGGATAATATTTAGGCGACTCCTGATTGATGAAAGTGGCTTGGAGACGAGTTTGGAAACCAGTGAACCACTCGTTATCGTAGCGCAAGCGAACTTTCTGGCAGTAGAGAAGCTCGTCAATCTGCTCACGCTTGAAGAGCTGGGCAATGATGTTGGTCTCGGAGGTCGAAAGCATATTCTCGTAAAGATAGAGGATATTCTCGTCCTCGCCAATCTTCATAAGGCGGTCGGAATAGTTGAGCTCCAGAGTGCGCCGCATAGGGGACTTGAAGCGATAACCTACACCGGCGCCGTATGTCGGGCGCGTGTTTCGGAAACCATAGCCGACGATGCCGCTTACCACCCAATTTTCTGAGATCTCCTTACTTGTGCGGAGACCGAAACCGAGGTGGAGTCCCTCAATCTTATTGGTATTGAACATCTCGCCGATGGAACCAATCTCAACGTGACCGATATCGAGGTATCCTGTGATGGCAGCCTTGGCGAGGTAGTTGAAAGCCTTGATTGAGCCAACATTATTGAGAGAGTCAATCATTGCATTAGCCCGTCGCTCGTCTTCGGTCATCTCAGAATGGCGACGCTCGTCCCAAAACTCATCGTCCTTTTGTTTATAGTTGTCGGCCTTGATGGTCTCGACGGCGAGGGCTTTCTTCGAAAGTAGAAGAGGCTCGTCGATGTCGAGACGGACGCGGCTTTGGGAGTTGACCATACGGCAGAGGATCTCCAGACGTTTCTTTTCGGAGTTGACAGGCATATAGTCCACGTGGACCTCCATCTCGTTGGTGCCAAAGAAGGGGATTGAATCGCCAACCATCTGGAAGGAGCTCTTGAAGGCAAGTTTCTTTACGAAGTTGATGTTGGTGCCCTTTGGCATTGATGCCTCAATAGAGAGAGGGGAAAAACGGTTTGTCTCGATGACCATAGTGCCCATAAAGGCCTTGTCTCCCACGTTCTTAGGGCGGAACTTTATGGTATATAGCCTTGTAGAATCGGGATTGGCGCAACGCACGCCGGCGAGGTTCACGCCATCGGGATTCAATGCTGCAGCGGGTTTCTTGTTTGCGACAAGGGCACTATCGATGATAAAATAATCGTAGTAACGCTCACCGTCGCTGGCGATAGGGCTGACAAAGCCCACACCGAGCATCTTGACCACATCATCGTAGAAATTAACCTCATTGTCGAGCGCATTGGAGAAGCCACCAATCTCGTATTGCTTGAAGATATCGATGCCGCGGGTGCGGTCGGCAAGGACTGTGGTGCGCGCCTTTGTGGGGTCGGCCTGCGTCTCGTTGTGACTAAGGGTTTCGGAGAAATAGACGGGGAGATAACGAGTGCTGTCGTCTGGCGAGATTTGCATAAGGTCCTTGGCGCCGCGGAGGATGAGACCTTTGTCGGCGGCGCGGTCGGAGATATTGGCGAGGCTATATTCCCAACGGGTGTATTTCTCGTACTCCGTGCGGACGTGCTGCGCAGGGTCGTTTTGTGGTTTGCATTTGGCCACAGCGCGGAGAAGGCGGTAGGGCTTGTCGTCGAGATGCACCACGACCTCATCAATCTGGAGGTTGTCGGGTTTCATCTTGATAATGACGGAGTCGCCCTTGGCTGTGGCTTTAGCAAGGTCGTCCACAAGGCGGAACTGCTCGTCATATCCCATTGCCGAGAAACGGATGGTATCGTAACGGGCAGGAACAGAGAGTTGGAAACGACCGTCGAGGTCGGTCTGAGTGCCGATGAGCGACCCGCGGATATAAACGTTGGAGAATGGGAGAGTCTCGCCGTTTTGACTATCGACGAGCCAGCCGGCCACATTGCGGTCGGGGCCGGTGCGCGGCTTTTGCGACTGCGTGGTCGTTGTTTTACGCCCACGTTTGCCCGTTCCAGCCTTGTTTTGCGCCAAGGCGGACGGAGCTAAGACGAGAGCCGCTATGAGTATGATGAGGATGTGTTCAAATTGCCGTAACATAGCGAGTGCGAAGATAAAACTAAAAATCGAATTTGAGTTTTACTGCGTGTTAAGGACTATTGCAATATGTTAGGTTGGGGAGAATTGGATATATGTTTGGAAGTTTGGGACATAAAAAAATCCCCCGGCAAGCCAGAAGGACTGACAAGCCGGGGGCAACTTCAACTTTCAACTATTATGAATCCGTAGCCTAATTGCCTAATTCAGGTTGATACGGACTACGTAGAACGTGCGAGGATTGAGTGTAACGTTCACCTTAGAGCCACTGAAAGATTTGAGTTCGGAGGTCTGGGGGACGACAGTCTCGGGGGCGTCGAGAGTATTGTCGGCGTCGAGATTGTCGCAGTGGAGAGTGGTGACGGAGCAAGACTTGATGGTCACGCCCTCCTTGAGGTCCTTGAGGTCGATGGCTACAACCTGTGCAGTGTCGGAGACATTGGCAGCCTTGACCACGAAAGCACCATCGTTGGAGTCGTAGACAGCCGAGGCGAAGAGACCTGACTGGTCGTCGTTGCCAGCAACAGCCTTACCATCCATTGTGAGGGATGCCGTATTGGGGCCCTGATTGTGGCTGAAGAGCTGCTGGACGTAGTAGGAAGCCGTGCGGACGCTGCGTGT
>CAVGTO010000239.1:0-3170 GCA_963631865.1 Eggerthellaceae bacterium
CTTTAATATTGATATATTCGAGGTTATAGCAAGACTTGCGGGGCTTAATATCTCAATTTATGGGACAACTGTATTTGGCCCTGTAGAATATGGGGAGAAAGACTATCGCATTGCTATTGAGCCCAAATTGGCATCCGTGGCGCGAGAAGACTGTATTATTGCTCCATATTCACAAATTTTTTCTGAGCCATACAATAATAGACCATTCTCACCGTTTCTATCGATGTTCGACCTCGTCTTTAATATGGGGCCAGAGACACGTGACGTATTAAGAGCTATGACCCGAACGAAATAAAAAGAACAAAATGCTCATCCCAGAAAATATAGAGTCAAAACTTAGATTCCAGAAAATACGTTCTGCCGTCTCCGAAGCGTGCCTCACTACAATAGGCAAGGCCGAAGTTGAAAAGATGTCATTCCTATCCGACCTAAAATCAGTAAAGATACAGACTGGCCGAGTTGCGGAAATGGTGACTATATTGGAGTCGCCAGCTGACTTTCCGGCATCGGAATTGCCAGACTTGCGTGAAGCATTGCGACGAATCCGCATAGACGGGCTTTATCTGTCGGAGGAAGAACTTTCCGCACTGCGAGTATCGCTTTCATTGTCTATCAGTATGATTGACTTCTTCTGCGACCCTAATGGTTTTGCAGATGATGCCAAACCAGACGAAGGGGGGCATCCCGACTACCCATTGATGTCTAAGTTGGCAGCAGAATTAACCCCCTACCCTTTGACAGTTGGAGTTATAGACAGAGTGCTCGACCCGCACGGACAGATTAAGGACAACGCAACTCCGAAACTGGCAGAGATTAGGAGCGAGATTAAATCGCAAGAGAGTGCAGCTATACGCCGCCTTAACGCGATAATGAAGAAGGCGCAGACCGATGGACTGGTAGAATCTGACGCCTCCGTCTCCATCCGAGACGGAGTGGCCGTCATACCTATCCCTGCAGCAAACAAGAGGGCTCTTGGAGGCCTTGTTGTCGACGAATCGGCTACAGGCAGAACCGCTTTTGTCCAACCCGCAGAAGTAGTTGCCATAAACTCACGGATAAGAGAGCTGAGGAATGATGAGAGGCGTGAAGTAATACGAATTCTCAAAGACGTGTCGGCTAATATCAGACCGTATGCGCCAGATATGATACACTCGATAGAGGCTCTCGGAGAGATTGATTTTGTAAGAGCGAAAGCCATATATGCACAAAATATTGACGCAAAGCTACCTATAATCGACGACGAACGCGGACTCTATCTTAGTGGAGCTCGTCATCCTCTTCTCATGGCACAACTTGCTGAGCAGGGCAAAAGGATTGTGCCGCTGAATATAGAACTTGGTGCACCTACAAGCCGAATACTCCTAATCTCTGGTCCAAACGCCGGAGGTAAATCGGTGTGTCTACAAACGGTAGGACTGCTGCAGTATATGCTTCAATGCGGACTCTTGGTGCCAGTCAACGAAGGGTCGCGAATGTGCGTGTTCGATAATCTTTTTATCGACATTGGTGACAATCAAAGCATTGAAAACGATCTCAGTACATACTCATCGCATTTGCTTGCTATGAAAAATTTCGTACGCAATGCAAACAACGGGACGCTGATACTTATTGACGAGTTTGGCACTGGCACTGAGCCTCTCGTAGGTGGCGCTATTGCGCAAGCTGTCCTCGGTGAGCTCAACAGGCTTGGTGCGTTTGGTGTGCTCACCACGCATTATACCAACCTGAAGCACTTCGCCACCCAGACAGACGGCCTAGTGAATGGAGCAATGACATTCGACACTCAGAAGATTGAGCCAAAATTTAGTTTGCTGATAGGCCAGCCAGGCAGTTCTTTTGCTTTTGAGATTGCACATAAGATTGGCTTGCCAGACCGCATCCTGCAAGAGGCGAAAGAGACTATGGGCCAAGACAATGCGGAATACGACCGCAACTTGCGCCAGATCAATCGCGACAAGCATTATTGGGAGCAAAAAAGGCAGAACGTCAAGGAGAACGACAAGAAACTCTCAGACATCCTTGCCAAATACAATGAGATGCTCGAAGGCATCAAGACTGAGCGAAAGAGCATCATAGCCAAAGCGAAAGAAGAGGCCAAAGAACTTTTGGCTCAAGCCAACAAGCAAATAGAGAACACGATTAGGGAAATTCGCGAGTCTCAAGCAGAAAAGGAACGCACAAAGGAACTGCGTCAATCTCTTGAGGTGTTCAAGACGCAAGAGGTCGAATCTGCCAATACGGAGGATGAGAACATCGCACGAAAGATGGAACAAATCCGCCAAAGGCAAAACCGCCAAAAGCAAAGGAACCAGGAGGCTCAAGCGAAACAGACAACAGAAGCGTCCAAAGAGGAAGTTGACGACAACTCTCCATTGGAGCCTGGAGACTACGTTGAGATTGACAACAACAAAGGCCACGTAGGCCAAGTGATGTCCATCAAAGGCAAGTTGGCACAGGTCTCTATCGGCAGCCTAATCTCAAACATAAAGATCGAAAGGCTGAAGAAGATCAGCAACAGCACAGCCCGGAAGATTGGTGCGGAGCGAAAAGGAGGCATAGACTACTCCAACGTGGCATCTACGGTCCGCAACAAAAAACTCAACTTCAAGGGTGAGATTGACGTACGCGGAATGAGAACCGAGGAGGCCATTCAAGAAGTTTCAAAGTTCGTAGACGAGGCTGTGCTATGCGAAGTTCCACAAATACGCATCCTCCACGGCAAGGGCAACGGCATTCTGCGACAAATGATCCGCCAGTACCTCAGTACACAAAAATGCGTAGCTGATGCGCATGATGAAAATGTACAATTTGGAGGAGCGGGAATAACTGTTGTGGAACTTGCATAACGCTTAAAGCGTCAAGCAAGGAGTATTTTTCTTCTTTCGGACTTTAAATATTAAAGTAAAAAACTTAAATTTGCATAGCTAATAAGGCCTATACTATGGCAAGCGATGATAAGAAAATGACAGAACAAGTGGCGGGCAGCACCTCTGGGCCTTTAATAGGCGCAATGAAGGATGCCGTTAAACGCTTGATAAATAAGTCTATCGAACTCAAATCGCAAGTCAATAAACTTCGAGAAGAAAACGAGGTGTTAAAATCCAAGTTGCAAAGCAAAGAGGAGGAGATAACAGTCCTCAAGCAGCAATTGGAGAGTTATGAACTCGGTT
>CAVGTO010000240.1:0-3159 GCA_963631865.1 Eggerthellaceae bacterium
CCTTCCTCGGTGATAATCCAGTTGTCATCTTCGCCCTGCTTGCCTTGGTTCTCTCGGTGACCGTAGTTGTACCTACTGCCGCCCTTGAGGTAGGAAGCGGTGACGGTAGCCTTAGAAGCGTCGTCGAAGCAACGTGCGCGGACCTGAGATACAAGGCTGGCAGCCTCGTCCTCGTTTTTGCCAAGACGGAGAAGGCACTCAGCCTTCATAAGGTAAGCATCGGCGAGACGGTAGTAGGGAACGTCGTCATAGTTCGTGCCGTAGTCGCCACTGAGAATCTCATACTTGATGAGACGGTAGCTCTCGAAAGGATAGCAGCCGGGATTGTCAATTGAGTGGAGCTCTTTAGTGTAGACAAGGGGCTCGCCATCGACGTAGATTGCGCTGCCATCTTCGGCATACTGCTGACCGCCAGTCCAAGTGAGGTCCATACGCTTGTCGCCATCCTCATAGATATCGAGGAACTGCGGGAAGACGATGCCACCACCAGTAGCCCAACCCTCGAAATTCCAACGAGTACGACCAGCATTGTGGATCCAGAGGTTGGCCATATAGTTGCCACCGACATACTTGTTCTCCAAGGGGATGCCGAAGATAACCTCAGGCGACTTGGAGATATCCTCCTTGAAGTTGGTATCGTAGGAAGAGGCGAGGCTGAAGGGACCAGCCATAACCTCATCGAGCTCAGTGATGGCCTTCTCGTAGTAGCTGTTGTCGCTGTCGTCCTGGAACCAAGCGTTATGGTTGAGGTAGAGCTTGGCGAGAATCATATGAGCGGCATACCTGTTCATCTTGCCGAACTCAGCCTCCTCGGGGCAGAGATCCATAACGTCCTCAAGCTCACTGACCATCCAATTGTAGGTATCCTGAGGCTCGGCCTGCGTCGGGAGCCAACCAGCCTCGTGGTTGTAGGTGGTATCCAAGGGGATATTGCGGAAGAGGTCGAAGAGGTTGTAGTAGTAGAGGACACGGAAAGCACGGATCTCGGCCGACGTAGCCTCATTACTTGCTATGGCCTCATTGGCGAGGGCCTGGTTGCAGGCGTTGACACCGTTGTAGTTGTAGGTCCAGTTGCAGGAGTAGAAGTCGCCGTCTACGTGGAAATTGTGCTTGTGAACGGAGACATAGGGCTCGCCCCATCCGATGCCAATACGCGAGGGGACCGCCCATACGTCGCCACTCATCTCCATAATGTCGGAGAGGCCGAACCACCCCCAGTAAACTGTTGCAAGTTTAGAGTAGACAGGAGCGATGGTCTGCGCCAGCTCGGCATCCGTGAACTCATGCATCTCGGAAGTCAAAGTGTCATAGACATGCTCGTCGAGGTCGGTACATGCGGGCGCGGCATAGATGCCAGCGGCCATCATAGCGACAGACAAGGCTTTATATATGCTGTTTTTCATTTCAGTCTGATATTAGAAGGTGAACTTGGCGCCGAGGGTGAACGTACGGAGAGTTGGGTACTTGTCGCGGCGGTCGATGCCAGAGTCGAGAGGATCGCTGTTGGTAAGCTCGGGGTCGAGACCGCTGTAACCAGTGATGGTGAAGAGGTTGGTGCCAGAGCAGTAGACGTAGATGTTCTTGATGTAGTTGTTCTCAGGCAGGGGCACAGTGTAGCCGAGCGTTGCGCTGGAGAGCTTGAGGAAGTCGCCATCCTCGAGGTAGTAGTCGTTGAAGCTCTGCTTCTGAGCGACGGAGAGGATGTAGCCGTTCTTGGCCTCGGCGGCAGACTTGAGGCGGTTGTAGGTACAAGCGTTGTTCTCGTAGTAAACGCGCGCCTCGTTGAGGATCATGAAGCCGAACTGGCCAGTGAACTGGAGGTTGAGATCGAAGCCCTTATAAGATACAGTGTTGGTCCAGCCGAGGTTGAGCTTAGGAATAGCATTGCCGAGGTAAGTGTGGTACTTGTCGGAGGTCTGCATATCCTGAGTAAACTCCTCATACTCGCCAGTCTCCTGGTTTTGGATGAGCCACATACCATTCTCGGAGAGGCCGGAGGTGTGGCAACCATACCATTGGCCGAGAGACTTACCTACCTCGATGCGCTGAGTAGGACGGTCGACAGGCTCACCGAGGTAAGCCTCGTCATGCTGGTTGGCGGTCTCGTAGAGGTCGTTGGAGAGGCTAACAAGTTTGTTGCTGTTCCAAGCGAGGGTTACGCCGGTCTTCCAAGTTACGCCGTCTTTGCGCTGGAAAGGAGTGCCATTGAGGGCTACTTCAATGCCTCGGTTGCGCATCTCACCGACGTTGGCAAGAGTGGTGCTGTAGAGGTTTGGAGGAGTGGGGACATCGTACTCCCAAAGCATATCGGAAGTCTTCTTGTTGTAGAAGTCCACGCTACCACCGATGCGGTCGTCAAGGAAACTAAAGTCGAGACCTACGTTGAACTCACGGCTGGTCTCCCACTTGAGGTCGGGGTTGGGGTTAGAGGCGATCTCGAGGCCCTGCTTCCAGGTGCCATTGTCGTAGTAATAGGTGCTACCGAGATTCCAACGGGTAAGGCTGATGTAGCTGTCGGAGGGGATGACACCTGTGACACCGAAACCAGCGCGGAGCTTGAGGTTGGACACCCAATTGACATCGCTCATAAACTCCTCGTTAGAGATGGTCCAACCGAGAGAAGCGGAGGGGAAGTTACCCCACTTGTGGTTCTCACCGAACTTAGAGCTACCCTCACGACGGAAAGAGACGAGGAGGTTGTAGCGATCGGAGAAGCCATAGGATACACGACCAAAGAAACCGATGAGCTTATCGTCGTTCTTATAGCTACCCATGCCAGCCTTACCCTGCTTGAGGTAGGCACCAGTGCCGAGGCTATTGTACTCGAAGAAGTCGCTCATGAAGTCGGTGTTGTTGGCATTGAAGCCCTCAGCCAAATTGTACTGATAGCTGTAGCCGATGAGGGCCTCGAAGCGATGGAGATCAGCCCACTGAGTCTTATAGTTTGAGGTAATCTCAAGGTTATCGGACTTGGTGTAGGCGTAGCTCTGAGAAGCGTAGCCAGTGTGGCCATTGATAACCTGATCGTAGTACTTAGAGGTGTAGTAGCTCTGATCATGAGCGTTGTAGCGATCGGTAGAGAGCATGAGGTTGGTCTGCCAACCCTTGATGGGCTCGACGGTGAAGTTGCCGGTGAGGCGGGTGTCCTCAGTCTTATAC
>CAVGTO010000241.1:0-3130 GCA_963631865.1 Eggerthellaceae bacterium
GTCTAGGAGAACCTTGGCTGTGCCAATTTTCTTGGCAGAGAAAGCCTCGACAGCCTGGCCATAAATTTGCTCGGCCTGACTGCTGCGGCTAGGCGCGCAGCCGCCAAAGGAGAGGGTTGCGGCCAAGACAAGGGTTAACTTGAAAGGTTCCGCAACCCGACTGATATTTGCGAATGAACTGATAACTGCTAACGTCATCATTAGGTGATTTTCTACTGTTGCCCGGAGTTGCGCTTTGTGCTGAGCAAACCGCAAGCGGCATCTATATCCTGACCCTTCGAGAGACGGATGGTAGCAGTGAGACCCTTATCATTGAGGGCATCACGAAACCACTCCATACGCTTACGGTTGCAACCCTTGAGGTCGGAATCTGGTATAGCATTGAAAGCTATAAGGTTGACCCTGCACCAACGGAGCGGAGTCAAGAGTTTGACGAGGGCATTGACGTCGGCTTGCGTATCGTTGACGCCCTGGAAAAGGGTATACTCGAAAGTAAGGCGACGCTGACCGGACCAGTCATATTGAGCCAAGAGACTGAGAGTCTCGGCGATAGGGAAACCTTTCTGCGCAGGCATAAGCTCGGCACGCTTCTCGGCATTTGGAGAGTGGAGACTTATGGCAACGTGGACTTCGCTCTCGTCTAGCAGACGACGCAACTGGGCGGGAATGCCGATGCTGGAGACGGTAATGCGACGCGGACTCCATGCATAGCCCCATGGCGAAGTAAGGATTTCGAGAGCTTTGAGAACCTCATCGATATTGTCCATCGGCTCGCCCATACCCATGAAGACCATATTGGTAAGTTCCTCATAGCCTTCGGTAGACGCCATCTGATTGAGGATCTCGCCAGCCGTAAGGTTGCCCGAGAAGCCCTGGCGACCCGTCATGCAAAACTTACATGCCATTTTGCATCCCACCTGAGATGAGACGCATAAGGTGTTGCGCTCCTCATGGCCATCGGGGATGAAAGCCGTTTCGATGCTCTTGCCGTCGTAGTCGAAGAGCATCTTGCGGGTGCCGTCGGTGGATGTAAGGGTAAGAGTTGGCTCTACACGGCCAATATCGTAGTCGTTCGCCAAGGCCTCACGGCCACGGACAGAGATGTTCGACATCTCGGCGATGTCGGATATGTTCTTCTTATACAGCCAGTCGGCCATTTGCTTGGCAGCGAATTTCGGGAGACCCGCATTGGCGGCCACCGACTGGAGTTCGGCGAGGTTGAGACCGAACAAGTGCTGTTTGCTCATTTCTTCTTATTGGGGTTGACGTTGGCGTTCGTCTGCTTTAACTTTATGCCTCGGGGCGTAATCTCAATGACGCCCTTCTTATATAGGTTGCCTATTGCCATTTTGAAACTCTTCTTGCTGCACTCGAAGAGGTTCTTGATAAGTTCGGGATTTGATTTGTCGCCGACAGCAAGCTCACCACCACTGTTGCGGAGCATCTCCACCACGCGATCGGCCACGTCAAAGGACTTGGCGAAACCGATGGGGTTGGGCGTGACGTCGAGCTTATCATCGTCGCGGACCTTAGAGATATAGACTTTGAGAGAGTCTCCGACAGCGAGGGGCTTGAAGACATCGCTCTCGTAGATGAGACCTGTAAAGAGGTTATCGACAACTACTTTGTAGCCCAGAGGGGTGAGGTCGGTGACGATAGCCTGAGCCTCATCGCCTTGCTGGTAGCGCGGCATGACATTGTCGAGGTAACGAGCGAATTTCTGAGTTGCGGCAATACGGCCCGACGCCTCATCTTGGAACACGTAGACGACGTACGAGCGGCCAGCAACCATAATGTCGCGCTGCTCGGAACGAGGCACGAGCAAATCCTTCATCAATCCCCAATCGAGGAAAGCGCCAGGGCCCGCCACCTGTTTCACGGTGAGGCATGCGAACTGACCGACCTCTACGAGAGGAGTCTCTGTGGTGGCCACAAGGCGATCCTCAGAATCGAAGTAGACGAAGACGCGCACCTCATCGCCTGGCTTAGTGCCCTCGGGCATATACCTTATAGGCATAAGGATTTCGCCCTCACGACCGCCGTCGAGGTAACAACCGAAGTCTACAAGTTTTACAACCTGCAGGGTATTGTAGTGTCCGATGCGGACATCGCTTTGCTCAAAGTCTCTAATCATGCCGCAAAGATAATCATTTTTTGTCCAAACGGTTAAAGAGCAACGCACGGCCCGAGGCTCTAAACCTCAGACCGTGCGCCACTTTAATGTATCTTAAGATATGCGACCTGAGAATTAGAGAGCCACGACCTCGGCAAGACGGGCAATGACCTCTGCGGCCTTGCGGAGACTCGGGATGGGCAGGAACTCATATTTGCCATGGAAATTCTCGCCACCCGCAAAGATATTGGGGGTTGGAAGCCCCATGAAAGAGAGACGGCTGCCATCCGTGCCGCCGCGGACGGGCGAAACCTTGCACTCGACATTGCAATCGGCCATGGCGCGGCGAGCGTAATCCACGACGTACATGACAGGCTCAATCTTCTCGCGCATATTGTAATACTGGTCGCGGATGGTGAGCACTACAGAGCCCTCGCCATATTGGGCGTTGAACTTATTGGTAAGGTGCTCCATCTCCTTCTTGCGGTCCTCAAAACGGTCGCGTTTGAAGTCGCGGATAATGTACTTGAGCGTCGTCTGCTCGACGGAGCCATCCATATGCGTCAAGTGGAAGAAGCCCTCGTAGCCCTGGGTGTGCTCCGGAGTCTGGAAACTGGGGAGATTGACAACGAATTGACTGGCTACGCGCATCGAGTTGCGCATTTTGTGGTATGCCGAACCGGGATGGACATTGCGGCCGGAGAAGACGACGGTTGCCTCGGCTGCGTTGAACGTCTCATACTCAAGTTCGCCAATAGCACCGCCATCGATAGTGTAAGCAAACTCAGCGCCAAAGCCCTCGACATCGAAGTGATCCGCGCCCTCGCCGATCTCCTCATCGGGAGTGAAGCAGACACGAATCTTGCCATGGCGACGCTCGGGATGGGCAATGAGGTCCTCAATGGCGGCAAAGATGGCACATACGCCAGCCTTGTCATCAGCGCCGAGGAGCGTAAGACCGTCTGTAACAACGATATCCTGACCGACGTAACGGAGAAGTTCGGGGAACTCAGAGGG
>CAVGTO010000242.1:0-3087 GCA_963631865.1 Eggerthellaceae bacterium
GTCTTATACTTACCGGTCTTCTCCTTAAGGAGGGCAACGGGGTTCATGTAGTAGTTGATGCTCATGTCCTCGTAGTAAGAGCCGTCCTCGTTGTAGATGGGCTCGGTGGGGTTGCGCATGAGGGCATTGCGGTAGACGTAAGTGGCTGACGCGTCGACGGGGCCATTCTCATGCCAACGCTTTACGATATTGAACTGGAGCTTGAAGATGTCGTTGAAGAACCAATGGGCGAGGCCGCCTGTGAAACGCATCTCCTTAGAGTAGGTGTTGATGAAGACGCCCTGCTGGTTGCGATAGCTGAAGCTTGCGTCGTAGGAAGTCTTCTTGGTGCCGCCACTGATAGAGATATCATGGTTCTGAGTGATGGCGGTGCGAGTGATGGCGTCGAGCCAATCGGTGTCGTAGCCCTTATCCTTGAAGTCGGTGAGGCCGGCACGGATGTCGTCGGCATCCATCATATCGAGGGTGTTGGCGAAGCCAGACCAGCTGGCGTAACCTGAGTAGTTGACAGTGGTAGAGGCGTCGCGCTTGCCCTGCTTAGTGGTGATGAGAATGACGCCGGCTGCACCACGGGTACCGTAGATAGCGGCTGCGGAAGCGTCCTTGAGGACGTCGATGCTCTCGATATCCTCAGGCGAAACGGTCGTGAGGCTACCCTCGATACCGTCCACGAGGACAAGAGGAGTGTTGCCACCTTTCAGCGAGATGACGCCACGGAGACGGATGGCCGACGAGCTGGTAGGGTCGCCAGAGCCATTGGTGATGGTAAGACCAGCGACTTTGCCCTTGACGAGGTCGCCGGCATTGCTAATGTTACCTTTGGTGAAGTCGTCGCTCTTGACAGAAGTAATGGCGGAAGTAACATCACCCTTGCGCTGAGTGCCGTAGCCGATGACTACGACATCGGCAAGTTCCTTAGCCTCACTGACGAGAGCGATGCTCATACCTTTAGCGGCAGGTTTCTCCTGGGCCACGTAGCCGATGAAGGAGAAAAGGAGAGTCTGGCCTTCGGAGGCCTTGACAGAGAAGTTGCCATCGATATCGGTGACAGTACCTGTTGTAGTACCCTTCACCAAGATGGTGACGCCAGGGATAGGCGACTGGTCGCTGCTGTCAACAACTCGGCCCGTAGCCTCAAAGTTCTGTGCGACGGCGGCCACAGACATGACCAACGCGGTGAACAGGAGCCACAGCCTATTACTGATAGATTTGCTGCTCATAATTGTATTTAGTTTGTTTTACAGAGAGATTTCAAAAGCGTTTTCTGACGACGCTAAATTATATACGTTCATTTAGAAGTATTAACATAAAAGTCTAAAATGACGCAAAAATCGTCCAAGGGACGAAATTTTCATCGCACCACAACTTTACACATTTAAATTAGCAATCAATAAGTTAGCCACGAAACAAACATCTGCAGCGCAAAAAGCACGTTAAATGCCGTTTAAGGAGGCAACTAAGATTTCTTAATTTCAAGATATACACATAGGGGCAGCACTGCTACCGTTTTGCCTAGGGAACGGCAGCTACGCTACCTACTCTGTACACACGGTTCTAAGGCTGCGCCAAGAGCTCGTAGCGTTGCCCCCAGGCTACAATTGCGCATGCCCTCCGGGCACCACATACGACGCCCTCGCAAGTTTGCATATTAGTTTCCGAGAGCTCTATTGAGTTTAGCCACAGCCGCGGAAATCATATCTTGCGTACCGCTGCCATCGGATACATAGCGGACGACCATGCGGCCATAATCAATAGCCTCATGAAGGGCATTGGCTGTTGTCTCGTCGGGCATACCAGCGCGGCGGAGGAGTGCGGTAAGAGGGCGAAGATCCTCAACTTCGGCAAGGTTGCCCGGACGCATAGTGTTGATAGCCTTGCTCAGTTGGGCAGAGGCAGTCTCTACATCATCGGCCGAGAGGTCTTTTGCGTCTTTGGCAACCACCTGCTCGGCTTTAGCAGTGGCATCAACAAGGCGCTGGTAACCATTGGGAGCCCAAGGTGCGTAGTCTGGCACTTTCTTTTCGAGAGCAGTCCACCTCTCTTGCTCAGCTTGACGCTCCTTGGCGAGATTGAGGAGTGAACGCAGCTCACCAAGATCGGCACTTTGACGGCTCTGCGCAAGTTCGGCGGGAATATCGGAAGTGAGGATACGATAATAATGTGTGGTATTCTCATGACGATAATAATCGGGGAGGAAAGTGCGGCCAGCGACATCGAGCGCAGGAACGCCATCGGCAGACGCGACAGGCTTGACTTGCGAGAGGCGAGAATCGAGAGTCAGAGTAGCCTGACGCCAAGTAGCCACGCCAGTGCCAGTCATTGCAAGGGGGCCATACATAAGAGTGCCGACCCAAGCAGAAGGAAGTTGAGTACCATCGACACTTGCCACGTCGGCAGGCAACTTATCCATACCATACTCAACGTGAGCCACATAGGGCATCTCGACCTCAACGCGGTCCCCCTTCTTCCACTTACGAGCAGAGATTTCGACATACGAGCCAGGGACATAAGCCTTCGCCACCTCCTTGCCATTAAGCTTGACGGAGAAACCCTTTGTAGCCCAACGGGGAACTCGAAGTTTCAGGCCGAACTTGGCCTTGCCCGAAGCGATGGTAATGACGGACGACTGAGCAGGCCATTGGCATTCTTGCTTAACAACCACGCCCTTAGCCTTCCAATTGAGTGTAGTGGGCAAATAGAGAGCCACCCACAAATTATCATCCGAGGCAAAATAAGCAGCCTCCTGATATTTAGTATGATTCTCGGAGCCCGTACCGCCACAGCAAGAGGACTGGGGAGTCTCGTTGCCGAAAGGCTTAGTCGCATTGAGACCTACTGCGTATTGGTAGCACGTCTGGTACTCATCGGGATTGAGCGAGCCTACAATCTGATTGAAAAGGGCTTGCTCATAGTAGTCCATATACGCCGCATCATCGGGATTGTAGCAATTGAGATCGCGACTGAGCTTCAAGAGGTTATACGTGCAGCAGGTCTCGTTGATATCGGGATTCGCCTCTGCCTCACCCTCTTGGCGACCGTTGGTGGCCATACTGAGAGTCTGCGTATACGGCTGGCGGAACATCTCGC
>CAVGTO010000243.1:0-3067 GCA_963631865.1 Eggerthellaceae bacterium
CTGCGTACGAGACGTTGTGGAACAGGTTCTGCGCTCGAAAAACCAGTGGGGCTTCGACCACTCTTGGTAACACATAACACACACAACTACATATGAGCACAAAGGGATTTCTCCGGTTGGTAAGGCTACCGAATTTGATATTCATAGTTGCCTTTCAGGTGCTTCTACGCTATTGGCTCATTTTGCCTTTGTTTGTTAAGATAGGCGTAGAGCCGGCACTTAGTACCCTCCAATTTATTATGCTCGTAGTAGCCACTGTTTGCCTGGCGGCTGGAGGAAACGCCATAAATGATTACTTCGACATTGAGGCGGACAAGGTAAACCGCCCGGAGCGCCAAGTCGTTGGTCATGGGGTAAATCGCAGGAGCGCATTGCTGGCGCACGTCGTAACGACCTTGATTGGTATTTTTGCAGGCATATATCTGTCGTATGTGCTTAGGCGGCCAGCCTTCCTTTTGCTCTTTGTCAGCCTTCCGGTGTTACTGTGGTTCTACTCAACACATTTCAAAAAACAGATACTCGTAGGCAATATATTGGTAGCCTTGCTTGTTGCATTGACTGGCTATATGGTTGTGTCAGTTGAGTTTGCGGCGTTGGACCGCATACCGAATGGGCCGGACACAAGTGCAGTGCCACTCTCATGGATATGGTATCTTGTATGCGCATATTCAGTATTCGCCTTTATCAGTAATCTCGGGCGCGAGATTATAAAGGATATGGAGGATGCCGAGGGCGACGAAAAAGCCGGATGTCATACGCTTGTGATAGAACTCGGCACGTCATATTCCAAGATCATCGTCCTGTTTATCGAGATTGCACTCTTGGCAGGCTGCGCATTGGCTTTGGCGAATATTCCAGACAGCATAAATATGTTTTGGCCCACGATATACAGTGCAATTTTCATAGCATTGCCTACCATAATTCTATGCATTATGGTGTACCGTGGCGAGCAACGCAAAGACTTCCATAAAGCCTCGATGTTGAGTAAGATGATAATGGCGGCAGGTTTGTTATCCATCTTATTCATCAACCTGTAGAAAAAAATAACATAATGACACTTAATACACTTCACACACACAAGACAATCCGAAAATACAAACAGAAGCGGATTGACCAAGAGACAATCGACACGATAGTTGACTCCGGCGTACGTGGCTCAAATACCGGCAACATGCAACTCTACAGCATTGTGCTCACAACTGAAGACGACGTGAAGCAAGCACTGGCCCCAGCGCACTTCAACCAGCCAATGATAACCACAGCCCCGCTCGTTGCCACCATCTGCGTGGACGTGAACAGGATGAGTAAATGGTGTAAGGTAAGCGGAGCGGACGAGGCGTTCAACAACCTTGAAAGTTTCGTCACTGCTTCCATCGACGCAACTATCGTCGCACAGAATATGGCGCTTGCGGCAGAGGAAGCAGGCCTCGGCATCTGCTATGTCGGAACAACCACATACAACCCCGACAAGATAATCGACGTGCTTCACCTACCCTACGGTGTGTTCCCCTTAATTACACTGACTATCGGATATCCTGATGAGAATCCGGAGCTCACAGAGAGACTGCCCAACCGGGCCGTAGTCCATTATGGAACATATAAGGACTACACAGACGATGACATCCGCAACATCCACAAAGAGAAAGAGGAGAACCCACAGAACCTAAAATTCGTGGAAGAGAACGGAAAGAAGAACCTGGCGCAGGTATTTTCTGAAATTCGTTATCCTAAGGCATCAAGCGAACAATTCAGCGCATTGCTGACAGACGTTCTCCGCAAGCAGGGACTGATGTAGAGACATTACGCAAAGAGCCTCCGCCTAAAGCTGTAAAAGCTAAAGACGGAGGTCCTTTGGGGGTGTGCTATAATAAGATTTAGCAAGCAGCCATCTTACGATCGCAATAACGTTCGCATTGGAGGCAAATGTCGTAGCCAAGCAGAGTTCCGAGCATAAAATCCTCCTCCGGCGTGAGGTCATAAAGAGGCCTCGTTACGAATCCGCTCACAGCCTTGATGCACTGCGGGCGACCAAAATAGATATTGACATTCGAGTCGCCAACATCCTGAACTAGATAATCGATTCCAAGCCTACTGAGGCGGTCAACAGCAGACTGAGCCAACTCCTTGCGCAACGTGAAAAGCACAAGATTGCGGACACCCTTCTGATATTCATAGATATGGTTGCTCAGAACCATAAATGCTGCACTCTCGTTAGGCATAGCTTTATCGAATTACACACTTATGAACTTATAGACCCCAATAACACACAGATTTAGATGCCGAGAGAGGCGACCCACGCCGCAATACGCTCATCTGTCTTGTCGCTCTCGTTTACCTCGTCAATCGCAAGGCCGACGAACTTGCCATCAACAGCAGAGGCTGAGCTATCGAAAGTATACCCATCGGTGGAAACCTTGCCAATCATAGCTGCGCCAGCACCCTCGGCGGCACTCGCAATGATAGACATAGCATCACAGAAAGTGTCGGAGTAAGAAGAAGAGTCTCCACATCCAAAGACGGCAACCTTCTTGCCACTCAAGTTAGCAGCCTTGAGGGCCTCAACACCGTCATACCAGTCGTCTTGAAGCTCACCGCATCCCCAAGTAGAGGAGCCGAGAACAAGAACATCGTTGACCGCAATGACATCAGCATTGAATTCAGAGACAGAGATAGCAGAAGCGCCAAGCTTGGAAGCGATACGGCCTGCGACATCCTCAGTGGTGCCAGTGGTGGAACCGTAGACAACAATTACATTGCTCATAAAATTCTATTTATTCTTTTTGCTTTCTATGCGGAGCTGCGCCAACTTCGTAAGAGGCACACCCCGCAATTGATTTCTTGATTGATATCGAGAGCAAAGGTAGATAGAAAGCAAAATTGTGTCAATAGAACAAACTAGGTATTTTAATTCATTCCAAAGAAAATAAAACAACAGAATAAATCATTGATAATAAGCAGCATAAAAACACGAAAGTATAAATTAAATTTATTTTAGATAGTAATAACGTAGTATTTTTAGACTAAATATAATCAGCTCGACAGATAAACTTAGCCACTAAACAAGCAC
>CAVGTO010000244.1:0-3055 GCA_963631865.1 Eggerthellaceae bacterium
ACCACGCGGCTCGCCGGCATCGACATGGATATCTCCATTGCCACAGCCTCACGGGTGCAGTCGTCCAAAATGTTGAGCACCCTGAACGTGCGCCCGTTCTCAAGCTTGTAAATCACAAGCGAGCGCCGTGAACACAAAAAAAGGCGACCACTCGACATCTCGTCGAGCAGCCGCCCACTTGAGGTAATGTACAAAAAAATTACACTAACCAAAAACTTATTGGGAGTAGAGCCGGGCGGGGATTGAGAACGGGCCGCCGCCCGGCAGAAAAGGACTCAGAGATTAGGCACAGTAGCAGGACTCTCCGTGCTCGTAGATATCGAGACCCTCTTCCTCAACACGAGCCGGAACTCGGAGACCGAAGATAAGGTCGAGACCCTTGAAGACTATGAAGCCCATTGCCGCGGCCCAGCAGCCCACTACAACTACACCGAGGACCTCAGCACCAAGGAATGCTGCGCCATGGCCATAGAAGAGGCCTTCGGAAGTAGAGAAGAAGCCCGTAAGGATGGTGCCGAGAGAACCACAGACACCGTGTACTGAGCTTGCACCGACAGGGTCGTCTATGTGGAGCTTGCGATCGATGAACTCAACAGCGAAGACCATAACCACGCCACAAATGAGGCCGATAATGACAGCGCCGGCGGGCGAAACCACATCACAACCGGCAGTGATGCCTACGAGACCGGCAAGGACACCGTTGAGTGTAAGAGAGAGTGAGGGCTTACCGTACTTGACCCAGCTGACAACGATAGAGGCTACAGCACCTGCGCAAGCCGCAAGGTTCGTGGTGAGGAACACGTGAGAGATAGCATCCTGATCGCCAGGGGTAGAGGCTGCGAGCTGAGAGCCGGGGTTGAAGCCGAACCAGCCGAACCAGAGGATGAAGACACCGAGAGCGGCAATAGTGAGGCTGTGACCGGGGATAGCCTTAGAAGTGCCATCCTTGTGATACTTACCGATACGGGGACCAATGATAGCAGCACCGACGAAAGCAACCCAACCACCAACTGAGTGTACGACAGTAGAGCCAGCGAAGTCATGGAAGGTAGTGCCGAAAAGGTTCATCATAAACGAACCCTCCTCACCGTTGCAGAGCCAGCCGCCACCCCAAGTCCAGTGACCAGAGATCGGGTAGATAAGGACGGAGATGAAAACGGTGTAGATGAGGTACATAGAGAACTTGGTACGCTCAGCCATTGCACCAGAGACGATGGTAGCAGAAGTTGCGCAGAAGACGGTTTGGAAGACAAGGAAGCCCTCCTTAGGCAGACCATTGGGGTCGTGGAACATGCAATCGAAGAAGTGCGGCATACCGACGAAGCCTCCATCGCCGAACATCAAGCCGAAACCGATGAACCAGAATAGAAGCGAGCCGAGGGTGAAGTCGATGAAGTTCTTCATCAGGATGTTTGTGGTGTTCTTCATTCGGGTGAAGCCAGCCTCGACCATTGCGAAACCCGGCTGCATGAAGAAGACGAGCATTGCGGCGAGAAGCATCCAAACAGTATCGACACCTCGGGCAAGGTCGCCAAGAGGGCCAGCGGCATCCGCAAGCTCCTCAACTGGAGCATCGGCAGGGACAGCCGCAATAGCGGGAACTGAGTCGGAAACGGCCTCGACGGCAGGCTCGACCGCCGCAAGCGTATCCACTGTCTCTTGCGCCGTAAGCGACGGCGTAATGAAGAGGGCGGCACAGGCAACGAGCAGCACGCCCAGGACATATTTAGTATAAAGAGTCTTCATAATAAAAAAGGGCAGATTAGGAATAGTTCTGTTGAATCCGATTATTTACCGTCGTGACTATAGAGAGTCTCGTCACCATGCTTTCCGGTGCGGATGGATATTGCATCCTCGACAGGAATGACCCAGATGCGGCCATCACCAATCTCGCCAGTCTGAGCAGCCGAAATGACGGCATTGACAGTCTTCTCGACATTGCAGTCGCGGACGACGATGGAGAGCAGTGTGCGCTCGATGCAGCTAGTGTCGTAGACGACACCGCGGTAGATGCGACCCTGACGTGCCTTGCCAATGCCGCGCACGTCGTAGTACGAGAACCATTCGATGTCGGCGGCCAGGAGGGCGTCTCGCACATCATCGAACTTGGTCTTCCTGATGATAGCTTCAATCTTTTTCATGACTATCGTTGTTTTAGTTGTTTTATTCTTGGTTAGGTGACAGACGAGCCTTTTTGCTAACAAAAGCAAACTAAAAAGCGTCATTCAACTTTCCATTTCTCTTGTCTGACATTGCAAATCTAACTATTTATAAGTTCACGACAATAGTATGCTTACAATTTGACACTCTATTACGCAAAACACTTAGCCATTTTAAGAGAACCATCATCGATTTCGCCCCGCTTTAACAATTCAAAATATCAAAACAGGGGATCAAGCATGCAACAAATGATATTTTTCTTAAAAATAACCCCTATTTTAATATGGTGCAAAATCAAAATATATACTCACAAACAAACAATACCCCTATTAGAGTAGGGGCGATATTACAAACTAATCATTTCTCCTTTTATTCACATCGCACCAAAAAGCAAACAAAAAAGCGGCGGAGGTTTGGCAATTGCAGTCGATTGAGGTATATTCGCGGCACGTTATGGAGCCCTGATGGTGAAATGGTAGACACGAGGGACTTAAAATCCCTTGGCCGCAAGGCCGTGCGGGTTCGAGTCCCGCTTGGGGCACATGGGTTTATAACGGCAAGCGCCGGGAGCTTTGGATAGCTCCTGGCGCTTGATTTTTTTCTAGAGTGGGCGAAATAAAAATAAGAACTATTAATTGCCAGGCGGTGGCGGACCCATTGGGCCGTCACCAGGGCCGCCAGGACCACTTGGGCCTCCACGGAAGCGGCGGCCGTCCTCTTCCTTAGCGCCAAGGGTCTTGAACTTATACGTGAAGGTCAGCATGGCATAGCGGCGGAGCACATTAGAAGAACTGGTCTGGATGTAAGCGTCCTGAATGGAACGACTGGAGGACTGGCTATTATTGAGTATATCATTAACTCTGAGACGGAGCTCAGCCTGCCTATTGCTGAGGAA
>CAVGTO010000245.1:0-3024 GCA_963631865.1 Eggerthellaceae bacterium
ATCGAACTTGGCCGATCTTTCGTTCAGCCAATGTACCAGAGCAGTAAGATGGGCGCAAAGAGCCTTTTTGCTCTTGACAACCTTTGGGATGGTCTCGGTTCTCTCGTCGTAGACAACCCTGATGTTTCCTATTTCTTTGGTAAGGTGACTATGTACACCCATTTCAATCAGAGAGCGAGGGACTTCATTATGGGCTTTTGGCATAAGTATTTTGGGGATAAGAGCAACCTCGTCTATGCTTATAAGCCAATCAAAGTTGGTCTTACGCCTGCGGAACTCGATGCGACATTTACTTCTGGTAATTTCCAGGACGATTATAAGATTCTAGTGCGCAAGGTTAGGGAACTCGGAGAAAATATTCCGCCTCTCGTAAATGCCTATATGACTTTGTCCCCAACGATGAAAGTGTTTGGCACTGCCATAAACGATGAATTCGGCGACGTCGAGGAGACTGCTATAATCGTCAATCTCCGAGACCTCTATCCTAGTAAGTCCGCCCGGCATATTGAGACTTACAAAGGAAAGTAAATTTCAGACATCTCTGGTGCTCTTTCATACTATTCGAACCCCTTGTAACTCATTAAACTGACATGTTTAACTCCATTAAATTCACACTTTTGCGCATTGTCATGGCAGCCTTGGCGATGATAGTGCCTTTGTGTGCTTTTTCGGAAGCGTTGGGGAGCGTCGGACATGAGTTGTATGGGGATTGGAAGACAAAGACGGACCAAAACATTGGCGTCGGAAATGCCATGCTTAAGGCTGGCGACAGGGATAAAGCCGAGAGCCTGTTTAAGATTGCTCTTAGTGAGGCTGTTGATACGCAAAGTCGAATTAAAGCGGCCGAAGCCCTGTCTAGTTTCTATATGTCTGGCTCTAATTTCCAGGCTGCCGTCAAGGTATACGAAAATCTCTTGATGGATGAGGAGGCTAATGAGGATACTGCACTCATCGCTGGCATCTATGCTGGTCTCGGTCGTATATATTTCAAACAACATCTTTATGTCAACTCCATAAAGAGTTTCCGTACTGCTGAGGGCTTACTTACTCCGCAAAGCGATTCAGTTTTTGTGGCAAGCCTCTATTCTGACATGTCTCGCACTCTGCTTGAGGCTGGCGACATTGAGGAGTCTCTTGCCCTTATAGCAAAGGCTAAGAAGTTTGTCCCTGAGAATTCTGTGTCGTCTCTCCTTTCCATAATGAACGTTGAGGCGAGTGCCGAAGCCAAGTATGGAAACTACCAGAAGGCGTACGAGATGATGGTCGAGGCTTTCGACTATAGCAACGATGCACAGGAGACAGAGTTGTCTTATTTCGCCGATTATGCGGTTCCGGCTATGGCCAATGAGGAGGCAAAGACCAACCGCACATTCAAGAGCCAGCTGAACGCTATGAACGAGACTGTTCGGCAGGCTGATTCCATGAGACGTGCCGCATTCGCTGCGGCTTTCGTCGTCGGTATGGTTTGCGTCGTCGCGTTAATATCTTTCTATCTTTCCTTCAATAGGTTACGTTTCTACAAAGAGCGAAGTCGTCACCTCAATAAGAAGTTAAGCGATGCCCAGCGGGTTATATCCATAATTGCTCGCGATTCTAATAACCAATTCAATACTCTCCTAGGCCTTACAGGTGTCCTCGCTGAGCGTAACAAGGGTAAAGATGTGGAAAATGAGCAGCTTACGCGCCATGTATTCTCTGCTGCTCAACTTCTATATCAGATGATGAACAACCTTTTAACCTGGAGTACTTCCAAGGAACGTCTCAACCCAAGGATGCAGCATGTTACGTTGGCCAATTGCGTTAAGAATTGCGTCTCGTCCATACAGCTCTTGGCGAAGGATAAGGATGTATCGATAGATGTAAAAGATGTGCCGGACGATACTATTGTTGTTGTCGATCCTTCGCATCTTGAGATAATCCTTCGCAATATCATTTCAAATGCCATAAAGTATACCCCGAGCGGTGGACATATTGTAATCCACGCTTCTGTCTATGCCAAGCATGCCGCCGTCTCTATCGACGACGACGGCTGTGGTATGACGCAAGATGATGTGTCGCGTTTCAATCGAGAGCAAGATATTGCGCCTCTCGCAGGTACCAATAATGAGATGGGCAATGGCATAGGTCTCGCAATATGCCGCGATTTGGCAAGGAACAACGGCGGTAGCATCGTGATTGAGCCCGGAAGGACAAGTGGCACATCCGTGACAGTCCTTCTTAATACAGTTTAGTTTTACCCCCCCCTCCACTAATAAATATGGCAGAAAAGAAATTCTCATATGATGCTGCTATTGAGCAAATTCAAGAGATTGTAGATCGCCTTGAAGGTCGAGACGCATCTGCTGGCTTCGATGGAATGATAGCTGATGTTCAGAATGCTCTTGCCCTTATCGAAAAGTGTAAGAAAAGCATAACAGAGGCGGAAGAGAAACTTGCCGAAATCAGTAAGAAATGAAACGGATAACCCGTATTTTTCTGATGGCAATAGCGGCTGTCGGTCTCCTTTTGTCGGGATGCTCGTCGTCTCACAAGGCTACCGGCTCGTCATATAAATCTCAGTCAAAAAAGAGTAATACCAAGCAAGGTGATTCTTATACGTTGCGTGATGATAGGGTTGAGAAGTCTTCATCAAATAAGCCACTCTCTTCCGCTTGTGCCAAACTGGGTGTTTCGCAATCGAAAGTAAGTTGCGTTGCTCTTTATACGGTGTCCGCTGAGTGGCTCGGTACCAAGTACAAATATGGTGGCATGTCGTCTGATGGAGTCGATTGCTCTGGATTGACCAATATTATAGTCAAGAAAGTCTATGGCAAGGGGTTAAGTAGAAGTTCTGCAGACATCTATGCCAACAACGTAACTAAGATTAGCAAGTCAAGTATTAAAGAAGGCGATCTCGTTTTCTTCCGTACCGATGGCAAAAAATCCAAAATTCCCAATCACGTTGGTGTCTATCTGAACAACGACAAGTTTATTCACGCCTCAACTTCCAAGGGCGTAATTGTCAGTGATATGACGCAACAATAC
>CAVGTO010000246.1:0-3018 GCA_963631865.1 Eggerthellaceae bacterium
GTTAGTATTTTTGATGCTAGGGCTCTGCCAATTGTCAATTGTTATTTGTCAATTGAGAGGATTTGACAGGAGTGGGATTTTGATTTACGGTTGTAAGAGATGGCGACGAGGAGAATGTTGCCTTTGTAATGGTTCAAGGCATCGGGGTATCGGCGATTCTGGATTTGCTCGAGAGCGTGAGACGGTTGCGTGTCAACTTTCAGCTCTACTATGATGGCCGGGATGTTAGGCACGTATGGGATAAAAACTACATCCGCATAGCCACGACCTGCTGGCATTTCCTTGATAATAGTATATTGCGCAGTGGCATAGAAATAAGCAAGGCCTATTGCGCTTTGAAAACTAGCCTCGTCATTGTAGGTCAGTGGATTAGTTGTATTTTGATGAGCAATATCGAGCGCACGGGCCACGTAGTCGGAATCCTTGTCGAGAGTATGGCGGACAAGGTCGCGCGAGGCGTTTATGAGACTAATAACATTTGCGTAGTCGGGGCTATCCTCAATAGAATCACGCCATGTATCGCGGACTTCGAGGTTAGGAATGTAGCATTGGGAACTTTCCGAATCGTATGCCAGATAACCTAGATGGATGAGGTATGTAAATACGTCGTCCTTGCTACGGAAAGAATTAAGAGTATTTGTGAACTTGCGCACATTGACACAGACCCGTCCGCCACCAATCATGGTGAGCACATCCTGCTTTATCCCCTCAAAATCCATCAGGATGTAATCCCTCAGAGCCTCGAAAGAGCTCGTGACACTCCAATAAGATCCGAACTTATGGCGTATAATGGAATATGCGACAGACTGAGGGTTATACAGTTCGACATTCGACGAAACATGGTAGCCATCGTACCAACGGGCGCATTCGCCGAAATCCAGATCATACTCTTCGCAAAGGGCACGCACCTCACTCTGCGTAAAGCCGAGATAGGGGGACAAGGAACCAGGGTCCAGCATAGTATACTCGGCGAACTCATTGAGCTTGCTTTGCATCTTCTCGCGAACAATGGGCAGAATGCCAGTAAGATAAGCAAGAGAGATGGCGGGTCGCAGGTCATTGTTCTTGAAGAGGGAGCAGAGGAATTTTAGGTAGACCTCAAAATAGTCCTGGGAAACGCCGAGCCGGACAAGGCAATCATACTCGTCGATAATTATGACGAAAGTCTCTTGGGTCTCGTCATAGACACGCATAATGCACTTGGCAAGGCTATCGGACGGGCCGAACTCGACATTTGGGAATTGGCGAATGAACTCAGAGCGGAGATCGGAAGTTAGGACTTCTACAACATTGCGGCCGTCCGTAACGTCGGAATAGGCACCGAAGAGGTCGAACTTTAGGACATTATATTTATTGACATGCTCGGTGAAAGATGCATCTTTCGCGATGGAGAAGGGGGAGAAAAGTTCACGGGAATCGCATCCTCGAGAATAATATGCGGCAAGCATATTGCCGGCCATAGACTTACCAAAACGCCGTGGGCGAGAGACGCACAAGAAGTTATCGGCCGAGTCCAGCAAACGGTTGGTCTCGGCGATAAGCATGGTTTTGTCTACATAGACCTGCGCATTGCGGGCCGAGTTTGCAAAACCGGTGTTTCTTGGATTTAGGTAAGCCATTTATCAGTTAACAGTTCCTAGTAGTTTCTACCAGCTCACAGTGCTCAGTTCACAGTGCACAGTTGACGGGAGTTTCTTGTTTGGTTAGTATTTTTGATGCTAGGGCTCTGCCAATTGTCAATTGTTATTTGTCAATTGTTATTTGTCAATTGTTATTTGTCAATTGTTATTTGTCAATTGTTATTTGTCAATTGTTATTTGTCAATTGTTATTTGTCAATTGTTATTTGTCAATTGTCAATTGAAGAGTCAATTGAGAGGAAGCGTTCTAGGATTTTTTGGCCGACGTCGCCGCTCTTTTCGGGGTGGAACTGTGTGGCGAAGAAATTGTCTTTGCGGAGAGCGTTGCTGTACTCCACGGTGTGTCGGCTCTTGGCAATGGTGTATTGACAGACGGGGACGTAATAGCTGTGGATGCAATAGACGTATGCGCCTTCGAAGGTTGGAGCATCGAAGAGAGGTTCTTTGACGTCATATATTTCGTTCCAACCGAGTTGGGGAACCTTGAGATTCTGAGGGTTAGGATTGGGGATAGGGAAACGGAGCACGGGGACATCGAAAACGCCGAGGCAATCGACATCGCCCTCCTCGGAGTGGCTGCAGAGGAGCTGCATACCTACACATATGCCAAGGACAGGCTGGCGGAGGGATAGGATGACCTTGTCGAGACCCGTCTGGCGGAGATATGCCATAGTAGTGCTCGCCTCGCCTTGTCCGGGGAAGAGGACTTTGCGAGCCGCACGGAGTTGGTCGGGGTCGTCGGTTAGGACGTAGCGCGCGCCGATGCGGTCGAGAGCGTTCATTACGGAACGGATGTTGCCGGCGTTGTATTTGACGATGGCTACGTCTATGTCGTTTGTGTTGTTGGTGTTCATCGTGGGATGCCTTAGTGCTTCACGCAAATTTAGGGAATTCTCCACAGATTACACAGATAATCACAGATTATGGGAGATGCGGTGATGTAGAGAGTGAGTCAGCGGTGGATCTTCGGGGGAAGGCAAACCACGCGTCCTTCTTGTCGTCGGCGAAATAGGCCACGGCGGAGAGGACAGCAAGATTGGAGAAGACGGAAGTGAGAGCGTAAGGGAGGAGGGGGAGGAAAAATGTTGTTGGAGTCATAGTTGTAATATTTGAAAGAGTTTGTCGGATATAAGATTTTGCCAGACGGCGAGAGCCCCCTACCCATTGGGTAGAGAGCTCTCCTTGCGTTTTGGCGGGCTATATCTAAACGACTATCGCCTTCAAATATTGGGTTGAGATGCGGAAAGTTTCCGGAACGAGACTCTAATCCTCTTCCGTGAAGAAGTTTTTGACTTTGTCAAAGAATGAGGTTTCGGGTTCCCTTTTTGTTTTGCATTGACAGTCGCCCGTCCTCCCTCCGAGCCCAGCCGCCCTACGGG
>CAVGTO010000247.1:0-2995 GCA_963631865.1 Eggerthellaceae bacterium
GCGCAATATTCCACCGACACCCTACACCTCCATGGAACAGCAAACTTATTCTACTAACAAAACAAAAGCTGTATGTTGAAGAAAATCTTTACTGCGCTTTCAGTCTCTGCTCTTTGCGCCATCGGTGCATTTGCGCAAGACTATACTTACGAGCGTGTGGACTACATCTACTACGATGGTCCGGATGCCACCACTCCAGATGAAGGCGCTTACTATAACACGGGTGTCTTGCCTCTTTATTATTCTAAAATCTCGGTTCAATTCAGTGTTGACCAGAAGAGCAATGACAACAAAGAGTGGTGTGCTGTATTCTCTGCAAGAACTGCCGTTGAATCTGGCGCATCTCTGTTCATCAATACATCAGGCAATTCGTTCCATTACACATTTGGTGAGGAAGTTGCCGGTAACGTAGGCAGTTATACTGTTGGGGAAAAGCAAACGGCGTTCCTCTCCAGCGCAGGTCTCGAAATAGATGGAGAAGCGGTCTATAAGCGTTCTTCCACAGGCTTGGATTGGGAGCTCAGTAATGCTGATGAAAATAAAATCTATCTCTTCCGTGATAGAGAAAATCACCAGTTCTACGGCCGCATCTACAACTTTACAATTTCTGGCAGTCAATATTTTGAATACCTTCCTTTCAAGCGTAGTGATGGCACGGCTGTCTTCTACAACTCCCAAAATAATGAGTACCTCGTGCCTCAAGGTGCGTATGCAAGTTACTTCAAGTGTGGATATGACGAGGGCACTTGGATGCGTCCTAAATATGTAGCTTGCTCTGGTGGTGACAAGAACAGTCATGGCGATCTTTGGGGCGATAAAATACTTGACAGCGACGGTGCTACTTACTATAGCAAGTGGTGCACTCATCTCTCAGATACAGCTGCGACCTACGTCATTATGAACGCCGAGAAGAAGGTAGTCCCTACCGGCTATCAATTCAGCAATGGCGGCGATACATATGAATATCAATGTCGCACTCCTAAAGCTTGGATTCTCTATGGCTCCAATGACGATGCGGCTGTTGGCAGCAATGCAAAAAATATAGCAAGAGAGGAAGGCTTCAGCATTAATGATTATTGGACTGTTGTCGATCAGAAGAGCGATCAGAGTATGTTGAAGTACAATAATATCGATTGCTACTATACCGATTGCAATACGTCTGGCAAGGCATATAAGTATTATATGCTCAAAATCACCGAGAATTGTGGTACTGGTGCCAAAGGTGATAATTTTCAGAATATTATTCAGATTGCAGACTTCAAACTTTTCTATGAAGAGTATACTGAGCCTGCTTCCTACACCTACGAGCGTGTAGACTACATCTACTACGATGGAGATGAAATCTCCGGCGATCAAATGACTAATGGCTCATATTATGACATTGATTATGTCCCCAATAACAAAACTCTCATCAGTGTTCAGTATATGGGCTTCGAGAAGGGCAATGGCAAGTGGCGTCCTGTCTTCTCTGGCCGAACAAAAGGTAAACCCGAAAGCGGTATGTCTCTTTTCATTAATACCACAGCTAACTACTCTTGCTATCACTATGCCTTTGGTAATGAGAAATACGACTATGCGGGTACTTATACCGCCGATGAGGTTCATTCCGCAGTCATCTCTGGCTCTGGCCTCGAAGTAGATGGTGAGAATGCTTATACCCGTTCAACAACTACAACCGATGCGTCGCTCAACGGTAATACAAACTCCATTACTCTCTTCCTCTCTACGAATGAGTATCAGTTCTACGGCCGTATCTATAGCTTTGTCGTGTATGAAGTCTCTGGTAGTAGTAACTATATGATTCGCGAGCTCCTTCCGTACAAACGAAGTGATGGCATGGCTGTCTTCTATGACTCTAAGAATGGCAAGTACTACGAGCCTCATGGCGATGGCTTCAAGACTGGCGTAGACGATGGACAATGGATGCGTCCTAGCTATGTTGCAGGAAATGGAGGCTTCGAGAATCAGACTGGCGACATGATGCTCGATAATCTTGGCGCAGCTAACGCTAGTAAGTGGTGCCAAGGTGGTGTTACAAACGGCCCTGCATATGTAATTATGGACGCTGGCAAAAAGGTTATTCCTACTGGCTACAAGCTTTACAATGCTGGTGATACATATTTCACTGGTGGTCGTACTCCTTCCGTTTGGACTCTTTATGGTTCTAATGATAAAGCTGCAGCGAGCGGTTCTACTGATGAAAATATTTGGTCTGTAGTCGATGAGCAGAGTAATTCGAGCCTTTTGAACTACAATGATGTTGATTTCTTCAACGGCGAATGCAATACTGATGGTGCTGGATACCAGTACTATATGCTAAGCGTTTCCGCAGTCCAAAGTGGTAAAGGTACTGTCCAGATTGGCGACTTCAAGCTCTTCTATGAGGATTATACTGAGCCTGCGGAATACACTTATAAGCAGGTAAAGTACATCTACTATGATGGAACTGACGTATCAACTAATTACCCAAAGTGCGCATATTACAATACGAATATCTTGCCTACAAGTAAAACAGTAGTTAATCTTAAGTATACTGTAGAAAGAGCTGGCCAATGGCGTGGCATTTTCTCAGGCAGGATGTCTAATGCCAATGGTATGTCGCTTTACGTTAATGGTAGTACATATCAGTATGGCTGTTTCGTTGGTGGCTTTGTTAGTGCTGATGATTACATTGGTACACTCGAACTCAATAAGGAGTACACTGCAACGGTGGGTGTAAATAAATTTACCGTGGATGATGAGGACCTCACGCCATCTTATTGGGCTTCAAGAGATATTGCTGATGACTTAGGCAATACAACTAACCCGATTATCCTTTTCCATGGTCAGCCAGGTAATTACCCGTTCTACGGCAGAATCTATTCTTTCACAATTACCGAGGATGGAAAAGTAGTGATGGATCTCGTCCCCTACAAGAGAAGTGATGGCCTGGCCGTCTTCTACGATAAGGTTTCTAAGACTTACATCACTCCAACAAATGACGATGGTTTCCGTT
>CAVGTO010000248.1:0-2985 GCA_963631865.1 Eggerthellaceae bacterium
GGGTCTTGCGATCAACAGCGATTGCGCTCTTTACGACGACCTCCTCAAGAGCCTTGGAGTCAGTGCCGAGCATAATCTTGCCGAGCTTAGAGCCCGTGGCGTTGACGTTGAGGTTTGAGTAGCCAAGGAAACCGACCACGAGATTAGCCGGGAGCTTATCCACCGAGAGAGTGAAGTTTCCGTCAAAATCTGTGATTGTACCATTTGTTGTGCCCTCGACAACGACAGTAGCGCCAATGATAGGCTCGTTTGTCTCTTTGTCAAGCACTGTGCCAGAGACTTTCTGTTGCGCCATTGCGCAGACGGAAGTCAACAGCAGGAGCAATACCCACGACAAGCGGGCAAAGCCACGAGTGTTTTTCATTATCATTCTTGGAGATATTATGGTTGTTGCAAATTTAAACGCTTTTGGGAAAAAACGTATATCCTACCATATTAAAAAACGTAAGTCGCTTCAAATTGCATATCACACCCCATTGCAATAGGGCATCTGACGGCCCGAATATGCATACAATGAGGAGATATATTCAAAGGCGACTTACGTTTTATTTGATGCGAATAGTGATATTCGATATTCAGATATTAATATTCGCTATTGTTAAAAATTTCCTTCTCCTCTTCATTTAAATCGGCAGGAGAGCAGAAACATTTTACGGCCTCGACATGGTGGCGGAGTGTATTCACCATATTCTGAGTCTCGCGGAGGATATTGATGTATACCATAAGCACCTTAAAGTTCTTCATATCGTCACCGATCTGAAGCTTGTCGATGCGCTCATGTCGGAGGGTCTTGAGCTGACGGCGAGTCTCGAGAGCAAATGCACGGACTACGTCGTAGTCGGTAGCATATGTACCATTGGTAATCATCTTCTCTGCCTGAGCAAAGAGCTCAGTAACCTGGCGACGGAGAGGAGCAAACTCGGCAACGATATCGGGAGTTGCTGGATTAAAGCCATTATCGACATGATCGAGGACTGGCTCAGTCATACGGCGGAGAGAACCGAGATACTGGCGGCGGCAGTCGGCACCGAGATGGAGCCAAACTCCGCTCTCAGAGAAAGCAGTGGCACCATTAGCCGCATTACGCTTCTCGTCGATGGCTATTTTGCCGAAGGTCTGCATCTCACGACGGCGAGAGGCATTGAAGAGTGCGCGCTGATTAGCGATTTCGGAGTTTGTAGAACGAAGCGATCGAACACGACGGTCAAAGAAGCCATCGACAATATCATTGAAGATGCTTGAAGAGAGAGCGAGAGAAGCGGCATCGACCTTAGCGATGGCGGCAGTGAAGGCATCGGGAGACTTAGAAGTCTGGTCTCCATTTTGCATCTCGGTCTTAGCAGCCTCGGTCTCCTTATCCTTATCGAAAAAGTTGCTACGGATGATGACAGCACAAGCGGCAGCCATAAGGATACACTGAGCGACAACGCCACAGTAGTACATAAGAGCGCAAACGACGGCTGCAGCGAGGAAGGCGACACCGGCAGTGATAAACCAACCACCAATGACGGAGAGCACACCTGTTACACGGAAGACCGCAGCCTCACGGCCCCAAGCCTTATCTGCGAGGCTGGTACCCATGGCCACCATAAAGGTAACATAGGTGGTAGAGAGAGGCAACTTAAAGGTCGTGCCGATTACGATGAGTACGGAAGCGACAACGAGGTTGACTGATGCACGAATAACATCGAAGGCAGCGCCCTCAGGCATCTCGACAGTAGAATTGTCAAAACGCTTAGCGACAGCAGTCTTAATTCCATTTGGAACAAAACGGCCAAGGGTCTCGGGCCATGACTCGACCATACGAACGATGACACGAGCGGCACGGCTAGAGCCGAAGAGCTCATCGCCCTCATCCTGACGGCTAAGATCCACGGAAGTCTTGACAACGTTCATAGCCTTCTTGGAGAAGACGAGAGCGCAAATCATAATGATTCCAGCGAGGAGGAGATAGAGTGTCGGAGATTTAGCCGAGCCTTGGAGAGAGCTCATCATAAAGGTGTCGACGTCCTGAGCTCCAGCTGCTTGCCAATCCTGAAAAGAAGAGAGGCCTGCGAGGGGCACACCAATGAAGTTGACGAGGTCGTTGCCAGCGAAAGCCATAGCGAGAGCGAATGTGCCCATAAGGACGACAATCTTGAAGACACTCACGCGGCAGAGCATAAGGACGAACGAGATAATTGTAGTGAGTACAAAGGATGCTAGTATAAGCATGCCAGTGTTATCTGCCACCCAAGCACGAGTCTCGCCAGGAATGTATGGAGACTTGCCGAGACCCTTAATGAAGATGAAGTAAGAGAGTATGGTGAAAGAGATTCCACCGAATACCGCAATTGAGAAGCGGTTAACCTTAGAGAATTGGAAAGTAAAGATGAGACGGGAGAGCCACTGAATAGCGAGACCGCAAACGAAAGCGATAGCGACGCTGACGAAGATTGCGATAATCACCGATAGGCACTTATCAGTATTAATAAGGTCTGCGTAGAGCAGCGAGTCGTCGCCCGACATCTTTACGAAAGCAAGGAGGGTCGCCGCACCGAAGAGCTCGAAGACAAGCGAAACGGTAGTTGACGTCGGGAGACCCATTGAATTGAAGCGGTCGAGGACAATGACATCAGTGACCATTACGGCGAGGAAGACTACCATAACCTCGCGGAATGAGTAGTTCTGAGGTTGCATAATGCCATGGCGAGCGACATCCATCATACCAGCTGACATCATTGCGCCAACGAGGACACCGATGGAAGCGAGAATAAGAAGCGTACGCCACTTAGCGACACGGGCTCCTATACTACTTTGGAGGAAGTTGACCGCGTCGTTGGAGACGCCGACAAACAGATCCACCACCGCAAGCAGGAGCAGGAACGCTACGATGATAATGTAGAGAGTTGTCATAAGAATTGAATGATTTCAGTTTTATCTGAGTGCAATATTATCCCGTGGTTGTTACGCAGAGGCTAAGCATATTTTACAAACGTGTTACAA
>CAVGTO010000249.1:0-2973 GCA_963631865.1 Eggerthellaceae bacterium
CTACGCTCAAGAATTATTTCCTCGGGCGGAAAGAGTTGTTCAAGGGACTCGCCATAGATAAACTTGAGACCGAGTGGAAGCAGTATCCTGTTTTCCATTTTGACTTCAGTGCAGGCGCATTTAACATGGCGAATACGCTTGAAGACTCAATCAACAGGAGTCTGAGCAAATGGGAAGCCGAGTATGGCGTAGTGAAGTACTCCAATGACTACGGACTCCGCTTTCAAGAGATAATCGAGCAAGCCCACAGCAAGACGGACAAACGTTGCGTTGTCCTTGTTGACGAATATGACAAGCCTCTGCTTGACGTAATCGATTCTGGCTTGAGTACCGAATGGGATGGTGGAAAGATTGCGCTCGAGGAGTATAACCGCACAATTCTCAAATCATTATATTCCGCATTCAAAAGTGTTGATTCTTGCCTCAAATTTGTATTCCTAACGGGTGTCACAAAATTCGCCCAAGTAAGCGTCTTTAGCGGCTTCAACCAGCCGAAAGACATAACTATGAGCGAGAAATATGATACGCTTTGCGGAATAACAGAAGAGGAGATTGACAACTACTTTCAAGAACGCATTGAGGCCTTCGCAACAAAAAGATCTGTTTCATGCGAGGAGATTCGCAACTTGCTCCGCAAACAATACGACGGATATCATTTCAGCCCAGCACTGCGCGGAGTCTACAACCCTTATAGCTTGCTCAACGCATTCGACGATTTACTGATGTTGGATTATTGGTACGAATCAGGCACTCCGACATATCTCCTACGTCTTCTCGAACATTGCGATGCCGATATTGATAAGATGACAAGCGAGTATTATGACAGAAGTGAGTTTATCGACTATCGCGCCAATAAGGAACTTCCACTACCGATGATATTCCAAAGTGGATACCTAACAATCAAGGATTTCGACGCAGAAGACTGTACATTCTTACTTGGTTATCCAAATGACGAAGTGCGCCGCGGCTTTCTCAACATCGTAGCGCAGAGCTATTTCAAGTCGGAAAGAGAGCCTCGCGCTTGGGTTAAAACCGCCATGAGCTCGCTGAAAAATGGCGACCTGGGAAATTTCGGCACCAGCCTTACCACCTTCCTCGCCAGCATTCCATACACCGTCCGCCGTTCAAAATCCATTCCCGACACGGAACGGTATTTCCACACCGTGTTCTACCTCATCCTTCGCCTCGCCAGCACTTACGTGGTCTACACCGAGAAGTGCCAGAGCCAAGGCCGTGTGGATTGCGTTATCGAGACCCCGAAGTTCATCTATATCTTCGAGTTCAAACTCGACGGCACTGCTGACGAGGCCCTCAAACAGATTGAGGACAAAGGCTACGCCCGGGAGTACGCCAGCGACTCTCGCCAACTCTTCAAGATCGGATGCTCATTCTCTTCGGAGACGGGGACTGTGGGGGACTGGAAGGCTGTATCCAATTGACAAATAACAATTGACAATTAGCTCAGCCCCGTCGGTTGGGGGTAACTTTGAAACAACTGGACGTTGCGCACTGAGATCTTGCGGCAACTGTGAATTGTGAACTGCTAACTGTGAACTGAAATTATGAAGTTTCCCATAGGCATTCAATCGTTCGAGGATATCATCACGGACGGTTATGTATACGTAGACAAGACAGCCTATGTATATTCCCTAACCCATGAGGGCAAGATATATTTTCTGAGTCGCCCGAGGCGATTCGGAAAGAGTCTGCTCGTCTCTACGCTCAAGAATTATTTCCTCGGGCGGAAAGAGTTGTTCAAGGGACTCGCAATAGATAAACTCGAGACGGAGTGGAAGCAGTATCCTGTTTTCCATTTTGACTTCAGCACGGGCGCATTCAATAAGGAGCACATACTCCACCAGTCTATAGATGTACAATTGACGGATTGGGAATCTCGATATGGAGTGACCAAACGTTACGATGATTTTGGACTACGTTTTAAAGCCATTCTGGCAGCAGCCCACAACGAGACCCATATGCGCTGCGTCGTCCTCGTGGACGAATATGACAAGCCATTGCTCGATGTTCTAGACTCTGGCCTATCGGCTGAGCAGGACGGAGTGAAAATACTACTTGAAGATGACCATAGAGAAATTTTAAAGTCCTTATACTCCTCTTTCAAAGGAGCCGACTCAGACCTCAAATTTGTCTTCCTGACTGGTGTCACAAAATTCGCCCAAGTAAGCGTCTTTAGCGGCTTCAACCAGCCGAAAGACATAACTATGAGCGAGAAATATGATACGCTTTGCGGAATAACAGAAGAGGAGATTGACAACTACTTTCAAGAACGCATTGAGGCCTTTGCCGCCAAAGAGTCCGTCACGTGCGAGGAAATCAGAAAGATGCTCCGGCAGCAGTACGACGGTTACCATTTTAGCCCTGCACTGCGCGGAGTCTACAACCCATACAGTCTACTCAATTCGTTAGGAGACCTGCAGACATTAGATTATTGGTTCGCCTCGGGTACACCGACATACCTCGTGCGACTTCTAAATAATTCAAAGGAGGACATCGAAAACATCACAGGCAAATATTATAGTCGAGCGCAGTTTGTCGATTACCGAGCAGACCGCGAAGTCCCACTCCCGATGATATACCAGAGTGGATATCTTACAATAAAAGGCTATGACAAGGACACGTTCTCATACCTCCTCGACTTTCCAAACGACGAGGTGAAACGAGGTTTCTTGACTATGATAGCGAGCAACTACCTGAAGAGCGAAATCCCTGTTGAGAGTTTACTTATAGAGACGGCAGGCAATCTTAAGAGGGGCGACTTGGAGTCCTTCCGCACCAGCCTTACCGCCTTCCTCGCCAGCATTCCATACACCGTCCGCCGTTCAAAATCCATTCCCGACACGGAACGGTATTTCCACACCGTGTTCTACCTCATCCTTCGCCTCGCCAGCACTTACGTGGTCTACACCGAGAAGTGCCAGAGCCAAGGCCGTGTGGATTGCGTTATCGAGACCC
>CAVGTO010000250.1:0-2891 GCA_963631865.1 Eggerthellaceae bacterium
TGACTATTGACGGTTGACAATTGACGATGGCGGGGGATTTGTTTGGGTTTTAGGACGTTAGGGGCGGTTGTTAATTGGAGTTAAAAGGATAAGTTGGGGGTTGGGGGTTGGGAGACTATCCGTGTGAGACGAGATTCGGACACACGGGCTCGCGCCGCAGGGCTGACTTACCACGCATGCTCCACAACGCACGGTTCTAAGCTAATCGATAAGAACTCGTAGTGCCCTACAGGGCTTCGTCGCCCCGCAGAACGAGATTTTGCGGGCGTGAGTTTTAATGAAGCTGTTTTTTTGCCTAGGGAACGGCCGCTGCGCAGCCTTGCTCCCCTAGGCTACGATGATTAACCCAATTTGCAGAATCTTGGAGATGATTGACAACTTGGTCAATGAATAAAAGGATGATTATTCCTTTAAGCTCTATGGATTATGCAATTACAGCAGCCCGTAAAGGGTAACGACTTCACGCACATTTGCTTCTATGTAGCCGTCAGGTACATTGAAAACGCCAGACTTGACTTGCTCAACTGGGCGAACACTTTTTAGCATCAATATAATGTTCTCGTCTCCGAAACGGGCATTAACAGCCGTCACAAGACAAGGTTTCGAGAATCTGCCGAATAAATTACCATCTGGGGTAAATTCTTGAAAGGCTAAATCTTCATCAGAATCTCCTATGGCGGTAAAGATGTCAAACTTGAAGATGGTACCTTTTGCCCCTCTGAACTTTACAGACGTCCTCATTGAGGGAATGCCTGCAATATCATAAGTACCAGCGAACTGCTCAAACTTCACATCATGACAAAGAGAATCCTCATAAAAATAGGAGGACGAAATATGCGACATGAGTTTTATGTCATTGAGGTCAGCCGCCATAAAGGACTCAACGTCATTAAAGACAAAGAATATTTTTGCGAAACCGAGCGGAGCTGAGGCCGAAATTTTGACATTAAGCGAGTCATATACACCAACAGCTGTACGCGGCAGGAAATCTCCAAACGAAGGTTGATTACGAATACCCTCAGAATAATCAACCTCATAGAACGCCTCCCCGACGGAAGGGATGGCAACAACATCATCCGAAGAGCACGAGACAAGTGAGCACACAGCAAAAACACAAGCTGATGCGACGGCTGCATATGCATTTCGGAATGACACAACCATAATACCTATTTCTTTATCTGAGCAGCGACAACTCTTTCCATTTCCTCCATTAAAGTACGGAGGACCTGATTTGCGACATCAAATTTCAGACTCCCGATGCTCCTTATAGGCAAGATACGCATAGGTGTGCTTGAAAGGAAAGCCGATTTATAACAAGCAAGAGACTCGGTAGTCGGGCATTCAAAAACCACCTTTATATTTCTCGTCTTGCAAATATCCATAACATGCTTGCGCATAATACCACCGAGGACAGAATCATCACCTGCGGTATGGACAGAGCCATCGGCAGCAATAAAATAAACATTACTGCGACTGCCCTCGGTTACACAACCGTCCCTATTGACTAGCAGACTCTCGTACGTACCAGTAGAATCTTGCTGCGACTGTGCCTCTGAACGCATCTCAGAATGGAATATCTTGAGTTTCGGTTGTTCTCGCTCTGCTTTTAAGAATTCCACATCCACTCCATTAGCGTACATATCCGCAGTGGGGTAACGAGTCTCGACATAGCCACACTGAATTGTTCCATTTGAGGATGAAACAATTCGCATGTCACAATTAGGCATCGAGTTGCAAACTATAAGCCAATCAATAAGTTGACCGAATGACATAGTCCAATCAGGCAATTTAGCACAGACGGCAGACATACTAGAGCGCCAACGATCCAAATGATCATTAACGAAGAGCGGTCGCCCACCTTCGATGCGCAAGACCTCATAGACCTCATTGTCATCACCGATCTTTTCTTGCTCATCAGTCGGGTCTATTGAACCATTTTTTATTATGCAACTGCCTATGAATTCCATTTTGATCGACTTTTTTGTCGGTGAAACAACAGCCGCCACCCCATGCTTAGCGGAGGCTATACGCCGACTGAAGCAAATATAAAAATTTTTCTTGAAACGCCTACCAGAACACGTCGGCAATCTCGGGAGACTTTTCTATTACAGTACCAACAACGACAAAATCTGCGCCCGCCTCAAAAGCTGCGTTGGATGCATCAACCGACCGAATGCCACCACCAACGATAATGGGCAATGATACAGCAGAACGCACCGCAGAAATAAGATCCGAACTTACGGCCTTGCAAGCTCCACTTCCAGCCTCAAGATAAAGCATCTTGAAGCCCAACATTTCAGATGCGATGGCCGTCGCCACAGCCAAATCCGGCTTGTCACCCGGTATTGGCATCGTATTACTGACGTATTGCACCGAAGTCGTACGCCCGCCCTCAATAAGCATATAAGCCACAGAAATGATCTCCACCCCTACCCTTTTCAGAACAGGAGCAGCCTTAACTTGTTGTCCTATGAGATATTCAGGATTGCGACCAGAAACAAGCGAAAGGAAAAGCAGAGCATCAGCAGAACGTGCAATCTGACTATAATCGCCAGGGAAAAGTATGACATCCGAGGAAGAGCCAACAATGCCCTTGATACTCGCAACCACGTCTTCAGTATTGGCAGAGACAATACTGCCACCGACCAGAATAATAGGCGGGATGTGTCCCCTATCCACAAATCTGGTAATCACATCAGGATTATACCTATCGGGATCGATGAGAGGTATAACCATCCTCCGACTCTTGGATTTTAGAGCAACTAGCTTATCAAAAACACCCATTGAGCAGGGAATTTAGCAATAAACAAGAATTAAGTCGTCGAAAAGTCTATAACGCAACTCAACTTCCGCATAAAAGCCATCCTTATCCACGCAGCCAGTGAAGACCC
>CAVGTO010000251.1:0-2885 GCA_963631865.1 Eggerthellaceae bacterium
AACTCGTAGTGCCCTACAGGGCTTCGTCGCCCCGCAGACGTGAGTTTTTAATCTTATAAGTTAACACTCAATTTGGCGCCCCCCCGTAAGGCCCTTGCCGAGGTCGTCAAGCTCGAGGGCGAGGCCGATGACTTGGCGGTTTGCGCCTTGGAAGGGGGCGAGATAATTGTTGGCGACGATTTGGTTGGCGGCGGCATCAAGGCCACCGTTCTTTTGGAGCTTGAGCTCTATGACGTATGTATATTTGCGTGAACTTGGTGATGCCCGTTATGAAGGCGAAACGGATATGGGCGTCGGAAGCCTTGAGAACTGTGAAGACCTCACGATAAACGGAAGCACACTTTTCATGCTCAGGAGTACCCCAAGTATGCTGAAGTGGGTAATCGTACTCATCGATAAGGATGGCGACTCGGTGGCCTGATTTTTTGTGTGCAGCCTCAACTACATTGCTAAACAAAAACGGAAGACCCTCAGGCTGGCGATGATGTCGCACGGTCTGAGAGTCGGGATATGAGTGAGGGTTAGGATTATGCTTGCGCTCGATTACTGAGCTCAATGGGAGTGCGGGCTACTTGCCACTGGCACCGTAGTTAGGTAGGACGCGGGCAGAGGGGTCGTTGACGTTGCAGTTGTCCCACGCCTTGTTGGGCATCCAGAAGTCCTTGATAACCTCGGAGCGGCCAGGGAAATGCTGCTCGAAAATCTCACGGTAGAGGAGGCTCTCCTTAGAGATTGGGGGCACATGGGTATACTTGGCGCGCTTGGCCTCGAATTCCTCATCGGAATAGAAATCCTCGGCAAAGGCCTTGAGGTACTCCACAGAGCTGTGGCCCACGGCATCGGAGAAGGCAGCCTTCTCGCGGTAGAGGATATCGTGGGGGAGGTAGTCGCCCTCGAAGCTCTTGCGGAGGAGACGCTTGCCCATGCCGGTCTTGTTGAGCTTCATCTCAGGGTCGATGCTCATGACGTAGCGGACGAAGGCGAGGTCGCCAAAAGGCACGCGGGCCTCGAGGCTATTGCCAGAGATGCAACGGTCGGCGCGGAGGACATCGTACATATAGAGTTCCTTGACGCGCTTGACGGCCTCCTGTTGGAACGCCTCGGCAGAAGGGGCATAGTCGGTATACTTGTATCCGAAGAGCTCGTCGGAGATCTCGCCAGTCAGGAGTACCTTGATATTCGTCTTCTCACGGATGTATTTGCAAATCATATACATACCGATGGAAGCGCGGATGGTGGTGATGTCGAAGGTCTCGGTGAGGTAGATGAGATGGCTGAGCGAATTGAAGATGTCGTCTTTGGTGAAGAGGACCTCGGTATGCTCGCTACCGATGTAGTCGGCAACAATCTTGGCATACTTAGTGTCGATTGGGCCATCGACAATGCCGACGGCGAAGGTCTTGATAGGCTTGCCAAGGTGACGTGCGGCAATGGCGCAGACGAGGCTGGAGTCGAGACCGCCGGAGAGGAGGAAACCGACAGGGACATCACTCTGAAGACGCTTGACGACGCCCTCTGTGAGAAGAGTGTTAATCTTGCGGCAAACCGTCTCCTCATCGTCATGGTTGTATCCATCGGGGGTGGCGGTTACATCGGTGTACGGAATGAACTTCTCACCATCGAAGACATGGCCGGGAGGGAAAGGCATGACAGTCTTGCAGATGGCGGAGAGGCACTTCATCTCGGAGCCGAAGCAGATGTCTCCCTCGGCGGTGTAGCCGTAGAACATACCACGGATGCCGATGGGGTCGCGGGCAGCAAGGAACTTATCTGCCTTCTGGTCGTAGATTACGAGAGCGAACTCGCCGTCGAGTTCACGAGCCATCTCCACAAGGCCCTTGTCGGCAAGGAGGGGGAGGATACACTCACAGTCGCTACCGCTCTTGAAGGGATAGGCGGAGTAGCGCGCACGGAGCGCCGGGCTATTGAAGATCTCACCATTGCAAGTCAGATAGACATTGTTAGCGACGAAAGGCTGGTTGCCGGCGTCGGAAACGTCCATGATGCTGAGGCGGTGGAAAGCCATCCAACCTCTGGGGAGATCCTGCTCCAGGGTATTATCGGGACCGCGATGCTTGATGGAATAAGCCTCATGGCCGAACTGGAGCTTAGTAGCCAGGTTGCTACCGGTATAAACTGTGAATCCACACATGGTCTTTTGTTATTGTTTTATTTCGATGCCGCAAAGTTACATTTTATAATCAAAACAGCAAATTAAAATGCGAATTAAAAGCACAAAATAAGAATATCAGAGAATTTAAAAGATAAGCACTACATTAGGCAGCATTTTCAAAAACATCACAATTTTTGCAAACACCTAATTTCAGACATGGCAGCACTCCACAAATATACGATTTTACCAAGCAACACCCCTTCAGCAATAGGGGTATCGCAAAGCAAACACCGCAATCCCGCACAAAAGCCCCAACTTACGATTTAAAAGCAATAAACAAAAAAAACATTCAAAGTAAAAGAGCAATATAGCCATCCAGATAAAAAAAGCACCCCCCCGCAAGACTCACGAGGAGTCCAACGGAGGATGCAGTCAATCAACCTTACGTGTTATGAAAAACAGAGACAGAGAATAGTGCAGTCTTTTTAATCAAGGACAACAGACTCGTCTGCAATAGAGACCTCTTCGTCGGCCACAGCCCGAGGAGTGGGGGCCGTAGGATTGTAGTCGGCTTTGGAAAGTTAGGCGTTGGCCTCGATCTCAACTTGAGGGATTTGCCAAAGGAGGATATTGTCGGAAGCTGAAATCTTGTAGATATTGGAGGTTTGCGGGAGGTCGGTATTGCGGCGGTCGATGCCGCTCTTGAAACGCATAATGTCGAACCTGCTGAGGCCTTCGCCCGAGCCGTTGGCAGCGGCAAAGACATTATAGC
>CAVGTO010000252.1:0-2882 GCA_963631865.1 Eggerthellaceae bacterium
AAGTCCAGTGGCCGACTGCAATGCGCAAAGTCCGATGCCCACGACGTCGCCAATGAGCAACCCGATGCCCACAATGCGGAGCGACATGATGATAAATACCTTGCGCAGAAGTCCGTTTGTGGCTCCTATGGCCTTGAGGATGCCAATTGCGTTGGTGTGCTCGAGGATGAGGATTAGGAGCCCCGATACCATATTAAGTCCCGCCACGGCAATCACGAGCACAAGGATAACGAGTATATTCTGGTCCAGTAGGTCCAGCCATCCGAATATCTGCGGTTGCATGTCGCGGATATGGCGCACGCGTATCATTTCGCTGTCTTCTGTTTCGCGGCTCATTACTACGCCCGTCAACTCCTCGGCTATGTCGTCCATCTTGTCGAAGTCGTCTATAAGCACCTCATATCCTGATACTTGCAGCGAGTCCCATCCATTGAGTTGGGAGAGGTGGCGCATATCGACGTATGCCAAGCTCTTATCGAATTCCTCGAAGTGGGAGTTGAAGATGCCGGTGAGTGTGAAGCGGCGTGCGCGTACTTTGCCGTCTTGTACGAAGAAAATCCTCACTGCGTCGCCCATATGAAGTTTGAGCAAAGTGCTGAGCGACTGCGACATAAGGATGTCGTCACTCTTGGCTGTGTCGGGTGCGCTGACCACTTCGCCTTCCGTGAGGCACGAACGCAGGAAATCCCAGTCGTAGTTGGCGTCGACGCCCTTGAGGGCTATGCCTTGGAAAGCATCGTCGGTCTTTATGATGCCGGGCTTGGTTATGTAGGGTTGGACGTTGCGGACTCCCGCCGTCTGGCGCACGATATCCACGAGCGCGCTGTCGTAGCGCAAGGGTTGGGTTTCGAGCGAGCTGTTGAGGTTGAGGCTCGTTAGTTGGATGTGTGTGCCGAAGCCTACAATCTTGTCACGTATCTGCTGTTTGAAGCCCATGCCCACGGCTACGGATATTATCATTACCACCATGCCGAGGGCTATGGCGGCCGTGGCGACACGTACGGCTGGCCCTGAGAGTCGCCGCTCCTTGTCGCCGCCGCCCATTAGGCGTCGCGCTATGAAAAGTTCTGTCTTCACTTTGTTTGTGGTGGTGGGTGAGGGGGATTGTTGGCTATTGCTCCATCTGCCTCATGCGCTTCTCGCTGTCGGTGAGCGGGGCGCCACTTTCGGGCGTGCGGCCTGGGTAGAGTTTCAGTGCTCGGGCAAGGAGGTCGAGCGCTATGGCAAGATCCTCACATTTAAGGGTGTAGGCTATACGCACCTCGTTGCGCCCCAGCGTGCGGTTGGAGTAGAAGCCGGCGGCGGGGGCGAGCATTACGGTCTGGTTGTTGTAGCTAAAGTCTGCGAGAAGCCATTTGCAGAATTTCTCTGAGTCGTCAATGGGCAGGCGGGCCACGGTATAGAAGGCGCCGCGGGGCATAGGGGAGTAGACTCCGGGTATCTTATTGAGTCCGTCGAGCAGGAAGTTGCGGCGTTTGCAGTACTCGCGGTTCATCTCGTGGAAATACTCCTCGGGCACGTCGAGCGATGCCATGGCGGCAATCTGTCCAAATGTCGGAGGACAGAGACGTGCCTGGGCGAGTTTCATGGCGGATGCGATGACAGCCCTGTTGCGTGTGGCGAGGAGACCGATGCGGAGTCCGCATTCACTGTAACGCTTTGATACTGAGTCTACCATAATGACGTTGTCATCCACTCCCTCAAGGTACATCGATGAGTAATATTGCGCACCGTCGTAGCAGAATTCGCGGTATACCTCGTCGCAGATGAGGAAGAGGTCGTATTTGATGATGAGGTCGCGCAGGAGTTTCATCTCTTGCTCCGAGTAGAGGTAACCCGTCGGGTTGTTGGGGTTGCAGATTAGGATGGCCTTCGTCTTGTTCGTAATTACTTTCTCGAACTCCTCGATGCTAGGCAACGTGAAGCCGTTCTCTATGGTGGAGGTTATGGGCACTACGCAAGCGCCTGCAGCGGCCGCAAAAGCCTCGTAGTTAGCGTAGAAAGGTTCGGGAATGATGACCTCGTCCAGCGGGTCGAGGCAACTCATGAAGGCAAAGAGCACGGCTTCCGAACCGCCGCATGTTACGATCATCTGGTCGGGCGTGATGTTGATGCCCACCGACTGGTAATATTTCGACAGTTTGCGGCGGTACTCCGGCATGCCGGCCGAGTTGGAGTACTCGACGATGGGGAGGTTCGCCTCGCGCACAGCGTTGAGTGCCACCTCGGGAGTCAGGATGTCGGGCTGACCGATGTTGAGGTGGAATACGCGGAGGCCGCGGGCCTTGGCGTCGTCCGAGTAAGGCACGAGTTTGCGTATTGGTGACGATGGCATTATGATGCCGCGCTGTGATATCGATGGCATTGTATGTTCGGTTTTATATCAGTTTGCAAATTTACTTATTTTGACTTCGCAAGTGGCAGTTTGGGCGGCTTAATTATTGGATGCCGCAGTTCTGCGAATGTCCAATTTGAGCAAGGCGAAATCTGTGGCGAGGTGCGTCGTGCATCTCAAATTCCAGAGTCTGTGAGTATCAGTGGATAAAGAAATGCAAACTCAAGGGAAAAAGGAGCAACCAAAGTAATTGCCAACTGCTAACTGTTAACTGCTAACTGTTAACTGAAAAGCCCCTCAAACGATTGCCGTATTGGCTTTCGTCTGAGGGGCTTGTGTGTTGGTCTGAGCCAAATTTCACTTGCTCACTTCGTTGCTGTTTCTGTGTCCTTAGCTCGCTGTGAAATTAGATTTGCTCACGCCCCCTGACCGAGGGCCGCCGCCGCCGCGTCGATGCGTGCGATGGCTTCGTCCTTGCCTATGAAGACGAGGATGTGGAAGATAGATGGGCCTTGGGATACGCCCCACTCTGCCAGTCGGAGGGTGT
>CAVGTO010000253.1:0-2860 GCA_963631865.1 Eggerthellaceae bacterium
ATCACATAAGAAACAAATAACTAATTTAGCGGCACGAAAATTGACGAACTAGGTATGAAGAAAGCTATAATCTTTGTCGCATCGCTCGCAGTTGCGGGTTTGCTCTTGATGTCCTGTGGCAGCACACAGGAGTGCCCGGCATATAGCCAGGCAGAGGGTGCAAACAATGCTATTGTAGAGGTGGCATAAAGTATACAAAAGGAATAGGTTTACCTGTTCCTTTTTTTTGCGCACTAACGTTCAGAGAAATCGTCGAATTTGTATTAAATTCGCAAGACAAATAATCATATAATTCAAAACTACAGAAATGATTAAACTTGGTATCAATGGCTTCGGCCGTATCGGCCGCATGGTTTTCCGTGCAGCTGTCGAGAACTTCGGCAACGACATCCAGGTCGTAGGTATTAACGACCTCCTCGATGCTGACTACCTCGCTTACATGCTGAAGTACGACTCTGTCCATGGTAAGTTCAACCATGACATCAAGGTCGAGGGCAACTACATGATCGTTGACGGCAACAAGATCCAGATCTTCGCTGAGAAGGATCCCGCTAACATCACCTGGGGCGCACTCGGTGTTGACGTAGTTGTCGAGTCTACCGGTTTCTTCCTCACCGAGGAGCTCGCACAGGCTCACATCAAGGCTGGTGCTAAGAAGGTCATCATGTCTGCACCTTCTAAGGACGCTACCCCTATGTTCGTCTACGGTGTTAACGACAAGACCTACGCTGGTCAGCAGATCATCTCCAACGCATCTTGCACCACCAACTGCCTCGCTCCTATCAGCAAGGTCCTCAACGACACGTTCGGCATCAAGCGTGGCCTCATGACCACCGTTCATGCTGCAACCGCAACCCAGAAGACCGTCGACGGTCCTTCTAAGAAGGATTGGCGTGGTGGCCGTGGCATCCTCGAGAACATCATCCCCTCTTCCACTGGCGCTGCCAAGGCTGTAGGTAAGGTTCTCCCCGCCCTCAACGGCAAGCTCACCGGCATCTCCCTCCGTGTCCCCACCTCTGACGTATCCATCGTCGACCTCACCTGCGAGCTCGAGAAGGCTGCTACCAAGGAGGAGATCAACGCAGCTATGAAGGCTGCTTCTGAGGGCGAGCTCAAGGGCGTACTCGGCTACACCGAGGATGCTGTTGTCTCTACCGACTTCCGCAACGATCCCCACACCTCTATCTTCGACGCAGACAAGACCCTCGTCCTCGACCCGACCTTCATCAAGGTTCTCTCTTGGTACGACAACGAGTGGGGTTACTCTAACAAGTGCTGCGAGATGGCTCGCGTCATCACAAAGTAAGACCCGCCGCTTTAGCCGCTTAGGCTAAACGGTCACTCTTATAAGCCTCTGGGAGAAGAATTTCTCTCAGAGGCTATTTTTTTTTGCATTAGTTTATGCATTATTCTGCGCACGTTTTGTCTCTTGGTTATGAGAAAATTCACGGAGAAACAGAGAACTTTGTATAGTGAACTATAAACAAGATATGAGCAGCGAAATAAAATCTAAGCCACGTTACGAAATTCTCGACGGGCTTCGCGGCGTGGCGGCCCTCATCGTATTGGCCTACCACCACTTCGACATTTACGGCAACGGCAATCCCGCCAACGCCATAATAAACCACGGATATCTTGCCGTAGATTTCTTCTTCATCCTATCGGGCTTTGTCATCGGCTACGCATACGACGACCGTTGGAACCGTATGACTATATGGGACTTCTTCCGCCGCCGCATAATCCGTCTGCACCCACTTATAATACTCTCGACAATCTTGGGAGCTATGCTCTTTTTCTATGGCATGAGTAGCTTTTTCCCGTTAATCAGCGGAGCGCAGGTGACAAATATCCTATTGCTTGTAGTCCTGGGCTGCCTTATGATACCAGTCACGCCAAGCCTCGACATCCGAGGTTGGAATGAGCAATACCCGCTTAATGGCAACGCATGGTCGCTGCTTTTCGAGTACATAGCAAATATCCTCTACGCACTTGTAATACGCCGCTTCTCGAAGATTGTATTGACAGTTTTCGTAGGCGTGTCGGCACTTCTGACGCTAAACCTTACGCTCGACATAGATATATTTGGCCTCCTCACGGAGCACGAAGGCCAGGCATATACCGTAATTGGCGGATGGGAACTCAATGCCAAACATATGTTCATCGGCTTTAGTCGCCTACTCTACCCGTTCTTCGCAGGTTTGCTTCTTTCGAGGCTTATGCGCGACAGACTGACCTGCGCCTGTGAGCATATCCGCACAATGGGCTTCTCCCGCACTGGATTTTGGATTTGTAGCGCATTGCTTGCGGCAATCCTCCTTATGCCACGCATTGGCTCCACAGGCCTCTCAAATGGCATATATGAAGCCACTTGCATACTCATCGTCTTCCCAATCATAGTATTCCTAGGCGGTTGCTGCCGTGTCGAGGGCAAGAGCGCAAGCATCTGTAAGTGGTTGGGCGACATATCCTACCCGCTCTACATTGTCCAATATCCCATAGTCTACGGAATGCAAGGCGCATGGGCGACACTCCACCCAGATGCGGCAACCAGCCAGACGATATTCATCAACATCAGCACATACCTTTTGAGCATCCTCATGGCATGGGCTTGCCTCAAGTTGTTCGACGAGCCAGTGCGCAAGTGGCTACAAGGGAAATAAGGTGACCCCACTGCAGACAACAGAGAGTGCACCCCACAATTACACAGTAAGCGCAAGTTATCCTGAGATAACTTGCGCTTACTGCATTTTCTTGAACGTTAGCGCAACTCATCCAAAGATAACCTGCGCTAAGTTTTTTAATGGCGGCTAAGAAGCAGCTCCAAAGCCCGAACTTATTTGCCAGTAGAGGTCACGGTCAA
>CAVGTO010000254.1:0-2837 GCA_963631865.1 Eggerthellaceae bacterium
CTCCTCTATGGTGTCGCGTGTCGTTCCCTTAACATCAGACACTATAGAACGTTCCTCACACAACAGAGCGTTGAGAAGCGTACTCTTTCCTACATTAGGAGCACCGACTATAGCAGTAGGAATACCTTGCTTAATTGCGTTACCGAGACGGAAAGAATCAGCCAAACGCGTTATGACACTGAGTATATGGTCTACAAGTTGATTTAATTCCGCACGGTTGGCGAACTCCACATCCTCCTCACTGAAATCGAGCTCCAACTCAAGCAGCGAAGAGAAATGCACCAACTGCAGACGCAACCCCTCGATCTGACGGGAAAAGCCACCACGCAACTGATCATAAGCAACACGACGAGCCGCCTCACTCTCCGATGCGATGAGGTCGGCAACAGCTTCCGCCTGGCTAAGATCCATCTTGCCATTTACAAAGGCCCTTTTGGTAAACTCACCCGCTGTTGCCATCCGCGCCCCAGCACCAATAAGCACTTGGAGTATCTGGCGCTGAACAAGAGTAGAGCCATGGCACGATATTTCCACAGTGTCCTCACCTGTAAAAGAGTGCGGATTGCGGAAAATAGAGACCACGACATCATCGACAATTACTGAATTGCCGTCCTTTATATGTCCGTAGTGCATCGTCATCGGATGCTGATCCGCAAGCTTCTTTCCTTGCTTTGGACTAACGAAAACTTTATCAGCTATATTTATCGCCTCTGGGCCGGAGAGTCTCAGCATAGCCACTGCGCCGCGACCGGGAGGAGTACAAATGGCACAAATAGTGTCGTCTTGATTCATAGATTTATGAATAGGGTAATCTTACATTTGTAAAGATAAGAAAAGGGTTGGTCTAAGAGGTGCAAAATTCTCAAAATTTAAATTTACTACGTGATTATGTAAAAATATGCGCGTTATTTCTTGACGTTTAGCCTTAATTTAGCGGAGTCAAAACAAGATTACATACTCAACGACTGAATATGGCAAAGTATAAACACCGAGCCTTAATGGCAGCTCTTGCACTGTGCGGCACCATGGCGTCAGCCCAAATCATCTACATAGATGACTCGGGACGAGGTAATGATCCCTATGCCTCCGCGGGTCACTTCAAATACGTAGGCGAGGCGCACCATGAACTTATAAACGTGAAGCCCACTTCAATACGCCTCAAGGCTGGACTCTTTAGCGAGAGATTTGAGCTCAACAAAGCTTACATGCTTATGCTCGAGCCGACCAAGTTGCTGCAGAACTTCTATGCCGAGGCTGGGCTCAACAAAGAGTTTATGGTAGGGAAGGATGGAAACATTGACAATTTCTATTGGGGATGGGAAAGCCTAAGCGGTCAGCTCCGCGGCCATTTCCTTGGCCATTACCTCTCGGCATGCGCATACACTTGGGCAGAGGCGGGCGACGACGCTATGCGCCAGCGTGCGGAATTCATAGTTAGTGAGCTTGCTCGCTGTCAGGATATAAACGGCGGAGAATGGATTGGTTCGATACCCGAGAAATACATGAGACTCATGGCAGAAGGCAGACCCATGTGGTCGCCTCAGTACACGCTCCATAAAACCTTGATGGGTCTCTATGACGTTTACGCCGTGATGGGCAACAAGCAAGCCATCGAAGTCCTCGACAAATTCGCCAACTGGTTCCACAGATGGACGGATGAGATGATAGCCGCAAACAACGCAGCTGCCATTATGGGTGGCGAAACTAGCGGAATGCTGGAGATTTGGGCAAACCTCTATGGTCTTGCCAATGAAAAGAGTGAGCTTGGGCTCGATGCTCAGAAATATCTCGACTTGATGGAGAGATATGGCAATCCTTGGATTTTCACCCAACTGATGAAAGGCGAGGATGCACTCACTTGCGACCATGCCAACGCATCTATTCCTTGGTCACATGGTGCAGCTCGCTGCTACGAAGTGACCGGCGATAAGTATTGGCTAGACGTGGCTAAAGCCTTTTGGCGTTGCGCAGTAAAAGAGCGTGAAAGTTTCTGCACTGGCGGTCAGAATGCCGGTGAGCATTGGATTGGCAAAGGCCAACTTGCCATTTTCACGGGCGAGAACAATCAGGAGCACTGCACGGTATACAATATGATGCGCACTGCAGACTACCTGCTGAGGCTCACTGGCGACGTGGAGTACGCCGACTATATTGAGAGAAATCTCTACAATGGCATTCTTGCGCAGCAGCATCCACAAACTGGCATGGTGGCGTACTTTCTACCCATGGCCAGTGGCTACACCAAAGGAGGCGAGAAAGGTTGGGGACACCCGACAATGGACTTCTACTGCTGCCACGGTTCCCTTGTCCAAGCGCATAACCGTTACCCACAGTACGTCTATTATCACGATGCGCAAGGCGACCTCACAGTCAGCCAATACGTGCCATCATCCCACACGTGGGAGGTAAATGGCAAGAAAGTCACGGTAGAGCAAGACTTCGAAGGCAACCAATGGAACAAGAACTGGGATGCCGACCGTTTCCGTATCCACATAAAGATTAACACTGAGGAGCAAACCAAGTTCGACCTCAAAATCAGACTCCCATGGTGGTTAGACAAGAAGGCCACAATTACCGTCGATGGGCAATCCGTCGGAGTATCTCAGCTTCATGGATTTATGACAATCAGCCGAGAATGGAAGGATAATGAAGTCATTGTCGACTTCCCAGACAGATTGTGGACAGAGGCATTACCTGGTGCAAAAAATATGTACGCCTTTATGGAAGGCCCGATAGTCCTCGCCGCGGAAAGCGAAGAGACAACACTCAAAGGCGATGCGGCAAATCCATCATCTTTCCTCTGCCGCGAACTCGACCAGCAATACCGCACTGTGCGT
>CAVGTO010000255.1:0-2832 GCA_963631865.1 Eggerthellaceae bacterium
GTGGGCTCGGAGGGAGGACGTTTTTCACAGATTAAATTGCAGTTCTATGTTGAACTTAGCCCGCGCAGTCAAGTAAATTAGACTCAATATCGCAAAATAGTATTTCGATTAGTCGATTCCATTTGATATTTTTGACTTATGAAAAAGACAATAGCTATATTGGCCGCATTGTCGGCAACAGCAATAGAAGCATTTGCGGGCGAGGATTCTTTCTCGTTTAAACACATAACGATGCAGGACGGGCTGTCGAGCAATAAGGTGAACAGCACCTACCGTGACAGCCGTGGTTTCATATGGATTTCGACATCATGCGGACTGAACAGGTTCGACGGCTACACGATGAAAGCCTACCTGTGGGATTTCCGCGACTCGACGACGATGAGGGGTAACTACGTAAGCTACGTCCATGACATTGCGGGCGAGAGGATGCTGGTAGCATCGCGCAACATATACACAATATTCGACAAACGCACAGAGACCTTCACACCAGCCGACTACATATTTAAGGCGGCGAGCGCATCGCAGGGCTCCGCGAAAATATTCATAGACAGCGACAAGAATATTTGGATAGCCGACGGTAGCACATGCTCTATATTCTCAACAGAGCAGGAAACCGTGACGCAGCGCAGCCTAAAAGGCGACACGGATTCCCGCATAACAGCGTTTTGCGAAAGTAAAAACAAGATGTACGCAACGCACACCGACGGCACGATTAGCGTATTCGGCAAAGATGGCAGCGGGAAGTGGCAGCATTGCAGCACCATAGAGAGCAATGCACCAAATGACTCATTCTACGAGCTCTTTATAGACAGTTCTGGCAACTTCTGGATGACGCCAATGAACAGGTACGGACTTTGGTTCCGGTCCGCCGCCACTGGTGAATGGAAACATTGCGACAGCAAGACGGCAGCCCCATGGCGAATGCCCGATTTCGTGATCCGCAAAGTAGTGGAAGACAACGAGGGACGAATCTGGGTGGCGAGCGACCACGGCGGAATAAACATCATAGACTTGCGAAGCGGCAGTATGACCGAGGTTCGCAGTCATCGCAATAAACCTCGCTCCCTCCTGAGCAACAGCATAAGCGACATATATTCGGACAATCAAGGTTGTATATGGGTGGACGACGTAAGTCTGGGCATATCGGTCTTTGGTGAACCTATATATAAGTTTGGCATTGACAACCTTGAGGTTGACGAGGCAGGAGCTGATTTTGTGGCACAAGTTAATTGTGTGGCAGAGGATTCGAATGGCAATTTGTGGTACGGGACCAATGACAACGGACTGATAAAGGCGGATGCGGCGACGGGCTCCAAGCACGTATACAAGAACCGGCCTGGAGACTCCAACTCATTGCCAAGCAACATAGTAGTATCCGTCTGTCCGGACGACAAAGGCGGACTTTGGATTGGCACTTTCCTCGGTGGCCTTTGCCATTATGACGGACAGAAATTCAAGCACTATAAAGGAGATGCGTCAATGCCTCCGGCCGCAGCGGCTGATAACGTATGGACGGTATGCCAGGGAATCAATGGCAAGTTGTGGGTCGGATCTTTAGGGCATGGCGCGGCAATGATAGACCAGAGAACCGGCAAATGGACTCAATGGGGGCAAAAGGATGGCCTGCAGTCGGAATACGTATCGAAAATTGTGTCGATGCGTGATGGTCGCATGGCTATTGGCACATCTGATGGAGTTTGCGTAGTAGACCTCAGCAGAAGCGAGGCGGTCACTCCTGTATGCGACAGTGCATTGAGGCGCAATATGAACATTGTGGACCTCAGTTACGACTCACGCGGACTGCTGTGGATATGCACAAATGCCGGATTACACATTGTAGATGGCAAGACACTAAAATACGCAGGGCATATTGGCCAAGCTGAAGGACTCACAACGGAAGCCATACTCGGAATAACTGAGGACAAAAGGAGAATAATGTGGGTGACGACAACCCACGGCATATCGAGCGTCGAGGTCACCAAGGACGACCGCGACGGCAACGTGTCTTTCCGCACATATAACTACAATGACCAAGACGGAACACTCGTAGGCTCAATCAACGAACGCGCTATAGCTTGCACATCAAGCGACGAGATTAACGTAGGCAGAGCCAATGGTGTAAACCGCTTCCGCCCCGAGAAGATAAGGTACAACACAGAAAAGCCCAAAGTAACGTTCACCACACTAAGCACTTTCGGCAAAGAGACACCTATTGGAGCCGAGGCAGATGGAGAATATCGGCTTAGCCAAGCTCTTATGTACTGCAGCGAAATTGAATTACCGTACGACGTCAACATGTTCAGCGTTACGTTCTCGACGCTCAGCAATATCTTGCCAGAGAAAGTAACGTACACATATAAACTCGAAGGCTTCAATTCCAATTGGATAACGACGTCGGACAATAACGCGACGTACACCAACCTCTCGCCAGGCGAATACCGCCTCATTGTCCGTGCTGCAAATTGCGATGGGCTGGAGTGTGAGGAGGCTGCCGAATTGCGCATTGTCATAACCCCGCCGTGGTGGCTTACCAGTTGGGCGTACTTCGTATACGTTGTCTTGATTATTGGAGGCACGTTCTTATCAATCAAATGGATAAGGGACAGGGACAAAGCAAAATTCCGCATACGGCAAATGATGGACGAAGTTGAGCACCAAAGACAAGTTGATGACCTCAAATTGCGTTTCTTCACCAACGTATCGCACGAGCTTCGCACTCCGCTCAGCCTCATAGTCTCGCCTCTCGAGAACATTCTCGACTCGATGTCCAAGGACGACCCTAACCATGACCAGATAGAGCTCATACATCGCAATGCCATCAAATTGCTCAAC
>CAVGTO010000256.1:0-2831 GCA_963631865.1 Eggerthellaceae bacterium
ATATTGGGTTCCCCAAGACTTATCCGCATAAACCTTGAACTCCTTAGAGGATGTTCCCTTAATGGTGAGGGTGACGCTGTAGATGCCGTCGGTGGTAGACGTGAAGTCATACCATGTATCCCAGTCGCCGTCAATGCCCACTGCGTAGAGGTTCTCCGGGTAGAGACTTGCAGTCTGTTCGAAGGTGTAGGTGTTGGTGTTCAGGTCGATGGTGAAGGTGTAAATGCCTACGCTACCCGCCGAGAACTTGCCTACCGATGAGCCACTGGCGACGCTGCCGCTGATGGTCGCAGGACCATACTTGATGCCGGTGTAAGCATTCGTGTCATATACCTCAAACTCGGCTGATGAGCTGAGTGTCACAGAACCACTGTAGATGCCGGTCTCGGTTTCCGTGAGGGTAATCCAAGTCTCCCAATCGCCATTGACGCCTACAGCATAGAGTGCTTCGGGAAGCGAAGCCTCGTCAATCTTCTTGGTGAAGCTGTAGACCATATTGGTGAAGTCGAGCTTAAGGATGTAGGTGCCGGCCTCAAGGGACTTGTCGTCGGTTGCGCTTGAGCCCCATTCGAGAGTGCCGTCCGAGCCGCCTACGTAATTGTCCCAATTGCCATTGAGGACAAACTTGCCGCCATAGGTGGATGCTGCGCTGATAGTGACGGTTGCACTGTAGATTGTCGGGTCGGATGAGTCTTGCGTCATCTCGTTGAGCGTCCAGTCATCGTTGAAGCCTGTGTACTCTACATTGGTCACCTTCTCGATGGAGTAGGTGCGAGTGGAGAGGTTGACAGTCCAGATGTTGACGCCGTAGTAGTCGAAGTTCGTGATGTTGCTGTCGAAGCCGTCAACGAGTCCTCCGCTGGTGGTGCCACTGGTTTCCATACCGCCGTAGACATATGGAGACTCGTCGTCGCTCCTTACGAAGTACATACCGTACGGGCAAGTGGTGCTGCCATAAGCGCCCTTGTAGATGACGTTGTCGACGTCGACCATGTTGAGTATGCGGTTCGTGCTGCTCCAGTCGTCGTCGAGACCTCTGATGTAGAGGTAATCTGGTGCGGCCTGAGGTGTCTCCTCTGCGCCTTCCTTAATCTCGAACGTCAAGTTGTTGAATTCTGAGAGGTAGAGGTTTACGGTATACGTGCCGGCCTTGTCTACGTTGAATGAGGTGGCGTCGCCAAAGAGGAGCGTGCCGTCGTCCTTGCCGTTTGCGCCAATCTCAGCGCCGAAGGTTACCTCGGTGTCAATGGCTGCGTCGTCACTGGTGCCAGTGCTTACGTCGTACTTCTTGCCGGTGCCGCTGATGGTGAATTTGCTGTTGGCCTTGGTTGTTGTGATGGCGCACATCCAACGGTTCTCGTCGCGGATGTATGTCATTTCGCCCTCAACATCGCCAGAGATGGTGAGCGAGTTAATCCATGTTGCGCTCCACTGCTTGACGTCGATGTCGTCACTGACATTGAGCACGGTGTAGAAGCAACCAGTCTTGCCGGGGAACCAGAAGTTCCAGGAGTCTGCGTCCTTAGATGCGCGGAATTCGTTGCCGTCCGCACCGACGTTGCCCCAGAAGGTTCCGTCGTTCTCACATACCCAGAAGTTCTGCCATGCCGCAGCTCCTACGAAGCCGTAGTAGACGCCTTGCTCGTCTGGGTTGCCGTCGTTGTCCTTGTCGAGGGCGTAGAGGTAACCCGTTACGTTGTCTTTGTCTGCGTTGTAAATCTTAGCTGTTGTGTAGTCCACCTTATAGGGTGTCACGTAGAGCGTGATGATGTTGGACTCCTGATAGTCAACGTCGTTGGTTCCGAGGGCTGTCTTGAGTCTCACGTAGACCGTGGTGCGCTCGTTGCAATTGGCGCCTAGGTTGCGGACTATGGTGTTGAGATTTTGGACAGTATATGTGGCAATGCCGTTGTCTACAGTTTCGGTATACGTGGTGTCGAAACTCTCGGTGAGCGAGAACTCAATGGTGTAGGCGGGCATGCTCTTGTCGGCAATGCCCACGGTGCTCGATCCGTGGAGGATGAGTTTGCTCTCGTTGCTCCACGTGAAGGCTATGGCTGTCTTCGCCGCATCGTCATTGGTGAGAACGAGCTCACTCTGCGAACCGATGAGAGTGGAGGCCTCGAGGCCGTCGACATAGAATTTGTCGGCGTCGGAGTCGCAGCTTGCGAGGGCGAAAGCCGAGGCGGCGGCTGCGAGGGCCATATATGATGTTATTCGTTTCATAACTTTTATCTCTCCTAATGTGGTTTAATACTCAGGATTGCTGAGGTTGGGATTGGCCGTGAGCTCAGTCTGAGGAATGGGGTAGTACTTATACTTCTCGTCCCTGTTTGTTGGACCGCAATCCCATCCGCCCATGAGGAACTTGCCGAAGCGGATAAGGTCCGTGCGCCTCATGCACTCGAGCTGGAACTCGCGGCCGCGCTCGTTGAGGATGTCGTTGAGCGATGCACCACTGAGTCCAGAGATGCCTGCGCGCTTGCGAACCTGGTTGACGTACCAGTCGGCACTCTCAGTTGCGCCCTGTCCGCCTCGGAGTATTGCCTCGGCCATGTTGAGATAAGTCTCAGCTACGCGGAAGAGTGGGAAGTCGGTGTTCACGCCATAATCGGCGGTGTTGCTGGCCGTCTCGCCTTCGTCGGTGAGGTTGGTCCACTTGGTGAAGATGTAACCCTCGTTCTGGTTGTACGTGTCGCTTACGGTGAGCGTCTGGCCTTCGGTGAAGTACATACGGCGGATGTCGCTTTCGTAGTCGTCATAGAGGCTTACAATCTGACTTGTGGCGCGCCACATGCTCCATCCGGATGCTACGCCGACGGAAGAGGGCG
>CAVGTO010000257.1:0-2827 GCA_963631865.1 Eggerthellaceae bacterium
GGGCAGGATGGTGTCTATCATTGCCTCTATCTCCTCGTCGGTCCACTGGTCGGATTTTGAGGTCTCGTTGCCACTCTGCGGGCAGCAAGCTACGGCTGCCAACGCCGTGAGTGATAAGAGTGCGTGTTTCATAATAAGTTGTTTCTTAGAGTTTAAAAGAAAAAACCGCCGCGCAGTATGCGGCATTCCGTATTGCTGCGGGCGGGTTGAATCTCTCTGAGTTGAGTCTTATTGTTGTTGATTAAAGAGCTACGCTGACTTCGGAGCCGTCGTATGCAACGGTCTTACCTGCCTTGTCGGTATCGACTGCGGCGGGTGAGTCGTCAGATACTAGGACTACGTTGAAGGTGCGCTTCTCGAGCATGCCCTTGAATGAGCCGCGGCGCTGGCTGATGGTTAGGGTCTTGGTGGCGTCGTCATAGTTCATGTCGATGAAGGCAGCGGCTCCCTTCTCATAGTTGTAGTTTGTGCCCTCGTCCTCGTAGAGGGTGAACTTGCCGTTGCGGCCTGCGAAGACGTAGACGGTGATGTTGTCGGCTGGCTTTTCGTCACTCCATTCCATGTCGGGGCCGGTGAGGATGATTGAGCCTGAGGGTACGAATACTGGGGTGTGCTCGTAAGGTGCGGCCGCCGTGATGGTCTGGCCGCCTTCGTATGCCTTGCCGCAATAGAAATCGTACCACTTTGCGCCAGCAGGCAGGTAGACCTCACGCGAACGGTCGCCATAGTGGGTGACTGGCGCAACCATAATTGCCGGACCGAAGAGGAACTGGTCACCGATGTTGTTGACCTTGGTGTCGGCGGTGAAGTCCATTACGAGCGGGCGAAGCATCGTATAGTCGTTGTAGTGCACTGCGCCGGCAAGGCTGTAGATGTAAGGCATCAGGCGATAGCGAAGCTTGTGGCAGTAGAGGATGGAATTGTAGGCTGGGTCGCCTTCGGGGGCGATGTTCCAAATCTCACGTGTAGGATACTGACCGTGTGTACGGTAGAGCGGAGTGAAGACACCCCACTGGTGCCAACGTGCCTGAAGTTCTCGCCAATCCTTGAGGTCCTCATTTACCCTGCCTGTCTCGTTGTAGAGGTTGAATGCCTTCTCATGGCGTTTCTCTACGCAGAAACCGCCAATGTCCTGTCCCCAGATGGGCACACCGGCTACAGAGTAGTTGAGGCCTGCGGTAATCTGCGCGCGCATATCCTCCCAACGGCTGGCAATGTCGCCACTCCAAGAGGCTGTGCTGTAACGCTGGAGGCCTGCGAAACCAGAGCGTGTGAGGAGGAATACACGGCTCGTGTCGTTGACCGAACGCTGACCATTGTAGATGGCGTCGGCATTGACAATAGAGTAAGCGTTGAAGTACTTGTCTGAAGTACCGAGTGCCGTCGGGCCACAGAGGTCTTTGCGGTACTGGGTGGGGGTGCAGTCGCGAACGTTAGGCTCTGATGCGTCCATCCACCATGAGTCGATGCCATATTTGTAGAGGTGCTCGTTCATCTGCTTCCAGAAGAGGTCGCGAGCGCCTGCTGCGTAAGCGTCGTAGAATGAATAGGTGTAGCCCGGGCCAACCCAGTCGCGGAGGGAGTCGGTTACGGCACGCTGGTAAATCCATCCGTTCGCGTCGAACTCCTTGAAGTGCTCCGTGTTGGTGTAGAACTTAGGCCATACGGAGATCATGAAGCGTGCATGCATTGCGTGGACGGAGTCGAGCATAACTTGGGGATCGGGGTAACGCGATGCCTCAAACTCCTGACTGCCCCACTGGTCGTCTGCCCAGTAGTTCCAGTCCTGGACGATGTTGTCCATCGGGATATGGTGGTCGCGGAAATACTTGACTGTCGAGAGAATGTCGTCCTGTGTGCGGTAACGCTCGCGGCTCTGCCAGAAGCCCATAACCCACTTGGCCATGACTTGGCTCTTGCCGGTGAGGGTGCGGTAACCACTGATGACGTCGTCCATGTTATCGCCTTTGATGAAGTAGTAGTCCTCTTGGCTGCCAATCTCACTCCAAAGGGCGAGCTTGTTCTGCTCCTCGTCGGGAACAGGTGTGAGGGCGCGCAGTGCGCAATAGCTCTCGCCGCCATCAGGCTTCCAATCAATATGGAGCTTGATTTTCTTACCCTTCTCGAGGTTGAGCTGGAACTTGCGGCAATTGGGATTCCATGCCGTGCGCCAAATCTCAGGGAAGAGCTCATTGTCATCTACGAATACGCGGGTGTAGCCTGCGTAGTAGATGAGGAAACGGTATGTGCCTGTCTCATGAGGCTCAAGATATCCGTCGAAGTCTACGTCTGCACCGTAGAGTGGGAAGCCCTTGGGCAGGTTCTGCTTGTTTGCCATAAGGTCGGCAAAGTAGAGAATAGGCTCAGTGCGGTCGAGCGGCGCTACGCTTGATTCTGGTGCGGGAGTCCAGTGGCTCGAAAGCCCACCCTCTACGCCGTTCTTGTCGTAGACGGTGAAAGCCTCGTTGAGTTGGGCATACTCGCGCTGATCGCCCCAACGGGTCAGTGAGTTGTTGTCCCAAAGAACGCCATATGCCTTGTTCGATACGAAAAAGGGGATGGAAATCTTGGTGTTGTACTGGTAAAGTTCTTCGTTCTTTCCGCGGTAGTTGAACTCCTCAGCTTGATGCTGGCCGAGACCATAGATTGCGTCGTCGTCACCCGGAATCCACTTCTGGCGGAACTTGAGGCCGGTGTCGGTCTTCGTGTTCTTGGCGTCGGACTGGGTGATGGTGGTGTCGCTCATCACACGGCCGTCCTCCCTTAATATAGGTGTTCCGTCGAGGTTGAGGAAAGATACTTTTCCGCACGCTTTACACAGTACGGC
>CAVGTO010000258.1:0-2803 GCA_963631865.1 Eggerthellaceae bacterium
ACGTACCGCTGTGCGAGGGCGTCACGTTGTCGTCGTCGGAGCAGGCGGGCATAGCTATTGCGATAGCTGCGCACATTGCAATGCCCAACGCCGATTTGAATAGAGAGAGAGAAGTCATATTGCTAATTGTGTTTACCTGTGTTGTTCAATTCCAAAGATGCCAAATAACAGCGATATGCGGAAATAAATTAGGCGAAAAGGCAAAAGATGCTTACCAACGGGCGTAAACCGTCTACTACCAATGCTCCGCAATCAACTAAAGTTCCGAAGTCATCCTACCCTATCTGCCGCATAATAATCTTCTCGGCCCGCAGTGCGGAATAGAGAGCGATGGGGAGTCCGCCACCTGCCTCCAGCCAATGACCCGCCATGGCGAAACGGCTCAAACCCGGAAGCGTAGGTCCAATGGGTAGACGCTTCATCAAGTTATCCTGAGGACTCCAGCCTTGCGAACTTCCGAGGGAGTTGTGGGTGTAACGGTAATACGTTGCGGGCGTCGGCACGTCTATTACTTCAATTCTTGAAGTGTCTATCTCGCCCTTGAATTTCTCGGCGAGTGTATTTACAACCATCTCGGCAAATTGACATTTGGCCTCCTTATAGGTCGTCGGGTCTTTTTTTCGCAGGTCAATCCACCAACCGCCTTCTCGGGTTGTAAAGTTCACGGATATTGTAGTCTTGCCTTGCGGGGCGAGAGTAGAGTCGAAGTGATTTATCTCCACTTCCATTTGGTCGAAATGACGGCCATCGGGGAGATTAAGGTCTACCGCAAGACGGCAGAAATGAGGTAAATGGCTAAGATCTTGCGCAATGCCAATATGCGCACGCACGTAAGAATAGAAAATCCTCTCTTTAGGAGCATCAAGCAACTCAGCCTGAGCCGCCGACAAATATCGTCCACCAAGAGCCGAGCCCACAGTCCACCGCCAATCGGCACACGCGCATACTGCATCTGCCACAGTTTCTCGTCCATCAGCAAGAGTCAGTCCCACAGCCTTATTGTCCTCTACCCGAATATTCTCGACAAGAGCATGATACTCAATTCGCCCACCGAGACTCTCGTAAGTCCTCACAAGCAAATCAGTCAAGGCAGCAGAACCTCCAATTGGATAAGCCGCCACACGGCTGGCCATATAAGCCTGTCCGAATATCACGACCGTCATACGAACCGCATCCATATAGAGACGCCGCACAGCATTGCGCAACCTCTCATTTCGCAGAGTATCGGCAAAAGAACGAGTAGTGAGCCCACCCCATTTGCGCATCAGCGGAAGCATTCGCCACATTGGCCAAAGCCCCACGTAATGCCAAACCTGGCCGACAAGAGACTTTTCTGTGGGGAAAGGCGGCAAATCCGGCAAAAAGCGCATGACAGTTCGCACAGCATTGGCCCACCCGCGAATAGTCGCCTCATCTTCAGGGGCAAGCGAGAGCATATAACTCTCGAAACGATCAACGTCATTATAGAGATGGAAATGCCAAGTGGAGCCATCGGCCTCTGGCACTTCAATATCCACCCTCTCATCGAAATCCACAAAACGCAAAGAGTCGATATCCACCACCGACCGCCACATGTCGTAGAACGACGAGCCAGGCCGGGCTCCTAGCACCCAATGGAGGCAACCGTTGAAGTCATATTCGCCACGTCGCCAATTGGTACACAACCCACCCGCACGTGCGCCAGCCTCGTACAAGACGGTGCTGACGCCACGCCGCTGCAACCTTATGCCAAGGCACAAACCGGCCATGCCGGCGCCAATGATATCAACCTTCAAAGGATGGGTATGTTAAGACTCAGCGTGTTATATGGGAGCGACGGTCTAAAGGCTGCCAAAGATTATGACACCTATACCAGCCAAGATGCCGAGGAGGCACAATCCCTTTCGGAGCATATTATGCTCGTGGAATACAAGGGCGGCAAGGGTGAACGAGACTATAGCATTGCTCCTGCGAAGAGGCGAGATGAGCGATATCATGCTGTCGGGGCTATTGAGTGCGCCATAATAGAAAAAGTCGGCGGCAATGATGATGATACCAATCATCGGGATACTCCATTTCCAGCGGAAAGGCTCGTAACCAACGCGTGCTGCAATCTGCTCGTCAGTCTCCTGCTCTGCCGGTATGAGTTTGCGCTCGGCCTTGAATTTCAGTCGGGCGGGATTCCACATAACGAGGGCGAGAGGTATGGTCATAAGAAATTGGTAGCAAGAGTAGTAGAAGAGGACACTCATTCGGTTGATGTGCTCATACTGAATGATATGCTTGTCGAAAAGAGCAGAGCATGCGCCGATAAGCGTACCCGCCACTACGCACCATATCCACTTATTAGCCGTGAAGTTGATGCCCTCGCGTTTGCCCGCCACACTAAAGAGGAAGAAGAAGCAGAAAACCACGATAAGGCCAATCCACTGAATTCCATTGGGACGCTCGGCAAAGATAATGAGCGCACCGACGAGAGTCCACACAGGAGCCGTAGCACGGATAGGAGCCACGATACTCAGCGGGAGGTGCTTCATTCCATAGTAGACAAAGACCCAAGAGCCGAGGACGATTGCCGCCTTGATGATGAGCATAAGATGCTGACGCAGAGTGATTGCGGGAATATAAGCCCAGCAATCGGGCGACACTACGCCGACTTGCGACAACACGCAGAGCGGCAACAAGATGACGGACGAAGTTAATGTGCTGACAAGCAGCACAGGCAATACAGCGTTACTCTTGAGCGAGTACTTGCGCAATACGTCATAAAAGCCCAGGCAAAAAGCCGATATGAGGGCCAGGACGAACCAGAGCATTATAATAT
>CAVGTO010000259.1:0-2771 GCA_963631865.1 Eggerthellaceae bacterium
TTCGACCACTACCCCCTCAAAGTAGCGTGTATACCAATTTCACCACCTGCGCATTCTTAAATGCTTCTTTCTCTTCATCGCCTAATCCGATGTTAAGAAAGTATCACTATTTCTAAGAGCTAAAACGAGTTCAATTCCCTCTTGCTTTGGTAAGAGCAACCGTCATAACTGCGTGTTTTATTCGTAGTTAAGAGGGATGTTTGTCTCTCGTTTGCGGGTACAAAATTACTGCTTCTTTTTTATTCCGCAATAGCTGGGCCATTTTTTTTGCGAGAAAATTACAATTTTCTTTTCTGACCTAAGCCTTGTGTCTATTCACTTGCGTGTTTTTAAGGGCTGTATGGTCGTGGTTGAAAGGTGGTTAATATTCCGAAAGTGGTTCATTATCAGCGTTTTGCTCGCCATTTTTTATTAGCTTGTCCACAGACGCCTCAATCTTGTCGTACTTTTCGGTGCGGATGAAGCTCATTTTGTCGTCGTCGCCCAATTTATCAAGTTCCGAGCATACTCGGCTGGTGGTTATCTCGCTGAGGTCGATGGCGGGGATGAATATGCGCTCTTCCCGCTTGTTGTCGTCATTCTCCAACTCGGCAATGAGTCCTGCGCTTTTCATTCGCTCGATGAGGCTAAAGAAAAGGGGTTTGGCAAGTCCCATCTCGTTGGCTATGTCGATTCCCGTGGGGCGTGCTTTCTCATATTTGAAAGCATAGGCTATGCGTTGCATTATGGCCACGGAGAGTTTGCGCTTCATATTGTAGCTTACTTCGGTCACTCCGTGCTCCAGGCTGTAGTCGCTTACATTCTGGATTGAGAAGGCTATCTTACATCCGGCAAGCACTATTGTCCATGTTATCTGAAGGGACGCCAGAAGCAACGGCAAGAATGCGAAACTGCCATACACTGCGCCAGCACTATTTACGCCAATCTGGAAGGTGATATAAACCCACTGCACAATTTGGAAGGCCGTACCGGTGACGACGCCCGCTACGAGTGCAGGCATCAACTTTACTTTTGTGTTAGGCATTATAAGGTAGAGCAGGGTGAAGGCCACCCATGCGATGCCGTAGGGCATTATGGCGAGCAACACGTCTTGCAGTGGTGTTAATTCTCCCGTAAGGGTATGACGTACCGAGGATTTGAAGAGTATCGTGGCGCTGGTGGCCGTGAGCAGCAAGATGGGGCCGAAGAGCATTATGCAGAGGTAATCCGCCACCTTGCGGAAGATGTCTCGAGATTTCTGTACGCACCACATGGTGTTGAACGCCGCCTCGATGTTGCCAAGCAACTTGAAGACGGAGTAGAGCAACATTGCCACGCCTACGCCTGCTATCACGCCACTTTTGGCGTTTTCGAGTGCGCTGTCCGAGAAGTTGATAAGGTAGTTTGCCACCTCGTCTGAATTGAGACTTTCGCGAATGTAGTTCGTGAGCAATGTCTCGAGCCCAAAGCCTTTGGATATCGCGAAGGCGAGGGCAAGAACTGGCACGATGGACAGCAATGTGTAATATGTCAGTGCCGAGGCTCTGATGCTGGCTTTCTGCTCAAGGAACTCGCGTATCGTCATGACCACGATGCGCAGGAGTCCATAGCCCCAGCGGGCCGGACGGCTTTTCTTGCTCAAGTCGATGTTCCACAATCCGACCTCTATGAATTCTTTGCCCTGGTTGATGAGCGATTTGGTGGCTGCCTTTTTCATTCTTTATATTTTCTGTCTTGTGTGTTGCCGTCCTACGTTTTTAGTCCATCGGGCGACCTGCTCTCTTACGTTCTTTCCAACTTTGTTGTTTTGTGCACAGCTCAAAAACTCATATTTCGATCAATGAATTGAAGATTGTTCGCATTGTCAAGCGTTGTCTCTATAGTTAGGAATTGTCATCATTGTCGGAAATTGTCTGTATTGTCAATGATTGTCGAGATTGTCCTTATCGTTGAGGATTGTCGTCATTGTTGAGGATTGTTGAACATTGTCGTTGCGGCTCACCGTAATAAAAGAACAAAAAACAGTCAGTCCCCGCAAGAGCATTGTTCCTGCGGGGACTGACATTTAGCCTTGGGGGGCTGACAGGGCTTTGAGCCCTATTTTTTTCTATTCGCTGAAAGCATGGAGGGTCCTCAGTGGCTTATAGTCTGCGCCAAAGGCACCCTTGTTGTAGCTGTTCCAATCGTAGCTCTCTGGCTCCCAGTAGAATACGCCTGCGAAGACAGAGCTCTCGCGGCCATCCTCTATGAGTTTTCTGAGGCAAGTATAACCCATCTCGGGGTTGCTTACGGAGAAGCCGAACTCGCACACCATCATATTCTTGTTGTACTTGACGGCCAGGCTCTCGATATTGTCGATGCAGAGCTGTACGACATCCTGTACGGTGCCGTATTTCGTGCCGTAGGTGTCAATTACGTTCTCGGGGTAGAGCGATACACCCATAATATCGTAGTCAACCTTCTGAGCGCTGAGGATGCTCATGAGCCAACTGGTGGTGTTGTAGTTCCATCCGTTGGGTACGTGGATTATGGCCAGGATGTTGGGGAATACAGCCTTTGCCGCGCTGATGCCAGTGTTGAGGAGCTCGCCGAACTTGACGGCGTTGGTGCTTGCTTTTCCGTCTCCCCAAAGGAATCCGTCGCCCACCTCATTGCCAATCTGTACCCACTTAGGCGTTACGCCTGCGTCCTTGAGTGCGGTGAGCACGTCGGTTGTGTGGTCGGCCATGGCGGTCTTGAGATCTTCATAAGAGAGGTCCTGCCAAGCTGCTGGCTTTGTCTGATTGCTGGGG
>CAVGTO010000260.1:0-2769 GCA_963631865.1 Eggerthellaceae bacterium
TGGAGAACACATCAGCAAGAGAATAGCAGCGGATGAGACAGAAAGTTCGAATCTGCAATATTCTGTAATGCGCAATGAGCGCTATAAGTAACTAAAGGATAACGCAATGGCAGATTCCGACAAGAAACCGACAATCCTCGTAGCAGAGGACAATGAGAGCAACTACCTGTTGGTCTCATACTTGTTGAGGAGTGAATACGATTTGCTTTGGGCGCGAGACGGCGTCGAGGCTCTAGAACTTTATAGGGCGAACCACGTGGATCTGATACTTATGGATGTCAGGATGCCGCGTATGGGTGGTCTTGCCACCACAGAGCAGATTCGTCGCACGGACACGAAAACCCCGATTATTGCACTTACGGCATTCGCATTCGACAGCGACAGGGCGCAGACACTCGATGCAGGATGCAACGATTTCGTGCCCAAACCAATAAATGCGGAAATACTCAAGGCCAAGATTCGCAAATTCATCTTTGGCGAAGAATAGAAAAATAAGACAGACAACACAACAGAAAGGAAAAGAGATACAAATGGGAAAGGTTCTTCAAATAGGAGCCGGCGGCGTAGGCACCGTCGTAGCCTTCAAGATGGCGTGCCAGCCTGATACTTTCAGCGAAGTAACGCTCGCAAGTCGCACCAAGTCTAAGTGCGACGCCATTGCTCATGCAATCGAGGAGAAAACAGGTCATAAAATCAAGACGGCTCAAGTAGATGCCGATGATGTTGACCAGCTTGTAAAACTCATCGAGACAGTCAAGCCGGATCTTGTAGTCAACGTGGCTCTTCCCTATCAGGACTTGACCATCATGGATGCATGCCTCAAGACAGGCGTTTCGTACCTCGACACGGCAAACTACGAGCCCAAAGATGTTGCTCACTTTGAGTACTCTTGGCAGTGGGCATACAAAGACCGTTTCGAGAAGGCTGGTCTCACGGCAATTCTCGGTTGCGGCTTCGACCCGGGTGTGACTTCCGTGTTCACTGCATACGCAGCCAAGCATCACTTTGATGAGATTAACTACCTCGACATCGTGGATTGCAATGCAGGTAACCACCATAAGGCATTCGCCACCAACTTCAATCCCGAGATCAACATTCGCGAGATTACCCAGAGGGGTCGTTTCTTTGAGAATGGCAAGTGGGTTGAGACCGGCGCACTTGAGATCCACAAGGGGCTCAACTATCCGGAGATTGGCGAAAAGGAGTCTTACTTGATGTTCCATGAGGAGCTCGAGAGCCTTGTCAAAAATTTCCCTAGCATCAAGCGCGCTCGTTTCTGGATGACATTCGGACAGGAGTACCTGACGCATCTGCGCGTTATTCAGGATATCGGAATGGCTCGCATTGACGAAGTTGAGTACAATGGCGTAAAGATTGTGCCTCTGCAGTTCCTCAAAGCAGTCCTGCCAAACCCGGGCGACCTTGGTGCCAACTACGAAGGTTGGACATCCATCGGTTGCCGCATAAAGGGCAAGAAAGATGGCAAAGAGCACACGTACTACATCTACAACAACTGCAGCCATGAAGCCGCCTACAAGGAAACAGGCACGCAAGCCGTCAGCTATACCACGGGCGTACCTTGCGCACTTGGCGCAGAGATGTTTATGAAGGGACTTTGGAAGCGTCCGGGCGTATGGAATGTAGAGGAATTTGATCCAGATCCGTTCCTTGCACGACTTGGCGAACAAGGTCTGCCGTGGCACGAGAAATTCGACATCGACCTCGAACTGTAAACAAACAAAATATGATAAGCCCCGGCCAAATACAAGGCTGGGGCTTTTTTGTACACAGCAAACGAATGGCATCAACACGTCAAAAAATCTCAAATTGGATTTCGGCCTTTAGGCTTCGTACACTCCCTTTGTCGTTTTCTCTCGTCATAATGGGTGCGGCACTTGCGCTGCAACAAAGTAAATTCGACTTGACACTGTTCCTATTCACCCTTATCACAACACTTTTTTTGCAAATACTGTCGAACCTAAGCAATGACTATGGAGATACTGTAAACGGAGCCGACTTAGCGGGGCGCGAAGGGCCAGCAAGAGCCGTGCAGAGTGGAGCAATAGACATCACCGATATGCGAAAAGCTATTGTAATCTTTGCTATATTGTCTTTTGCAACTGGCATAATTCTGCTCGGCACCGCATATGCACACGTAGGATGGATGCCCGTAGCCATATTGTTGGGCATAGGAGTTTTGTGCATTATCGCAGCGATAACGTATACGATAGGCAAACATCCATATGGATATGCAGGTCTTGGGGATCTTAGTGTATTCATATTCTTTGGTCTTGTTGGCGTTATTGGCTCTTATTACCTCCAAGCTGGCGAATTATGTGCAAGCATTTGGCTACCAGCCATTAGCATTGGATTTTTATCTTGTGGAGTTCTCAATATGAACAATATGAGAGACGAAGAGAGCGACCGCAGGGCTAACAAACGGACAATTCCTACGTATATAGGGCGAAAGGGGGCTGCAATTTATCAAATGTGCCTGGTCAGTTTCGCCATATTGACATTCACAGCCTATATAACCATATATGGCGCAGCGACGCAATATATATGCGCAATTGCCTATATTCCATTGATTAAGAATATACTCGGCGTATTGAAAAGGCATAATGATACGGTCTTTTTGGACTCCCAGCTAAAAGTGGTAAGCATTTCAACTTTCGCTATTTCCTTACTTTTTATGGTTGGCACGCTCGTCGCCACCGCATAGGAAAACGAAGTTGCGTCCAAACAAGTCCGATATTATTCACTATATTT
>CAVGTO010000261.1:0-2707 GCA_963631865.1 Eggerthellaceae bacterium
GAGGTAATGGAAGAGTGCCGCTACTACTGAGCTTACGTCGTAGTGGCCGAGCCTGTATTCGAAGAATTCATCGAACGGCTTGTTTTCTGCATCCGTAAGTACCCCGCCTTTGTCGAACGATTTGCGCAAAGTTGTATAAGCTGAGTTGATATTCTCAACCTCTTTACGCAATGGGGCGATCTTTTCGTTGAACGTCTTCTCATAGTTGTCCACAAATGTGGAGTAGTCCCACATCGTGAAGCGGTTGTTGAAGAAGTCACTGTTCGTGAGACCATCGAGGCGATAAGTCTCTATGGTCTTCTTTTCGTATATCTGTTTGTAGTTTGCTATAGGGTAGAGTTTCGTCAACCGTTTATACTCAGCAAAATGCTTTTCGCACTCTTCAATGTGGCTCTTGAGCGACGCAAGTTGATTGGCGAGTTTGCTGTCGTAGCGTAGCAGCATCTCGTTCATATCGGCGTACTCGTCGCATATGGCCTTGAACTCCTCGATGCATTTGTTGTAGTTGATACGAGAGTTCTCAATGGCCATGTAGATGAGAAGTGTGCTGTCGCAATGGTTCTGGCAGCGTGTTTTGTGCTCATTCACATAGTTCCACAAGTCCTCGTCAGTCAATTTCTTACCTGTGTACGGGATCTTTAGGTTCTCGTAAAATTCGCTGCGGACGTCGCCATCGGTGTAATACACCTTAAGGTTGCCATAGAAGAGTTGAGCGTTCTTTGCCCAATATTCTACGGATTCCGTCTCTCGCAGCGGGTCATACATGACCATTTTCTTTTCACAGACCGAACCAAGTTGGATATATGTGTTGGCGAAGTACGGGTTGGCTTTTTGGAAGTCAATCAGTGCGCTATAAGCTTGGTCAAGAGTCATGTCTGGCAGGGCGTCATACACTTTGCTGAAGTTCTGCGCAGTGCAGGCGAAAGTCGTTGCCATTGCGGCTAACGCAATGGCCATTACCTTCTTCTCGCCGCATATTGTGGCTTTTATGACGTTATTTATGAAGCACTTAATTATATTTTTCATCTCTGTCGTGTCGTTTATTCAACAATGTGGAGCTCTACGCGGCGGTTGAGTTGTCGACCTTCCTCCGTCTTGTTGTCGGCAATGGGCTTTGTGGCTCCAAAACCCACGGAACTCATACGTGAGGGGTCGATGCCATTCTCGGAGAGGTACTGCACTGCCGATGCTGCTCGCCTGTCGCTCAACTTTTTGTTGAGTGCCGCATTGCCTTGGCTGTCGGTATGCGCTTGAATTTCAATCTTGATGTCCGGATTCTCGTTCATAAGGCGAACCACACGGTCTAGCTCGGCATACGATTCTGGACGCAGGAACGCCTGGTTGACGTCGAAGAGGATATTGTTGAGCACAAGTTGTGCGTTGGCTTTGAGGGCGGTCAAGGGTATCTCGATATTTGCGCTCTTATCTTTTATAAGGTCAATCTCAAGATTTGCGAACATGTAGCCCTTGGGGTGTACAGTGATTGTGTACTTATCGCCTTCGCGCAGTGAGAGTTTATTGGCTCCGGAACCAAGGGTCAAGTTCTCGTCTCTGTTTTGACTCTTGAAGATCGCCTCGGCGGCTATCGTCTCGTTTGTCTCGTTATCGTAGATTCTGACGTTTACCTCGCGGCGTACAGGTGACATTGCTATCTCACGTTCGTAGTGGTTGAAAACTACGTCTCCCGATATTTTAAAGAGAAAACTGCTTTCGCCAAATCCTCGAGCCGTGGCTATGATGTTATAGTCGTTGCCAAGTGGAAGTTTGAGTTCACTCCATCCTGAGTGACCCTTTGTGGCACGGAAAATGGCTTTATCCGATTGGCGTACGGCGATAACCTTACCGTCAATAGGCTGGTATATGTCGTTGTCGTAGAGCGTTATGCCTACGCTTGCGGTATCGAAGAGCTCTATAGTCTTGGGCAACTGGGGAGTCCCGTTATCGTCATATTTTACAATTTGCGAGAAGTATGAGTGACCATCAGCTCGTGCTTCGACAAAGTAGCTGTTCGAGGGTGTGGTGGTGGTATGGTACATTCCGTCGTCAGCAGACGACTTATATTGTCCGACGAGGTCGTTGCTGGTCGGGTTTCTTACCTCTATTGTGGCTTGCAGAGGGCCTTGGCTTGTTTTGTTGAGCACGGTACCATGTTCCGTTGCCATGGCTTTTGTCGCATATTTAGCTTCTATGCCTGTGCGGAAGATTGTGCCGTAGTTGTTTTTGCGGGAGTCGGGCACAATAAGGTATAGGTGGCTTCCTGCGTTTTGTAGGCAGAGGAAGTCTTTGCCGTCGTCCTCATTCATGTACTCGGGCAGCAGCCATTGCTCGGCTACGGTCTTGCGAGTGAAGACTGGGCGGGCTTTGTCTCGTTTCTCTGGTCTGGTGGAATAGAGTAGGGTGATGCCGTCGCGCATGATGCGTGCGCTCTGCACGAAGCCGAATGATATTGCAGGGTTAATTGGCTGGATGCGTGTCCATTTCCCGTTCTTGCCAATAACAGAGTGATAAATTGTCATTTTGTCACCCTCTTTCCTCTCCGCTTTCGCATCTGAAGTTACTTGGTGGCGAAGAAAGTAGATCGAGAGTCCACCCTCAACAACAGATGGGTACATCTCGTCGCCAGTGGTGCAGAGATCACTTATGCGCTTCGGTTTGCTCCATTTCCCGTCGCGAAGTTCTGACGTGTAAATGTCGTATCCGTTAATCT
>CAVGTO010000262.1:0-2701 GCA_963631865.1 Eggerthellaceae bacterium
CTTCCCAATCGCAACAACAACGGTTGTTGCCATCATCGTACCTGATGCGGTATCACTTGTTGGTATGCTTATGTTTGGCAACCTCATAAAGGAGATCGGAACTAACACGTCTCGCATCTTCGACGCCGCATCCAATGCCATCATGAACTCCGCAACGATTTTCCTCGGACTCTCCGTTGGCGCAACTATGACTGTCGATGCATTCCTCAATTGGACCACCATTGGCATTGTAGCTGGCGGTTTCTTAGCTTTCGGTTTCTCTATCTTCGGTGGCATTATGCTTGTGAAGATTATGAACCTCTTCAGCAAGAAGAAAATCAATCCTCTTGTTGGTGCAACGGGTTTGAGCGCTGTTCCTATGGCTTCTCGTGTTGCTAACGAGATTGCGCTGAAGTATGACTCTCGTAACCATGTACTCAACTACTGCATGTCGTCCAACGTATCGGGTGTTATTGGATCCGCAGTTGCAGCAGGCATCCTTATCTCATTCCTTGGCTAGTTTATAACAATCCAATAAATGCTTGAGGCGAGTGGCTTATGAGTCGCTCGCCTCTTTTTATTTTACTGTAAATCAAAGTGTTCTAACTTTCAGTATATCACTTATATATTCACAACATCATTAAACACATATTCTTATCAGCAATAGTTAAATTTGCGTATGAAAACACTGGAAGTGAAAAAGATGAAACAAACATCCATACTATTGATATATACGGGTGGCACTATTGGAATGATCCAAAACCACGAGACTGGCGCATTGGAGAGTTTCAATTTTGAGCATCTGCTATCGCATGTACCCGAAATTCGTCTCTTCAACCTCCAGATAGACTCTTATACGTTCGAGCATCCACTCGACTCGTCAGACATTGACCCCACGCATTGGCAACAGCTCGTACAAATCATATCGGACAATTATGACAAGTACGACGGTTTTGTGGTGTTGCATGGAACCGACACGATGGCATTTACGTCTTCAGCACTCAGTTTTATGCTAGAAGGACTCAATAAGCCAGTGATACTTACCGGAAGTCAGTTGCCTATAGGAGCGTTGCGAACTGACGGAAAGGCGAACTTGATAACGGCGATAGAGATTGCGTCCGCTAAAAATGAAGATGGGACACCTGTTGTACCCGAGGTGTGTGTGGTTTTTCACGAGAAATTGCTGAGAGGCAACAGGGTGACTAAGGTTGACACTGATAATTTCGATGCATTCAACTCCCCAAACTACCCACCATTGGCAGTTTCTGGAACTGAGATAAAATACAACCGCCAATATATACGAGAGTACGCCCCCAATGCCATACTTACGCCTCATTATGAGATGGATACAAGGCTGATAATATTCTCGTTATTTCCTGGATTACGACCTGAGATTGTAGACAATGTACTAAACTCACCTGAGCTCAAGGGCATTATATTCCGCACATTTGGTTCTGGTAATGCCCCAAGAAATCCATCATTGCTGAACAAACTACAGAAGGCAATGGAGTCTGGTAAAGTCGTGATAAATATATCGCAGTGCCCCACTGGCTGTGTGCACCAAGAACGTTACGGCACGGGACTGCAATTGGCTACTGTAGGCATTGTAAGCGGACGAGATATGACTATTGAGGCTGCCCTTACAAAGTTGATGTACCTCTTTGGGTGTGGGTATGATTCTAAAGAAGTCATACGCTATATGAATATGTCTCTTGTTGGAGAGGCGACAATTTCGTAGAAGCGTAATTTTGTAGTTTCAGCCACAGTAAGATAGTTTTACTAGTCACTTACGAACATAGGAATCCCGCCACTGATTTTGAATCAATGGCGGGATTATTTATTTCTTATTGCGCACCGATTGAGACGGGGTCAAAAACTACTTAAGCCCCTCCTCTATCGCCTGTACAGCCTCGGCAATTTTCGCATCTGTCTCCATAAGTCCCTCTATCGAACGGCAAGCATACACCACAGTTGAGTGGTTGCGATTGCCTAGGAATGTGCCGATGGTAGCGAGGCTATCAGTTGTCAGCTTTTTGCAAAGATACATTGCGATTTGCCTAGCGATAACGACCTCGCGTTTACGTGTATTCTTTTGCATCATATCTGGCTCAATCTTGAAATAGTCACACACGGCCTCTACGACAACATCCTTCGTTACCATCTCATTCTTGGGACGGCAAACGAGCTCAGACACAACTTCCTGAGCAAGTGACAGATTAATATCCGTATTGGACAATGTGGCATGTGCGAGAAGCGACACAAGTGCACCCTGGAGTTCACGGGCATTGCCACTGACATTTGCCGCTACGTATTGAGCGACATCCTCTGGCAACACAAGGCCATCGGCATCCGCCTTCGCCTTGACAATCCCGAGTCGAGTCTCACGGTCGGGCTGACGCACTTCCGCGACCATACCCGATTTGAATCGAGAAAGCAGGCGCTCTTGAAGACCCGTAAGATCTGCAGGTTTCTTATCAGAAGCCAAAACCACCTGCCTACCGTTTTGAAGCAGGTGATTGAAAATCTGAAAGAAAACGTCAGCCGTTTTCGCCCTCGACTCACCACCAAGCTCTTGAATATCATCAAGGATAAGAAGGCCTATGCTTTGGTAGAAATGCATAAAACCGCTAATCTGGTTAGTGGTTTTTGCATCCATGTATTGGCGCATAAACCTGTCTGCAGACAGATAGGCTACGGTCATATTGGCGGAGGCATTTTTAGC
>CAVGTO010000263.1:0-2696 GCA_963631865.1 Eggerthellaceae bacterium
CATAAGAAGGGCGCCAACTTCTGTCTTGAGGACTGCCATGAGCTTATTGACTTCTTCAAGGAGTCGATAAATAAGACACCCGATTGGAGCAAATTCAACTTCAAGTTTTCCGACACATCGAGCTATGAAGACATGAGTGGATTCTTCCGTGAGGTTGAAGCGCAAGGTTACAAAGTGACATTCAATCGGGTCTCAGAGGCTTACGTTAACCATCTTGTGGATGAGGGCAAGATGTATCTCTTCCAGATTTACAACAAGGATTTCTCGGCCTTCAGTAAGGGTACCCCAAATATGCATACACTTTATTGGCGTATGCTTTTCGATGAGCGTAACTTGCGCAATGTGGTTTATAAACTCAATGGTGAGGCCGAGCTCTTCTTCCGCAAGCGAAGCCTTGAGTGCGAGAAGCCGACGCATCCTGCCAATCATCCTGTGCGAAACAAGAACGTTGACAACAAGAAGCCGACAAGCCAGTTCTCATATGACCTCATAAAGGACAAGCGTTTCACAGTCGATAAATTCCAGTTCCACGTGCCAATCACTATGAACTTTAAGAGCGTGGGACGTGATAACATCAACGGTATGGTGCGTGAATATCTCAGAGATGCTGATGATGTGCACGTTATCGGCATCGACCGCGGCGAGCGACATCTCCTCTATGTGACTGTTGTTGACCTTGCGGGAAACATCAAGGAGCAGTTTACCCTCAATGAGATTGTAAATGAGCACAATGGGCAGGAGTACAAGACTGACTACCGTAATCTCTTGGATACCCGAGAGAAAGAGCGAGCATGCGAGAGGCTGGATTGGCGTCGCATTGAGGGCATCAAGGAACTTAAGGAGGGCTACGTGTCGCAGGTGGTTCACAAGATTTGTGAACTTATGCGCAAGTACCATGCCGTGGTAGTTCTCGAGGATCTCAATATTGGTTTCAAGCGTGGTCGTCAGAAGGTCGAGAAACAAGTCTATCAGAAGTTTGAGCAGATGCTTATTGATAAGCTCAACTACCTTGTCTTCAAGAAGTCTGATATAGTCGAGCCTGGCGGCCTGCTCCATGCCCTTCAGCTCACTAGCAAATTCGAGAGTTTCGCCAAGTTAGGTAAGCAGAGCGGTTTCCTCTTCTATATCCCGGCTTGGAATACCTCAAAAATCGACCCCGTGACAGGTTTTGTCAACCTCATTAACTGCAGTTACACAAGCGAATCTGCCGCTAAGGATTTCCTCGGCCGTTTCGATTCTATAACTTACAATGCCGAGAATGAGTGGTTCGAGTTTGCTCTCGACTACGATAAGTTCCCCAAACGTGGAGCAGGAGCGGCGGCAAAGACTTTATGGAAAAAGAAGAATGATGCTCCAGCTCCTGAAGTCCGCAAGAAATGGACTCTGTGCACACACGGTATGCGCCTCGAGCAATTCAGAAATCCGAAGATGAATAACGAGTGGGACACGCGGGAGGTCGATATAACGGCTGACCTGCGAACTCTGCTTGCTGATGCTAAGATTGACGTCAACGGTGGCGACCTTAAGGAGGATATTCTGTCACAGACAGGAAAGCCGTTCTTTTCTAGCCTGTTGCGTATTCTTGGATTGACTCTCCAAATGCGCAATAGCCGCATCGGCACGGAAGAAGATTATCTTATCTCTCCCGTGGCCGATGAAAATGGTAATTTCTACGATAGTCGTACTTGTGGCGACAATCTACCTAAGAATGCCGATGCTAATGGAGCATACAACATTGCTCGTAAGGGCCTTATGATGATTAACCAGATCAAAAAAGCAAAAGTGCCATCCGAAGAGCTTGCTAAGCTTAATTTTGACCTGACGAATAACCGTTGGCTCGAGTTTGCGCAGAAGGTAAACTGGTAACCTATGGAAGACTATATCCCTCTCTCTAAGCTGAACGACTTCATTTTCTGCCCATATTCAATATATCTGCACTCGGTATATGAGATGACGGATGATGACCTCTACAAGGCTAAGCCACAACTGCTTGGCACTAGAGCGCATGAGGGTGCGGACAATAAGACGGGCAGTACGCGCAAGGCGGATGTCTTCGCTCTGCCCGTCATCTCCCACACTCTTGGCATTACAGGCAAAATTGATGTCTATAAGAGTGACCGCCGTCTGCTCATAGAGCGCAAGAACAATCTTAAGACTATCTATCGTGGTCAGCTATATCAGATATGGGGGCAGTTCTTCTGTATGACCGAGATGGGTTATGAGATAGAAAAACTTGCTTTCTATGAGGTCTCGACAAACAAGATGACCTATCTTGACCTTCCTGGAGAAGAGCAGCGGGACGAGCTCAAACTGTTAATCGACAAAATGAAAGCATACAACGTCCTTGAGACTCCTATAGAAGTGAATCCAAACAAGTGCCAACACTGCATATATTGCAATTTGTGCGACAAAACTGATACCGACAATGTATACTCGTAAAGATATTGAAGTGCGTAGCTTCTGGTTTGTCGACTGTTCGGACCACAAGACGTATCTGCACGTCAAGAATGGAGAGCTTTTGCTCGAGAAACAGGATGGAGAAGACCGTAAAATAAAAGCTCGGGCTCCATTCCAACTCCTGCTGGCCGTCTTCGTTATTGGCGATGCCACGCTTTCTGTGCCACTTATCGATAAGTGCCGTCAGTTCGGAGTCGCTTTCATTGTCTTGAAATCAAATCTCCGCCCTGTGGCTTTCC
>CAVGTO010000264.1:0-2685 GCA_963631865.1 Eggerthellaceae bacterium
GCTATGAGCAGTATGGACAGATTTTGTCTAAGGACCGCTCCTGGACTGTAGACGCAGAGCATATGAGCTGGACAAACAACGCCAAGTTCCTGCACTGCCTGCCCGTACGCCGCAACATGATTGTGTCCGACGAGGTAATTGACGGCCCCAACAGCCTTGTCATTCCCGAGGCAGCCAACCGCGTATTCTCCATTCAGACAGTCATGAAGAGGATGTTGGAGGATTTGGCCGCTGGAAAGAAGTAGGTCTTTCCCCAAATTTGATATTCAATATGCTTGGAGGCTTCCTTTTTTTCGGGGGGCCTCCATTTTTCTCCCCTACTATCAGCAACCTAGAAAGCCACGCTTACCGACTCAGAAGCAATAACAACGAGTCTATCACCCACCAGCGACATTAATGATGTGTTAATTTCGAGGTGCAAATTTCCAACTTTCGACATATAAGAGTATATTTGGCGTGCAAAATAGGCGCTGGCGAGAGCCCCCTTGTTCGGGCGCCGACAGGAAAAAGAAAGATGAGTGAAGTTCTCTTAGAGGCACTTATGCAATTGTTCGCCCTGCTGACCGACGTGAAACACGTGTCGGTTGCGGCGGGTCGTGAGAAGGTGGGTGAGTATCTGTCCCGCCAATTCAACGCTGAGTATGTGCGTAAGTTTCTTGCCAGATATGAATTTTATATAGGCAAATTCCATAATCACGCCACAGCAGACGACGAGGCCGCCATAGACGCACAAAGGAGCGAGAACATCAGGCGGATGAAGATTATCTGCAACGACGTGAACCTCGAGATAGGTCTTGACGAGAAGATTTTGCTTCTCTCGTCGATGCTCAACTACATAGCCAAGCCTGAGATTGGAAATGACGAGGAGAGGTTCGTCGACGGTCTTGCGGATTTGCTTCGAATACCTGCCGAGGACTATTGGAACCTCAAGACCTTCACACTCGAATTGCCCGCCAACGTGGTGGACAAAAATCGTCTGCTGATAATAAACGGCAAGCCAGAGAAGTTGCACCCCGACATTAAGCATATCTACATCAGCAAGTTCGGCGTGTGCGTATGGGTTCTCCACATCAAATCGACAAACACTTTCGTATTCAGATATAACGGCGAGCGTAACCTCTACCTAAGTGGTCACCGACTCGACCCTGGCAAGGTATACCCCATGTCGCCGGGCTGCGTGCTCAACACCAGTCACGTCCGTCCGGTCTATTATGGCCACATAGCCGAAAAGTTCATAACGAGGCCTGAGACGGGACGAATACTCTACCGCGCAGTAGACATAGAGTACAAATTCTCCGATGATAACATAGGCGTACACAAGTTCAGCTTCCTTGGCAAGAGCGGCCAGCTCGTGGGCATCATGGGTGGATCGGGCTCTGGCAAGAGTACGCTGATGAACCTCATGTGCGGCAAATTCAAGCCCAGCAACGGACGCATCACCATCAATGGATACGACCTCCACGAAGATCAAAAAGACCTGGAGGGCGTAATTGGCTACGTTCCGCAGGACGATATGCTCAACGAGGAGCTTACCGTGTACGAGAACCTCTGGTTCAACGCACGCCTGCTCTTCAGCAACAAGTCGACAGCCGAGAAGAAACAACTCATAGAGAAAGCGTTGCTGGATTTCGACCTCGTAGAGGCACGCGACTTGAAGGTAGGCAACCCACTTAATAAGGTCCTCAGCGGCGGCCAGCGTAAGCGACTGAATATCGCACTCGAATTGATGCGCGAGCCCTCGGTTCTCTTTGTGGATGAACCGACATCCGGACTCTCAAGTTCCGACTCAGAGAAGGTAATGTCGCTCCTCAAACGGCAGGTGCTCAAGGGTAAACTGGTGATAATCAACATTCACCAGCCAAGCAGCGACATATATAAGCTCCTCGACAAACTCTTGATGATAGATCAGGGTGGCTATATTGTCTACAACGGCAACCCGATGAACGCCATTGTCTACTTCAAGAAGAAAGCGCACTACGTAAACCCAGAGGAACGAGAATGTTACCTCTGCGGCAACGTCAAGACCGAACAGCCGTTGCGCATCATCGAGGCACGAATGGTGGATCCGTCCGGCAAACTCATCCGCAAGCGCAAAGTGACTCCCAAGGAGTGGTATCAGCAGTATTGTGATGAGTTTGAGGCTAGTTTCGATTGGAAGAGCAAAAAAACGACAATCAAAGAGAAGTTGCCCGACAACCTGTACTGCATACCCAACCGACGCAGTCAGTTTGCCACATTCATGCTCCGCGACGCGCTCAAAAAGATCAAGGACACACAATATATGCTCCTCAACATCATTGAGGTGCCCGTGCTCGCATTGCTCCTTGCCCTTGCAACGCACTACGTGGGAGAAAGCGGCATATACACACTCTCGGCGAACTCCAACCTGCCGACGTACTTGTTTATGTGCGTAGTGGTTGCAATCTTCGTGGGCCTCAACACATCGGCCGAGGAGATGATAAAAGACCGCAAGCTACTGATGCGCGAGCAGTTCCTCAATCTCAGCCGATCCTCCTACCTCAACGCCAAGATCGTCAACCTCCTCGCGCTCTCCATGTTGCAGACTGCCATGCTCGTCTGCATCGGGCACCATATAATGGGTATCCCCCTTTGCCACTGGGTCGCCCACGCCGTGGTGCTCTTTACGACCTTCGCCTTCGCCATAATATTCGGTCTCAACATCAG
>CAVGTO010000265.1:0-2680 GCA_963631865.1 Eggerthellaceae bacterium
TTATTGCCAGATTGAGAATCTGATGTCCTAACCGTTAGACGAATCGGCCAGTAGTGTTTTGTCACTCGCTTGTCGTTGAATGACGATGCAAAGTTACTGCTTTGTTTTTAAACTGCAAGAGGGTGGGGTGAGAAATTTTTGTTTTTGTTTTAGTGAGCGGCTTAATCAATTGATTGTTAAGGGAGTGTTACTTTGAATTTTTTTGCTTCTTTCTAGCCCGGGGGTCGCACCCCGGGCTGACTTACCGCGCCCCTTTGGGGCTTCGTCACCCCCGCGGTGGGAATTCTGAGTGGAAATGTTGGGAGGGATCATTCTGAATTTCCCCAAATAAATTCAAGCGTTTTTTGTTGGAGCTATCCCCGTAAAAAGGGGTAGGTTGTGTTGCGCAAACACGTAAATCTGTTGAGGGTGGGGAATATAAAAGGGCATAGTTGGCTGTTTTTCTCCTTTTATCACTATATTTGCGTTAATTATAACCTCGGTGAGGCGTTTTGCTTCAAAACTATCACATTTATGGGCTGCCTGCCGAGTTTTATTAGCAGAATAAAGTTTCAAAATCATATAATGAAAATCAACGTATTCTCAATGTCCGCAGCTTTGTGCGCAGCCGCTGGAATGGCCAGCTGCAACGGAGGCTCGGGTTCGGGCCTCTCGTATCCCGAGGCTCCGCAAGACAGTACCGTAGACGAGTATTTCGGCGTGGCGGTGCCCGATCCTTTCCGTCCCCTCGAAAATGATACGAGTGCGGAGACCGCCGCTTGGGTGGCCGCTGAGAACGCCGTGACCGACGCTTACCTGGCCAAGATTCCTCAGCGCGCCAAGATCTTCAACCGCCTCAAGGAGGTGGCCAACTACGAGCGTGTCGGCGTGCCTTTCGAGCGCAACGGCAAGTGGTATGTCTATAAGAACGATGGTCTGCAGAACCAGAGCGTCCTCTACGTGGCTGACAGCCTTGGCGGCGCGCAGCGCGTGTTCCTCGACCCCAATAGCCTTTCGGACGATGGCACTGTGGCTCTCAAGGGCATCTATTTCTCGAACGACGACCGTTATCTCGCATACACCATTTCGCGCTCCGGTAGCGATTGGGAGGAAATCTATGTGCGTGATATGAAGACGGATAGCCTTCTCTCCGACCATATCGTTTGGGCTAAGTTCACTGGCGCTACGTGGCTCGGCGGCGGTTTCTACTACAGCGCTTACGATGCTCCCGAGAAGGGCAAGGAGACCAGCGCGAAGAACGAGATCCAGAAGATTTACTACCATAAGATTGGCACTCCCCAGTCCGCCGATGAGCTCTTCTATCAGAATCCCGAGCATCCGCTCCGTTTCTATGGCGTCGGCGTCAACAAAGAGGAGACTATGATGTTCCTCTACGAGAGTGGCGAGGGCAACGGCAATACCGTCTTTGTTCGCGACCTCCGCAAGAAGAACCCGCAGTTTGTGCAGATGACGCATAATATGGATTTCCAATATTCCCCGTCGGAGATTATTGGAGACACCATATATATGTTCACCAATGACGGCGCTCCTAAGAACCGCCTTATGATGACCACCATCGACCGTCCCGACCGCGAGCAGTGGACCGAGGTTATCCCCGAGTCTGATTACGTGCTCGAGGATATCACTTTCCTTGCCGGCAACAAGCTTATCCTCTCTTATAATAAGGATGCTTGCACGTATTCGGTGGTTACGGATATGAACGGTAAGAAGATCCGCGACGTGGAGTTCCCATCTGTTGGCGCGGCTGGTTTCAGCGCCAAGCGTGAGCGTCCCGAGGTGTTCTATAGCTTCACTTCGTTCACCGTACCCTCGATGGTCTACCGTTACAATGTCGAGACTGGCGAGAGCGTTGTAGAGAGTCAGCCTAAGCTAAACTTCAACCTCGACGACTACACCAGCGAGCAGGTATTCGTGACGAGCAAGGACGGCACGCGTGTTCCTCTCTTCATCACGTATAAGAAGGGCATCGAGCGCAATGGCAAGAACCCGCTCCTCCTTTACGGTTACGGCGGTTTCGGCATCGCCATGGGTCCCTACTTCTCTTATTCACGCATTCCGTTCCTCGAGGCTGGCGGCATCTATGCCGAGGCTTGTCTCCGTGGCGGCAGTGAGTATGGCGAGGAGTGGCATCAGGCTGGCACTAAGATGAACAAGCAGAATGTGTTCGACGATTTCATCGCATGCGCCGAGTGGGCTATTGCCGAGAAGTATACCGACAAGGAACATCTCGCCATCATGGGTGGCAGCAACGGTGGCCTGCTTATCGGTGCCTGCATGACTCAGCGTCCTGACCTTTATAAGGTGTGCATCCCTGAGGTGGGCGTTATGGATATGCTTCGCTACCATAAGTTTACCATCGGTTGGAACTGGGCTCCCGACTACGGTACGAGTGCCGACAGCAAGGAGATGTTCGAGTACCTCCGCGGCTACTCGCCTCTCCACAATCTCCGCGAGGGTGTTGAATATCCCGCAACTCTTGTTACCACTGCCGACCACGACGACCGCGTAGTCCCCGCCCACTCGTTCAAGTTCGCTGCGATGCTCCAGAAATGCCAGGCTGGCAGTGCTCCTTGCCTCATCCGCATCGACACCAAGGCTGGTCACGGCGGCGGCAAGCCCCTCGGCAAGGTTATGGAGGAAACTGCCGACATCTATGGCTTTATTATGTATAACATTGGCG
>CAVGTO010000266.1:0-2648 GCA_963631865.1 Eggerthellaceae bacterium
TCGTGACAGAGGACTCCAAGTTTGTTTCGGAGATGAAGACCACCATCCCGCTTTGGATGCGCGTGAGCAACATGGACAGGGAAGACCACGTGGATGTGGACTTCGACGAAATCTTCAACGACGACAACATCGACTACGTCGACACCGTCAAGATTATCCTTAAGTCTATCAACGGTATGCCCCTCAAGGCCACAGGACAAGGTTATTTCTGCGTAGGCAAAAACAGGGTTGCCCCCCTCTTTTCCGAGGACAAAGTGCTCTGCAAAGCTCCCGAGTTGGACTCCAACGACAAGGTCAAGGAACCCGTCACGCAAGAGACCGTGGCCACCCTCACCCATGACCAGGCTAAGCTCTATTACGAAGCCGGAGTGGACGAACTCTACTTCGAGAGCGTCATCACCACCACCGACGATTATGGCGACAAGTTTGTCAAGTTCTATGGCGACTATGGCCTGACCCTCAAAATATCAGTAGAAGTAGTAAGCAGCGCAAAGGATAAATAACTATGAAAAAAATCTTAGCTTCGATATTCGCAGCGCTGACATGCAGCTTCGCAAGCAGCCAGATATCCCATGCGCTCTACTATATGGAGAGCGTGCCTCAGACCAACATACTCAACCCGGCGCACCAGCCTCGTGCGCGCCTCTTCATTGCCGTGCCAGGCACCAACGCCCACTTCGGGATGAGCACCAACCTCAGCCCCCTGGACTTCTTCCAGAAAGACGGCGACAAGTGGCTCACGCCCCTCAACAACGGCTTCGACTACGACAAACTCTACGATGCCTATGGCGACAAGATGGCGGTAGATGCCGACCTCAACCTCAACCTCATCAGCTTCGGCTGGCGCAACAAGAATGGCAACTTCTGGACATTCTCCCTCACCGAGCGAGTGACGGCCGACGTGACCCTCCCCACAGACCTCCTCAAGATTGGCGACAAAGGCCTTGCCGAAGGCACTCTGCTCAATCTTACCGACCTCGGAGTCAACTCTATGGCCTATACCGAATTGGGCGTGGCATACTCCCGCAATGTCAATGAGCACTGGGACTATGGTTTCCGCATCAAGTTCCTCGCAGGTTCGGCCGCCGTACGCACCAAGAGCAACCTGTTCGAGATTCAGACCGGACGAGAGGAGTGGCACGTCCACACCGACTATGAGGTCATGACCTCAGCGCCACTGGAGACGGAGAACTGCCTCAAGGAAGATGGCACAGTGGACTTCGACTCCATCGACGTGCGCAACTTCGACGAGACAAAGGACCTCGTGAAGTACCTCATGCCACGTCTCAAGAACCCAGGTTTTGGAATCGACCTCGGCATTAACTATAAGCCGAACAACAACTTTAGTTTCTCGGCCTCGATAACCGACCTCGGCATGATCAACTGGGGACGCGACGTCAACCGCTTCAAGACTAAGGGCGACTTCGACTTCGACGGTATCGACTATAAGTTGGATAATAAGAACCATAAGGACGACTTCCAAAATGCTATAGACGACACGGTGGACTCGCTCCTCGCAGAATGCAACGTAACACTGGAGGACGGGCGTTTCACAACTCGACTCTACCCGTCGGTGTACGTTGGCGCAGCCTACACACCCACCTATTTCCTTAATGTCGGCTTCCTAAGCCACACGCGTTTCTTGGCCACGGACCGCATAGACCAGATATTCTGCGTCTCGGCAACGTTCAACCCGTATAAGTTCCCAGGCTCACTGGTTGGCGGATATAATATCGACATTCATGGCAACAGTTCGGCAATGGCGGGTTTCTCACTACGTTTCGCGGTGCTACAATTCTACGCCATGGCGGGATATGCGCCAGCTAAATATAACGTCTACAAGACCAAACAGGGCGACGACATACCGGTTCCCCACAACATCTCGAACCTCGAAGTCTCTGTCGGCCTCAACTTTGTCTTCGGCTCCAAGGGTTACAAGGACCGCCCGATGATAAACTCCAACAGCCTCATCGACTAACAGACATCCGAGCCGCAATTTCCCAAGCGTGGGGAATTTAGACATAGAAAAAAGAGCCATTCCTATAAGATTGAGACAAAATCTCATGGGGATGGCTCTTCCGTTGCCGGCAGCACTCCGACTAACACTTTGCAAGCGTTAAAAAGGCGACAGCGTGCGTGCGATACGGAATATTTACCTATATTTGCAATGTCGTGATGAGGGAAACGCCTCATCCTGACAAAAATCTTTAGGCTTCAGAAAAAAGCCGCATCGGATTTTTGATCGTTAAACTCAACATTAAAACTTAAACGGGCAAGCTTTTATCGTTATGATGGCGGGCTTCGCCACCGCAAGGTGGATCGCTTCGTGCGACAGGAAGATTACAGAGTAACGTGGCACCCAAATCCTATTTTATAGGAGTTTAAACATCCAATTAGGTGCGGCCTCTTATACGCCTCCCCGGTTGCCTAGCGGCAGCTGGGGAGGATTTTTTTATTTGAGACGCTTCTTCTTGTTAGTCATAATATGCAGTTAAGCCCCAAACATCCCGAGCAATTCCTATAAATAAAATTCCAACACCCCTAAATTCAATTTTCTGACAGGCTCCAAAAGGAACAAAACAAAATTTTCCCCGTACAAGTCCGCTGTAAAAAATCAGCAACGAAATAAACACTACATAATCAATGAG
>CAVGTO010000267.1:0-2603 GCA_963631865.1 Eggerthellaceae bacterium
CTACCAACTGAGCTAGCGAGTCATTTGGTTGTTTGCGCTTGCCCTTCTTGTTTGACGATGCAAAATTAGTAATCTTTTTTCTTCTACAAGCGTTTTGAGGCAAAAAAATGAATTTTTTTTTGCTGCTGAGTCGAATGGTGTGGCATCTAAACGTATGCGAATTCTCTAATTGGCTGTGTTTCTGCTTGTTGGCTCTTAGTAGTCGAAGCTTAGGCCGAAACGCTCAATGAGGGTGCTGAGGTTCTTGTTTTCGCCGATTAGGGCGTCGAGCTTCTGCTTGGCTGTGAAAGGCGTGGCTGCAGACTCCTCTTTTTGTTCTACAAGTCGAGTTTTTATTACGACTCCAGGATTGTTGAGTCTTGAGCGCAGGAAAGATATTAGCCCTTCGTGTTCGCAAATCATGTTTTGCGATGGCGTTATTATCTCCACGGTGATCTCGCATCCGTTGCACGTAGGCTCAGTGGCCATAATTGTGCGCAAGTAGTTGTCGGATATGGGGAGAGAGTTGGCGAACTCTTTCCATGCCATGAGCATGGCGTTCTTGTCAATGGGGATGATTTGCTGTTGCGGTGTGTCTTGTTGCACTTGCGTTTTTTGTGCGTCCGCCTGTCCTTGCGCCGCTATTCTATTCATGCGCGCAAAGAGAGAGCCGCCAGCCGGTGCTGTGGCTCCGCCTGTTGTTTGGTGTGCGCCGGCCATTTGCACCAGTCTCTGCGGACTGTTGGGTGCGCTTTGCTGTTGCGGGTTGACTGTGGGTTGCGCAGGTTTTTGCGGAGTCGGCTGCGCTTGCTTTGCTCTCCTTACGAGGGCTTCAAGTTGCGCTAAGACTTTTTTTTTTCGTCGCCAATAAGGCATGCGTGGAGAAGTGCGAACTCCACGTGCTGGCGTTTGTCACGAGCCGTGCGGTATGTTATCTCGCTCTGAGATAGGGTTTCGATGAGGGCTACTACCATCTGTGGCCCAATGGCGGCCACTTGCTCTGTATATCGGGCGGCGGTCTGTCCGCTTACGTCGAGCAGAGATGCGGTCTCGGGGCTTTGGGCCACGAGTAGGTTGCGCATGTGGTGGCAGAGTCCGCCGAGGAAATTGAGGGCGTCGAATCCGCGGCGGAGCACGTCGTCGAATATCATAAGAGCCTTAAGATAGTCGTGGCTCGTGATGGCCTCGGTGGCCTTAAAGAAGACTTCGTAGTCGAGGATGTTGAGGTTCTCTACTACCTTTTTATATGTTACCTCTTTGCCGGAGAATGCCACAATCTGGTCGAAGATGGAGAGGGCGTCACGCATGGCACCATCAGCCTTTTGGCCAATGACGGTCAGAGCTTCTTCCTCGGCTTCGATGCCTTCGCTCTTAGCCACATATTTGAGGTACTCGACAACGTCGGGTACTGTGATTCGATGGAAGTCAAAGACTTGGCAACGGGAGATGATGGTAGGGAGAATCTTGTGTTTCTCGGTCGTAGCGAGTATGAAAATGGCGTGGGCTGGCGGCTCCTCAAGGGTTTTGAGGAAAGCGTTGAATGCCGCCTGTGACAGCATATGTACCTCATCGATGATGTATACGGAGTAGGTGCCCACTTGTGGCGGGATACGCACGCTGTCGATGAGCGCGCGAATGTCCTCTACTGAGTTGTTTGATGCGGCGTCGAGCTCGTGGATACTGAAGGACCGGTTCTCGTTGAATGACTTACAGGACTCGCATTCATTGCACGGCTCCATGTCGGCCGTGAGGTTTGAACAGTTGATCGTCTTGGCGAAGATTCGCGAGCAAGTGGTCTTGCCGACGCCACGTGGGCCACAGAAAAGGTAAGAGTGCGCAATGCGTTTTTCGCGCACCGCGTTTTTGAGGGTCTGTGTTATGCTCTGCTGTCCGACAACGGATTGGAATGTTGCCGGCCTGTATTTGCGTGCTGAGACGATATACTCCATCTTACATTTCTTTGTGGAGGACAAAGATAATTTTTTTGTTCGGATTTCCGTGTTAAAATACATAATGCACTCTTTATGCCTCTGCGCAGCGTGTAAAAGACCCCCTCTGCCATTATATGTAATATAGTGGCAGTGGCGCAACCTTCCGCCCCGCCCCGTCGTACAAAACGGTGAGAGCCAGCGAAGAGCGGGATAGTGAGCGGGATAGTCCCGTTTGGGGATGGCTCACAAACAGTCCACTGGTTTTCCGTCACACACAATCCTCGGCGTTTCCACCCCCACGTCACGCAAGTACCACATATCGAATAATTTGCTATATTTGCGGGCGCAAGTAAAAAGATTAAGCTATGAAGAGATTATTTATGACAAGCGTATTGGTTGTATTTCTTACAATATCCAGTACAGCGCAGACGTGTTATCTTTTTGTTGTAGACTGCTGCGATTCAGCGACCGAAATGAATGCCGAAAGAGAGGCTGAAATATCAAAACTAATATCCATTATAAACAAGGAGCGTCAGAAAAGCACTCCAGTTAAAATTTGCCAGTACTACGGCTGTTGCGATCGCTATGATTTACAGTCGAGTGTGATGTCGGCATTCTATTCTGAGCGTTTTTGTGTGGCGATAACGGGTTTTCGCGATGACTTGTTTTATCTTAGAACTCTCTGGCATAGAG
>CAVGTO010000268.1:0-1195 GCA_963631865.1 Eggerthellaceae bacterium
AGAGGGAAGACAATGGATAGGAAAGTCGAGTTATAATGAAGAGTCTTATGACGAAACTATTGAAGTAGAGACAGGAGAAAACCGCACAGGAGGGAAAGGAGTCAACTGGAGACGCAAAGATGAGCAGAAACAGCCTTGCGGCACTATAGCCAATGCAAGCTCACAAAAGTTCAAATTCAAGAGACGGAAAGATGACAGAAACAGGGATCACAAATAGCATCTACAATATGCACAAAAAATAAAGAACGCCCACCAACAGAAAAACTGATGGTGGGCGTTTATCAATGAAGTACTAACTTCCTAGGCAATCTTACTTGAAAGCAGCGATGATGCCGTGGAAATCCTCAGCCTTGAGAGAGGCGCCGCCGATGAGGCCGCCGTCGATATCGGGCTGAGCGAAGAGTTCGGGAGCGTTGCTAGCCTTGCAGCTGCCACCGTAGAGGATGGTGGTATCGTCAGCAATCTGCTTACCGTACTTCTCTGCAACAACAGAACGGATGTAAGCATGAATCTCCTCAGCCTGTGCACTGGTAGCGGTCTTGCCTGTGCCGATAGCCCAGATAGGCTCATAAGCGAGAACGATGTTAGAGAACTGCTCAGCAGAGAGGTGGAAGAGCGCGTTCTTAACCTCAGCGCCTACGACCTCATTCTGCTTGTTAGCCTCACGCTGTGCGAGATCCTCACCGATGCAGAAAATGACCTTAAGGCCATTAGCGAGAGCGAGATCCACCTTAGCCTTGAGGATTTCGTCTGTCTCATGGTAGTACTGACGACGCTCGGAGTGGCCGAGGATAACATACTCAGCACCAGTGGACTTAACCATAGCAGCCGAGACCTCGCCAGTGAAAGCGCCCTTCTCCTTGTCAGCGCAGTTCTCGGCAGAAACCTTAATGAGGTTAGCGTCGACGTTGCGAACGACATCAGCCAGGTGGATGAACGGAGTGCCGAGGATTACGGTGCACTTGGGAGCCTGAGCCTTGAGGATAGCATTGACATCCTGGGCAAGCTTGACACCCTCCTGGAGGGTATTGTTCATCTTCCAGTTACCAGCAACAATTTTCTTTCTCATCTTCTTGAAGAATTTTTATTGTTATTATCTGTTTGTATTTTGATTCACAACATCAAAGATTGTCAGCAGAAGAGTTTTCCGCTTTCTCTTTGAATACATTGTTTCCATTACGAGACTTGCCTAAAG
>CAVGTO010000268.1:1205-2573 GCA_963631865.1 Eggerthellaceae bacterium
CATAAGAATGTTTCAAGTTTGCAAGATAGGAAGCCGCGGGTGAGGCCATATCACGGTCAAAAGGCATATGGTTGAAATTATACTTGGCAACCACAACACCATTTTGAAGAATAATCATACCAGGATTGCTGCGCACAATGGTCTTCAACATTGTCTCATCAGCCATCAAATAGTTAAGAGCAGTTTCAGCAAGACTATCAGCCTTAATAAACTCAGACTGAGAAGAAGACGTAGCGACATAGAAATCAAAACCATTATTTTGAGCCATGACGAATTGACGTCCCAACTCCTTCATTTGCTCCTTGTCAGCATTTTCAAGTTTTGGAGAGACAGCAATGAAGACTGGATTTTGGCTGTCAAGAAGCATATCGCCTACTTCGTCACCATCGGGGGTTGTGAACGAGAAATCAGTAATAGAAGGTACAAATCCTTCACTAATCACCTCGGAGTGAGAATCGATGAAGACCCATGTTGAATCCTCATAAGGGTAATTATTCTCATCGAACTCCTTACGGACCCCATCTTTCTCGAGTATGAAAGTGGTTTTATACTCAGTCATCGGGGCGTCCTCAGGAATTGACATAGAAGCCCTGATATCGGTTCCTACGGAATAAGGACGGAAATCCATAATAGGCTCGTCCGTAATACCCTTGAGCGAGACAAGACCAGCTATAACGACACCCGTTGCAGCCATAGCTACTTGCTTCCACTGCTTACGATTGCTGCGATCAACGTTACGCCAAAGGAAAACCAAAACAGCTGCGGCAAGGAAAAATATATTCTTACCGAATGTCTGCCAATTAGTTATTTTGATGGCATCGCCGAAACACCCGCAGTCGCTAACAGGATTTGCCAAAGCAATGTAGAGGGTCAACGGAGTATAGAACACCATGAAGGCCAACGTTACCACAGAAGCAACAGGCACAAGTGCTCCAAAGAGGAGCATAAAGCCAGCGGCAAACTCAATGATGTTTTGAATCAGCGAAAGAGTCATGCACAGCCACCAAGGGGAAGAGAGCCACCCCCATGCAATGAAATAATCCTCAATTTTTATAGCACCGCCAGTCGGGTCGATACACTTTACAATGCCTGAGAAAATAAAAAGTGCACCGAGAAGGACACGCAAAATGCGATGTATCGCGACCTTAGTATTTTGATTTACAGACATTAGCTTATAAATTACTTTGTTAAGACAAGGGCGAAGACTGCATAGTTAATCATGTCGAGGTAATTAGCCTCGACACCTTCACTTACAATAGTTGCCCCATCATGATCCTCGATTTCCTTTGTGCGGAAAAGCTTCATAAGAATGATATCGGTGATAGAAGAGACCCTCATGTGCCTCCAAGCCTCATCATAGTCATGATT
>CAVGTO010000269.1:0-2557 GCA_963631865.1 Eggerthellaceae bacterium
GTAGTCTTGGAGGGCGATGCGGTTACTGACTGCAACTTAAGACCTTGGATGTCAGCATCGAGCCAATTGTAAGACCTGTAGGTTTCGTTGACAGAGATTACAGAGGTCTCGCCAGGGCAGAGAGACTCGTGAGAGACGGTAAGAGTCGGAACGGGGAGAGGATTTACGGTAATGGCGACCTCATTGGAAGCAGGAGACATACAGCCAGATGCGGAATCGTAGGCATACGCTTTGAAGATTACGCTCGTGTTGTTGATAAGAGTCTTTGTATTGCTCCTATATGAACCAGAAGCAGAGGAAAGAGGACCTGCAAGTTGAGCACCTGTTGCCGCATCGTACATATAATATACGAAAGCGACGGTAGAGGAAGCATAGCTATAAGTTGAAGAGAGAGAGAGACTGATAGTCTCGTTCTCATCGTAACATACCTCAACAGCCTCATCATTAATTTGGATGGCAGGGGCCGGCATACCAGGCTTGACATTCACTACCGCTGTGAAATCATTAGACTCACAACTTGTAGAATTGTCAGTCACCTTGAAGGTAAGGGTGCAAGCCTCATCCCAGACCTTAGTAGAAGCGCAAGACCAAACATCCTCACTCTCCTTAGACCAATCTGAGATATTGCCAGAAGATACAGCAACGAGTTCACTCGTGAATGCCGTACCTGCAGTCTGCATTGTTGGGTTAAGGGTAATAGTAGCCTTACCCTGCTCACCTTCGCAGAAAGCTGCGCGGTTGATAGTCTTACCGAGAGGATCGGTTATAGTGGAGCTGCCAGTCGCATCAGTATATGCTACAGTAGCCTTGCCGACAGGCTTCTTATTAACACGGACAGAAACCTGCATATTATCTGACTTACAGCCTGTTTCGTTCTGCGCTACAGAGATGTAGAAGTTTGTAGTCCTCGACAATGCAGATGTCTCATAAGTGTTAGCATTGCTGGACTGGAGAGGCGTAGTAGTATTGTTGGCAGAGTAGAATGTATAGGTATAAGTATGAGTAGCATCCGCAAGAGGCGCTGTAATCTCAATAGTGCCCTTATCATTCTCACATACATCTGCAATAGAATATGAAGGAGAAGGAACAGGATTGATAGTCAAGTCATAAGAAGCAAAAGCAGAGGGACAAGCAGTTGCCGAATAACGGGAGTCGATTACACGAGCCCAAATCTTTGTGCTCTTGGTGTAAGATTGGGTCTTGATGGTGAAGATAGGGCTACGAGAAGTGGTAGTTGCCGATGGTGTAGCATCGGCAGAAGGCTCCTCGTCACCAACAAACCATTGGAAAGTATAACCATTCTCAATTTTACTTGAGATGGTATAAGCTATCTGCTGATCCTGGCCAAGACATACCCAATCGTTTCCGCTTGAGCTTGAAGAGAATGCGATAACAGGTGCGGCAGGAACAGGACGTACAGTGAGTTCCAAATCGTTATCGAATACTACATCGCAACCTGGGGTCGTCTTGCCAGAGAGGACAGATGCGCCAAGTTTAACAGAAACGGGGGTAGTTGGCTTAGCAGCGTCGACAGAGAAATTGCCATTGATAACAATCTTTGTATCCGACGCAGAGACTACGGTGTAGCCTGTTGCAGTAAGGGTTGACCAATCAACAGAGGTGAACTCTTCGGGATTGACAGCACTGATAGTGAGTTCGATGTCGTGGTTGCCCTCACAAAGTTCCTTTGTAGAGAGGGCTGTTACACGGAAATGCGCTTTACGGTCGACGTTAACAGTGACCTTAGCAGGCTCTGCAGCAGTACAGCCAGTAACGTCATTGACTACATTGAAAGAATACTCTTGTGTCTTAGTTGGTGCAACCTCGTACTCCCAAGCATAGTCATAGAGATAATTACTGGTTACATCGGGTGAGATAGAAGCGGTGAATGCATTTGCAGAAGACCAATTGGTATGGTTAGCATCGAAACCATTGGTTACTGTCGCTGTGAGCTTGGTAGAATTACCTTCGCAGATAGTCGCATCGACAGTTGTAAGAGAAAGAGTAGGACGAGGATTGACAAAGACAGTCATCTGAGCGTCCTTTGTGCAGACATGACCATCAGCGAACTGGTAAGAAACAGTCACAGAGACAGTATGGTCGCCAGCCGCAGCATCCTCAGGAACAGACCAAGAGAAGGCCTTTGTGGAGGCAACAACCTCACCATTGACAGACCAACTATAAGAATACTTAGAGTCAGCACCAGCTTTACCATTCTCCTTGATAGAAGGCTGAACAGATAGGGCGATGCTTGAACCTTGGCAAACATAACGCTTACCCTCAACAGGCGAGAGAGTAAGGACGGGTGTCGGATATACAGTGAAAGAGAAAGTAGAATCGGCACTTACACAACCTGGGTAGTAATCATTTGCAGAGATTACATACGAGTAGGTTGTGATGTCTGTTATATCTGATTCCTTGAAGTTGGCAACAAACTCAGTGTTTTGGGAGTTTGCTGCAACATTGAGGGATGAAGTGAAATCGGCAGGAGAACCGGCTGCTGCAGTAAAGGTAAGAGCAAGAGCACGGCTGTCGTTAGAGCCGACATGTACTATAG
>CAVGTO010000270.1:0-2527 GCA_963631865.1 Eggerthellaceae bacterium
CTCTTACATCACAAAGCACAACTCTAACTATGTTGTTGTCCCCGATGACGTTGAGCCTAGCTACAATGAGAATGGCACGGACCTTTCGCAGCGTTTCACGGTCAACCTACACGTCGGCTACAAGCCTGTCGAGAATTGTGAGTTCTTCTTCAACGCTCACAACCTTCTCAATAACAAGAAGCGTGAGTTTGTCTACGCTGATGAAATCGGTGGCCTCTATTCTGTCGGCGTGAACTTCGAGTTCTAAGTCTGTTTTGACCACCTAAACAATCATACTCCTCTACTCCTCTGCGGGGTGGGGGAGTTTTTTTATGTAACTTTGGCATTGACTAAAGTATAAGACAATACGTTTTTTAGAAGATGGAGAAGTCTATAGAGGAACTTCGAAGCCTTAGTGAGTTGCTCCAAAAGGAGAGGGAATACGAACGCAGCGAATATGCAGCCGAGGAGAAAAAGACTCCACTCGGTCGCCTTGTCAAGCGTGGTATGGCTTGGTGGCCATTAAAACTTGGACGAACATACTATAATTCGCTCAACCAGTTTGTTGTAGATATCTATCGTACAGCGGACGAGGATGTTGAGCCCGCTTTTGAATATGGCAAGGCCGTGCGTTTCTTCGAGAGCGATGGTCTCAACAGCCGTAAACTCATAAATTTTTCCGCCACAGTCAGCTTTGTCGACGGCGACCGTATGTCGATTGTTCTCCCTTCCGCAGATTGCGTAAATCAATTGGCTCATGCCACGGGACTTGGCGTCCGTCTCTATCTTGACGAGACGAGTTACCGTCTTATGTTCGAGGCTCTCGACAAGGTTATGGCTGCGGAGACCGGCCGAGTTGTTGAGTTGCGTCGTCTTCTTCATGGGCAAAGTGTCGCAAGATGGGCAAGTGTAAGCCCGATGTCTTTCCCTTGGCTTAACAAGAGTCAATCGGAGGCCGTAAATAAAGTTTTAGCAGCAAAAGATGTTGCTATTGTCCATGGCCCCCCAGGAACAGGAAAGACAACAACACTTGTAGAAGCTATTTGTGAGACACTTCGTCGCGAAAGCCAAGTTCTGGTGTGCGCACAAAGTAACATGGCTGTGGACTGGATTTGTGAACTGCTCGTTAATTGCGGTGTTGGCGTTCTCCGAATTGGTAATCCGAGTAGGGTTACGGATTCGATGCTAGAACATACCTATGAGCGTCGTTTCTCTGCCCATCCGGATTACGATCAGTTGTGGGCAATACGTAAGACTCTACGTCAACTTCGCAAAAATCGAAGTCGTAACGGTCTGACTCATCAGAAGATAGCACGCCTGTCTGAACGTGCCGTAGAATTGGAGATAAAGATAAACGCCGAATTACTTGACGGCGCACGCGTCATAGCCTCTACGCTTACTGGCTCCGCAAATAAAATTCTTGCTGGCCGTAAATTCTCCACTCTTTTCATTGATGAGGCGGCTCAAGCAATGGAACCTGCATGCTGGATTGCTATAGCAAAGGCCGGTCGAGTAATTTTTGCTGGAGACCATCTTCAACTTCCGCCAATTGTGAAAAGCCCCGATGCTATGCGTGGGGGGCTAGGAAAGTCGCTTATGGAGGTGGCAGTAGAGAATCAGCAGGACGCTGTCACCTTGCTTACTATGCAATATCGCATGAACGATAAGATTATGCGATTTTCGAGTGATTGGTTTTATGGCGGACAACTTACGAGTGCCCCCGAAGTGGCTCAGCGCGCAAGTTTCCTCGACTATGATGACCCTCTTGAATGGTTGGAGGTCGATTCCGAATCAGATGACTATGCAGAGGAATTTATTGGTCAGAGTTTTGGACGCATTAATCGTGCAGAGGCAAAGCTAGTCATTGATAGGCTCAAGAACTTTATTTCGGGAATTGGCGGAGAGCGTTTCCTTGAGGAGAGGATAGATGTAGGGGTAATTTCTCCTTATAGGATGCAGGTCTACTTGCTGCGTTCGATGATTAGCGGTGACGCATTCTTTCGTCCCTATCGTAAGCAAATATCTATCAATACTGTCGATGGCTTTCAGGGGCAGGAGCGCGACGTCATAGTCCTCTCGATGGTCCGTAGCAATGAGAGTGGCGAGATCGGCTTCCTCAGTGACCTTCGTCGAATGAATGTGGCAATGACACGAGCTAGGCATAAACTCATAGTGGTGGGCAATGCGGAGACTCTTAGTCATAATGCTTTCTACCGCAAACTGGTGGAGTATGTAAGGTCTTTGCATGCAGAGAATCTTTGATGTGCTCCGTTTCCGTTGTGCCACGACTCCGAATGGCCATCTGTAGTCGAACGCACATGCATGTTTCTATATTTTTACTATATTTGAAAATGTTGACATATATATTATGACGGAAGAAGGATACATCATACTTTTCGCATTCTCGATTGCCGCCTCTTTCCTGCAGAGAGTCAGTGGGTTTGGCTTCGGGATACTCGTTATGACAGTGTTGCCATATATTATGCCGAGTTATGGCGAGGCAACTGCGCTCTCCGGCCTTTTGGCTATGGTGACGTCTGGCATAGTG
>CAVGTO010000271.1:0-2478 GCA_963631865.1 Eggerthellaceae bacterium
GAGGACTTCGATCTTATAGGAGAGGTTCAAAAATAGAGATACGCGATGGCAAAGCAACAAGATTGGAAGGAGAGGCTCGGCGTGGTGTACTCCACAAACTCAGACTTCCAATATCAGCATGAAGAAGAAGCCGAGGCCGACACTCTACCGCCACAGCAGCAGAACCTCCACGTCTCACTTGACAAAAAGCAACGCGGCGGAAAAAAAGTAACCCTCGTGAGCGGCTTCGTAGGCAAGGAGACAGACTTGAGCGACCTTGGCAAGAAGCTGAAGACATCCTGTGGCGTTGGCGGCTCCGCAAAAGACGGAGAGATTCTGATTCAAGGAGACTTTCGAGAGAAAGTCAGGGACTTGCTCGTTAAAGCAGGTTATAAGGTGAAAGTACAGATGTAAGCCCAAAGTTGAGGGCTATTGAATAAAAAAGTATCGCAATGTTACCGTTGGCAGAAAGGATGCGTCCCACAACACTTGATGAGTATGTGGGACAGAAGCATTTGATTGGCCAAGGGGCCGTCTTGCGACGGATGATAGACAATGGAAACATATCATCCATAATACTTTGGGGGCCTCCCGGAGTAGGAAAGACGACACTTGCAAAGATAATATCCCACAAACTTGAACGACCATTCTACACGCTGTCGGCTATAAGCTCGGGCGTGAAGGATGTTCGTGACGTTATTGAGAAGGCCAAGCAGAGCAGGTTTTTCAATCCAGCCCCGCCATTGCTGTTCATCGACGAGATACACAGGTTCAGCAAAAGCCAGCAGGATTCGCTACTTGCTGCGGTGGAGGAAGGCGTAGTCGTACTTATTGGAGCGACGACAGAGAACCCGTCATTTGAGGTCATATCACCGCTCTTGAGCCGATGTCAAGTTTACGTGCTCAAATCGCTTGAACAAGAGGATTTACTCGAACTATACAGACGAGCAACAGCCACGGATGAAGTGCTCAAGACCAAGAAAATAAACTTGGTTGAGGACAATGCACTGATCCGCTTCTCGGGTGGCGATGCACGTAAATTCCTCAATATCATAGAGCTCGTAGTGAACTCACAAGAGGAAGCCGACGAAATCGTGATAGACGACAAGCACGTGGTGGACATTCTGCAACAGACATCGGCCACGTATGACAAGCAGGGGGAGATGCATTATGACATCATCTCGGCCTTCATAAAGTCGATACGCGGATCGGACCCCGACGCGGCTATATATTGGCTGGCAAGGATGATAGAGGGAGGCGAAGACCCCAAGTTTATAGCTCGAAGACTAATCATATCGGCATCAGAAGATATAGGGCTTGCAAATCCAAACGCATTATTGATGGCTAACCAAGCGTTCGACGCCGTAAACAAAATAGGCTGGCCCGAAGGACGCATAATCCTTGCCGAGGCCACGGTATACCTTGCCACATCACCCAAAAGCAACGCCTCGTATAATGCGATAAACCATGCACTTGAATGCGTACGCCAGACGGGCGACCTGCCTGTGCCGCTTCATTTGCGCAACGCACCGACAAAGTTGATGAAACAGTTGAACTACGGAAGCGACTACAAATATGCGCACGACTACCCGGGGCACTTTGTAGACCAACAATATCTGCCAGATGCGTTGGCACAGACACGCTTCTACTTTGAGCAAGACAACCCGGCGGAAACCAAAATAGCCGAACGTATGCGCTACCTGTGGTCGGGCAAAAAAGGTTAGAACAAAGAATACAAAGGAACAACAACAGAGATAAAACGATGTCCAACAATCTGCGCGGCTACATATATGCCGCGTTATCATCGTCGAGCTATGGCGTAAATGCCTTTGCTCCAATCTTATACGCAGTAGGACTTACAACGAACTCGGTACTTTTCTATCGATATTTGTTTGCCACACTACTAACCGTAGGCCTTATGTTTTTCAACAAAGAGAGCTTCAGGCTTACGCTTAAAGAGCTCTTGCTGATATGCCCTATGGGCGTATTATTCGCATATTCATCTTGGTCGCTCTTCGAGGCATACAAGTACATGGGTGTATCGCTTGCGGCGACGGTGCTTTTCGTATACCCAGCCTTAGTAGCGATGCTGATGTGGGCTTTTTTCCGCGAGAAGCCAGGCAAGATAACTCTTTTTGCGATCCCTATCGTATTCCTTGGCATCGTATTGCTTGATTTTGAGGGAATAACGCAAGGCTCGTCGTCGCCACTTGGTTTGGTAATTGTACTGTCGTCGGCATTGAGCTATGCGATATACATGGTCGTGGTTCAGAAAAGTTGCCTAAGCAACATGTCGTCTACCAAGTTGAGTTTTTACTCACTGGTCTTCGGTTTGTTGTTCTACGTCATTATGACAGGCTTCTGCACGGAAGTACAACCACTTGGCACCGCAAAGGAGTGGACAGTGGTGTTGGCGCTCGCATTGTTTCCTTCACTCATATCGATGTCCACGATGGCAAAGGCCATCAAACTTGTTGGCTCAACGGCGACGGCTGTACT
>CAVGTO010000272.1:0-2464 GCA_963631865.1 Eggerthellaceae bacterium
AACAACCTTGAACTCCATGGTCTTGCCGACGAAGATGTCGTAGTCGCGAATGGGCTTGACATCGATCTGAGAACCGGGGAGGAAAGCCTCGATACCGAATACGTCGACAATCATACCACCCTTAGTACGGCACTTGATGTAACCCTTAACGATCTCATCGTTCTCGAGGGCCGCATTGATGCTGTCCCATGCACGGATGGCGCGTGCTTTCTTGTGAGAGAGCTCAAGCTGACCATTCTTGTCCTCTTGATTCTCTACGTAAACCTCTACCTTGTCACCGACCTTGAGATCGGGGTTGTAGCGGAACTCGTTACGGCTAACGATACCGTCCGACTTGAAGCCGACATTAACGACGACCTCGCGCTTGTTGAGGGAGATTACGACGCCATCAACAACGTCCTTCTCCTTAAGCGTAGAGAGAGTCTTGTCATACTCAGCCTCTTGCTGAGCCTTCTCTGCTGCGCTGCTGGCGATACCGCCATTCTCAAGGGCATCCCAATCGAAATTTTCGACACCCTGCTGGATTTCACTCATTGAAATTAATTGACTAATTAGTTGTTAGACTTTATGGATTGAAAAATCGACTGCAAAGCTATTAAATCATTTTCAAATATCAAGGCTTGAATTGCTGTTTTTCGGTGATTTATGCATATTTAGCAGTTATGCATGTTCACCGTCAGGCACGATATGCTAAAAAGTGCACGCGAAAGTCACACCCAATAAACAAAAAGCAAAAGCCCGATGCTGACGCGTCGAGCTTTTACAATAACTTATCAGAAAGCGCTACTTGCGACCTTGCTGACGAGCTTGCTGTTCAAGTTCTTTCATCTTGCGCTCATAGTACTGTTGGAAACGGCCTTTCTTGGTAGGCTTTTTCTGGTTCTTCTCGATTTGAGCGAGAATTGCCTTTTCGTCAATAAAGAAAGCCTTTATGACAGTTGTCTGCAAGACAGTAAAGAGGGTAGACACGAAATAGTAGTAGCAAAGACCAGCAGGATAATCGTTGAAGAAGAACAACAACATCACAGGCATCAAGTACATCATCCATGTCATACCAGGCATAGACGACGTGTTTTGTGTTTGCATTGTAAATCTGGTGTAAATCACCTGAGTTACGCACATAAGCAAACAGAAAAGGCTCACATGATCGCCATAGAACGGGATGCTGAAAGGGAGATCCAATATCGAATCGTAAGTAGACAAGTCATTTGCCCAAGCAAAAGACTCACCACGCAACTCAATTGCAGCAGGGAAGAAACGGAATGCAGCAAAGAGGACAGGCATCTGAAGCAGCATAGGAAGACAGCCCCCCATGGGGTTAATGCCAGCCTTCTTGTAAAGATTCATAGTTGCCTGCTGGCGTTCCATAGCCTTCTCGGGCGGAAACTTCTTGTTAATCTCATCAATCTGCGGTTTAAGTACACGCATCTTAGCCTGAGACTTGAAGGAAGAGAAGGTGAAGGGGAAAAGAATCAACTTTATTATGAGCGTGAGGATAAGAATCACGACGCCATAACTAGAGAAGATTCCCTCGAGGAACTTAAACAGAGGGATAATGAAGTACTCGTTAATCCAACGGAATATGCCCCAACTCAGAGGGAGGAGCTTTGTAAGTTCCATATCCTCATAACTCTCCAAAGTATAGAAATAATTCGGGAGGAAAAGGAAACGGAATTCAGCACTGCTATTACCTCGAAGGTCAAGCTTAACGCCGAGGGTAGACGCTACTTTCTTAATGTAGCCCTCACCCTCTTGACTACCAGCCTCGGACGTAATAGAGACGCCAGCGAAACAATCCTTCGCATGGAAAACGCTGCTAAAGAACTGGTTTTTATATGCAACCCAGTCAATGTTCATATTTTCCTCTGCATCGTCCTTGCCTGTTGGGCTAAGATCCTCGACATCGCCAGCAGCGTAACGGTAGCAGACATTACTCCACATGCTTTCAGCTTTACGTCCCTTCTCCTGCTCAGGCATATCAACAGCCCAAAGGAGATCAACATTCGCTCTAGGCGTGGAAATCTTCTCAGCAAGGTTACTTGAAGACATAGAGAAGCCGACCTCATAAACCCCATTTACGAGAGTATATTTATAAGTGAGGCTACCGTTACCAATATGAAGGATATAACTAACAGACTGCGTCGAGTCGTTGTCCTGAGAAATACCAGAACAAGAGAAATACAGGTCGTTGGTATTGTAGACTCGATTATTGTGGATGAAGGGGAAACCGAAGGAGGTTGCGCTTTCATCTCCATAGATGGAGAGCACGGTATCCTTGAAGTTCTTATACTCCTTCATCTCAACATTGAGAATCTTGCCGCCCTTATTCGAGAGGTAAACCTTGATAAGGTCGTTCTCAAGTTCGACTACGCTAGCATCACCGTCAACGGCATCTGCTATTAGGCCGTACTTTTGCGATTTCAAAGCAATACGAGCGGAATCAGAAAGTTCGACGGTATCAGCT
>CAVGTO010000273.1:0-2463 GCA_963631865.1 Eggerthellaceae bacterium
CCCGACCTTGCGGAGGCCATTAGGGACAACTTAACATTGAGGAAAACAGGCGCACCTTCGGGATTTTACCATGACTACCAGACTCCGCATGACGTGTTAGCGTGTCTAAAAAGGAACTACACATTTGCTGAAAGCGAAATGGTAAGTTGCGGAAGGTACCTCAATTTGCACGACGTCGCAAAACTGCCAGTTGATAAGGGAACTCCGTCAATCTCACAGAGTCAGATAATACCGCGACGACTGCAAATATGCGCATCGCTTATGAGTTCGATAGAGGAGAAAGACATATTGCTCCACTACCCTTACGAGCCATTTGACTATGTTATCCGCCTGCTCAACGAGGCAGCCTTAGACCCCAAAGTAACGGAGATTAAAGTGACCCAATATCGAGTTGCGACAAATTCCGCAGTGGTCAGCTCTCTCATAGCGGCAGCCACGGCAGGCAAAAATGTGACTGTTTTTGTCGAACTCAAAGCCCGATTTGACGAGAAGAATAACCTCGATTTGTCGGACAAGATGAAAGCAGCAGGGATAAAGATAATTTACAGCATACCAGGGCTTAAAGTGCATGCAAAAGTCGCCCTCATCATACGAGGGAAGGGTGGAAGCCAATCCGTGGCGTACATATCGACGGGCAACTTCAACGAAAAGACAGCGCGGCTATACACGGACCACGGGCTCTTCACGTCGAACAGCAGCGTAATATCCGACCTTCGACAGGTATTCGCATACCTCGAAAACAGTCATACGATGCGGCCGGCCGGCGCAAAACAAGACGTGCAGGCGAAATCCTCCCCTGCGCCCAAGCTCAGCAAGCTTCTTGTGTCGCAATTTAATATGGCGGAATCGCTCCACAAACTAATAATGCGTGAGAAATCAATAGCAGAGCAAGGAGGAGAAGCCTATATAGCACTGAAAATGAATGGACTGCAATATAGACCTTTAATAGACGACCTATATGAGGCCAGTCAAGCAGGCGTAAAGATAGACCTCATAGTCCGAGGCATCTGCTGCCTTGTCCCAGACCAGGAATATAGCCGAAACATCCGCCTCACAAGGCTTGTTGACACTTACCTTGAGCACGGGCGAATATGGATGTTCGGGCCTGACGGCGAAAGAGGTATGTACATAACCTCGTCCGACTGGCAAAATAGAAATATCAGGCGTAGGATTGAAGTCGCTGCGCCAATAGAAAATTCAGCCTTACGGCAAGAACTAAAGCAAATACTAAAAATCCAGATATCAGACAATAGCAAAGCGTGCCTCATAGACAAGAACCTGAACAATGTGGCAGTAAAGCGTAAGACAGGCGAGAGAGAGACACGTGCTCAAAGAGACATTTACGAGCTCTTAAAAAGTTGGCAATAAAGGATGTATTTGCATTGATTGTCAGTATAGCACAAAGCGCATCCGCTGCGGTTACTGACAAGATCGAGGGCACGTCTAAGTAAGCATATAGCTCGACTTGAGAAGTTGACAGAAGGCGCTTCACAAACGCAATTGCCACTTCGCACAAACAACTGAAAATTGGGGATTTCTGAACTTCACCCAAAAGATACTGACAACTTGTCAAGAAGTGGCGCTGAAAGAGTCCGCTCCAAATTGTTTATTAAATGTCGATAATAAAATCAGAGTTGTCGGAAGTACATAAAAGATAGATATTTGGAGAAACTGACAAGTTGTCGATAAGTCCGCAATGTGGCATTGTCATCAAATGGGCATTTTTTAGGTCATTCCAAATTGACTACCTTTGCAGCGTTAACCCAACGGGGGAACGCCCTCAAAAGAGCACCCCGTAAAGTTTATATTCTGCATTCCAATGATACAAACAGTCATAAAACGAGACGGACGAATAGTCGGTTTCAACAAAGAGAAAATTTGCGCAGCGATACGCCGAGCTATGCTCCACACGGAGAAGGGCGAGGACGAGGCGCTTGTATGTAAGATTGCCGACCGAATTGAGGTCAGTGGCAAAGAGAAGATGACTGTAGAGGCTATTCAGGACTGCGTAGAGTTCGAGCTTATGCGCAGCCCACGTAAAGAAGTAGCTCAGCGTTACATAGCCTATCGAAATCAAAGGAACGTAGCCCGTAAAGCCAAGACTCGCGACATATTCCTCGAGATTATTGAGGCCAAGAACAATGACGTGACCCGTGAGAACGCCAACATGAATGCCGACACCCCAGCCGGCATGATGATGAAGTTCGCATCGGAGACGACCAAGCCTTTCGTAGACGACTTCCTTTTGTCGGAGGAGGCGCGCACGGCCGTAGAGCATGGTTATATACACATTCACGACAAGGACTACTACCCCACCAAGAGTCTCACCTGCGTCCAGCATCCACTTGACAAGATTCTCCGCAACGGATTTTTTGCTGGTCACGGAGAGAGCCGTCCCGCAAAGAGAATTGAAACGGCCAGCATCCTTGGCTGCATCTCTATGGAGACGGCACAGAACGAGAT
>CAVGTO010000274.1:0-2452 GCA_963631865.1 Eggerthellaceae bacterium
GTCTCCACTTTCTCTGTCTTTCGGCCAGCGGCGTCATAGGTGTATTTTTCGCTACTCTGCTCTTCCCATCCTTTTTCTTCCCAAGTGAAGAATGTCGCTGCTACTTTTACGGCTGATGTGTCTGATGTATGGGAGTAAGAATACGTGTATCTCCTGTCGGGCGTCCAGGTGTCCGCGCCGTTACCTTTCTTGTACGTAACGTTTTCTGTTTCGTTGCCAAGACTGTCGCGGACAATGGTGATTTTTGTCAAGTTGCCTATGCTGTCATGCCTGATGCTTTGGGTGATGTTGCCCTTCGCGTCTGTCGTTAGGTCTTTGTGCCAGTGAGAAGTGGCTCCTGTCAATTTGCTTGTTACGTATTCCTCCGCTTCTGTGGCATGCCCGAGGCTGTCGCATTTGTACTCCGTATACGCCGAGCCTCCCTGTCCGTCAAAATTTTCGCTTATGACAAGACCGGCTGAGTTGAACTTCGTGGTGCGTGTTATAGGTCCATATTGGATGTTGTCTACGGTCATCATTGTGTCGCGACCTTCTGAGCCGTAGTAATATATGGTGCGACTCAATGTCTCGCCAGCATCGTTTTTTACGATTATGCTGTCTTCCTTCAATTGGCTTTCGTCGAAGAATGTTGGCTTGCTGGTGCATGCCGTCAGTATTGCGGCGAAGCTTACCGCCACGTGTGTGAGGGGCTGTTTTGTTTGGAACAAATGGTCTGTTTGTTGCATGTTGAATGTATATTAGTGTAAAAATAGAGAAAAAACATTAAGTTTGTGCATACTCATTTTACTACGATGATTAACAATTCCCTTAAATCTGCCGCCTTGGCCCTCGCCTTGGCCCTGCAACCAATTGCGGTAAGCTCTTTCGCTAATGATGGCGACGCCTACGTTCCCCACGACTACGTTTGGACAAGCCAAAGCAAAAACTCGTCCGAATCCATGCCAGTTGGCGGTTACGACATAGGCCTTAATGTCTGGGTCGAAAACGGCGACCTCCTTATTTATATGCAGCAAAGCAGCTGGCTCGACGAGAACAATACCCTCCTAAAAGCTGGACGTCTTCGCCTCGACTTTGACGATAACGTACTCGCAGGCAGTAATTTCCGCCAAGAACTCCACCTCTCCGATGGCTCTATGACGGTCTCGTGTGCCGATATGAAGATTAATATTTGGGCCGACACGGAGTCTCCCGATATCTTCATCACTGTAGCTGGTAAGAAAAATCGCCATGCCACGCTGAGCTACGAGAATTGGCGCACGGAGGATAAGCTCGTTTCGCCCGATGCCCGTATGCAGTGTGCATATAAATGGCTTTCTGGCGACTGCTATATGTATGCCGACTCAGTCTCGCCTGATAAGCATTCCATCACTTTCTCCCACGTCAACCGTCAGGAGACCATCTTCGACCGCACAGTATCTATCGAAGGCTTGGAGCCCATCAAGAGCCAACTCTACAATCCTCTTGCTGGTCTCGCAATGGTCGGCAAACTCGAAGCTAAGGCTCTCACATACTCTGGCACTTCGATTGGCAAATATCTTGATACTGATTTCAAGGCTTGGAACTACGAGGGCGACGCAAAGAAATTCGACGTCCACGTGCGCTTGACTGCCTATCCCGATGCGCCCGCTGCAACCACTGCTGCCAAGTCTCGCGACAGGTCTTTCTTGTGGTGGAACAAGTATTGGAATCGCAGCTACGTTGCCCTCCAACGCGAACTTAGGAAGCCGTATAAGAGCGACCGCACCGAGGCCGATGAGCCCGACCCGACGGATTCCGCTGCCGTAATTATCCGCAACTATGAGCTTATGCGCTATATGCTCGGTTGCAATGCATCTGGCCGATGGGTTACCAAATTCAACGGCGGCCTCTTTACGTTCGACCCCTCTCTCGTGGATGCCAACCGCAAGTTCTCGCCCGACTACCGCTGTTGGGGCGGCGGTACTCAGACTGCTCAAAATCAGCGCCTTGTCTACTGGCCTATGATTAAGTCGGGCGACCTCGATATGCTTCGTGTCCAACTCGATGCTTATGTCCGTATGCTTGTCAATGCCAAGGCGCGTACGCAATTTTATTGGGGGCACGATGGCGCCTCGTTCACTGAGCAAATGGAGTGCTTCGGTCTCCCCAATCCCGCTGAGTATGGCGAGCACGCTCCTGGTCAAGATCTTGGTGTCGAGAGCAATGCTTGGCTTGAATATGTTTGGGATACGTCGCTCGAGTTCTGTGAGATGGCTCTTGAGGCAAATAGGTATTTGCAGATGGATATCTCTGCCTACGAAGACCTTATTTGGCAGTGCCTTCTTTTCTTCGATGAGCACTATCAGTATGAGGCTCTCAAACTTGGTAAACTTCCTCTGACTGAAGATGGCAAGATTGTAATCTATCCGGGTTCTGGTGCCGAGACCCACAAGATGGCCTATAACCCATGCTCCACTGTAGCAGCTCTCAAGGT
>CAVGTO010000275.1:0-2423 GCA_963631865.1 Eggerthellaceae bacterium
AACGTCCAGTTGGTTCAAAGTTACCGAAATTCTAGCTGCGCTAATTGTCAATTGTGCAGCTCTGCAAATATAGCAAAACACAAGGCTACATCTCGTCTCTTTGTAAATCTAATTTGGGCGAAGCAGAATCTGTGGCGAGCGTGGCGGTCCGACTCAAATTCAAATATCAGTGTGAATCTGCGTAATCTGTGGACTAAAATTACTGCGAACCGGCAAAAAGGCGTGACTACAGGTGTCTCTAATCTGTCCCTTTGGCGTTCTCAAGAAAAATATTCACCTTTGCGGGCAAAAGCTCACTCCATACTTATAGCAAATGCTCGATAACGATTTCACTTCTTCATATTCCCAATTTGGTCAAACAACCTTCGGCCCCTTCCTATTAGGTTTTACGCGCTGGCTCCGCAGCAAGATAGCTGATATTGCGCCCGACAAGGTCTTCTTCCTCTCGAGGGATGGATACCTTATGCAGCAGGCGTATGAGGTGCTCGATGAGCGGAAACCACTGGGCATTCCGCACGAGTATGTCTATTTCTCTCGCCGTAGTCTGCGTGCTCCGTTGTTGTGGACAAAAACTGAGTTCTCGGAAAGTTTTGAATTCTTCTCTTGGCAGCGTTTTGTCTCTGTCTCTGAAGTTCTTGCCTATTGGGGTATAGAGGATTTGCAGGACTGTATCGGATCCGAGATGGAAGTCGATTGTGCTGAGAAGGTTATGACATTCGAGAGTATGCCGCAGAGCGATATTCTCCGTAAGATCTTTGAGAGTCATAAAGAGGAAATTTTTGCTCGTTCGCATGCCCAGTACGATGCTCTTCGTGCCTATTTCAATCAGATTGGTATGCATGGCCGTGTCGTAATTGTTGATATCGGTTGGCACGGATCTATGCAACTTTGCCTTGAGAGAATGCTTGAAGTGTGCGGTATTGCGACAGAGGTGACAGGTCTTTATGTTGGCATCGAACAAGATAAGCCTCTTAAAGGAAGAACATTCGGTTATGTCTATGAGGGCACTGCGCATGCTAATAGGGCAAAGATTTTATGCTTTTTCGGTTGCGTTGAGAAGCTTTTCCAAAGTTATGAAGGTTCAACTGCAAGTTACCTGACGCAGTCTGATGGTAAAGTAGTCCCAAATCTTGCTCCGTATGAATATCTGGCGGGTGATTTGGTCGTCGTGAATATCAGTAAGATGCAGGAAGGTGCAATGGACTTTGTTCGCGAGCAGTCTGATTTTAGTGGGGATTGTCTAAAACAGATGTTTCGTGTCGCAATGCGTCCGTCGCTTGACGAGACGGCAATGTTTAGCGGTTTCTACAATATTGACTACGGGGCTAAGTCGTTTTTCCTCCCCCAGAAAAGCGTTTTCCGCTTCTCTCCCAAGGAGTTTGTCCTTGCGTTGAGCCTGAGCCCATGGAAAACAGGCTTCTTGAAGCAGGCGTTCAAGCTCCCATTGCCGTACTATACCATCTATAAGCTCTTAAAGAAGTGATATGAGGCTCAGTGACTTTCAAGTAGCAGTCGGCGAGTGCGAAATCGTCTCGTTCGATATTTTCGACACCCTCGTAGAGCGCGATTGTCTGCTTCCATCGGAGATATTTATCCGCATGGGCAAGCGCATCGCGGGCAAGAGCGGAGCTTCCAGTTTTTGCAAGGCAAGGATTGAGGCTGAGCGGATGGCTCGCCGCAAGTCAAAGACTGGCGAGGTGACCCTTGCCGAAATACATGCCATCCTTGCCGCAAAACTTGGTACTGATGCCGCGCAAACTGCCGCCCTCGAGGTTGATGAGGAACTTAAATCCGTGCGGTCCAAGGCGTCGGTTATGCCTCTCTATGAGTGGGCTAAGGCAAATCGTCGTGTAGTCCTTACCTCCGATATGTACCTCCCGTCGGACGTCATTCGCCAGATGCTCTCCAAGTGCGGGATTGACGGCTACGAGGCTCTCTTCCTGTCCTGCGAGTGCGGCGCCGATAAGGTCAGCGGCCGCCTTTTTGAGGTTATGGTTGATCGCCTCAATGTCAGCAATTTCGAAATCGCCCATGTCGGCGACACCATGAGTGCCGATGTCCGTGGTGCAGGATTGGCAGGCGTTTTGCCAGTCTTTATCCCCCGCCGTGCCATGCTGCGCCGCCACATGTTGCAGAAATTTCGAGGTCTATGGATGAGGCTTTTTGTCAAATAAATATCTACCCGCCGTTACGCTTCGGCTCTCGCGAATTTCGATGGCGATATCATCCTTGCCGCCATATCCTACGACAAGAAGACAAAGGTGCATAGTTGCCAGATTCAGAAGGCTTGAAGCCACACTCTTAACGCCCTTACTGTTAGTTCTCTCTCATCGAAAAAACATATTGAGTGAACGTAATTCTTTGAAATACAAAGAGAACAAAGAGAACAAAGAGAACAAAGAGAACAAAGAGAACAAAGAGAA
>CAVGTO010000276.1:0-2406 GCA_963631865.1 Eggerthellaceae bacterium
CACAAACGAGGAGGTGTTTTTTCCATGATTCGGGCAGCATGTCGTATGAGTCAAAAACCTCATGTTTGTCCTTTATGTCAAAGCACAAGATGTAGCTCTCGACACCAGATGTCTTCTCTATCTCTTTGCAAAGGTCCTGCAGCAATGGAAGTCTGCGTCCTGTTATAATTACGTTATATCCGAGTCGTCCGAGCATGAGTGCCGTGGCGCGGCCAATTCCGGATGTCGCACCAGTTACTAATGCTGTCTTAATTGCTGGTCTCGTTATTGACATAGTTGTTTGCTTTAAGTGTTATGAGAGTTTAATTGTTGCGCCTGCTGTTAATGTTGTCCAACAAGCCGTCGTTAAGCTCTTTTTCTATGTTTGGTGTTAAAATCCCTGTTCCTATAGCTTTTTTCAGCTCTTCTGCGTTCCAAAATTTCAGTTCGTCAACCTCGCCAACATTTTGCGGATTGAATGGGCCGTCGCTGTGAGTAATGAAGACAAAAACATACTCATTCTCAGCTTCGCATTTCCATACGTAATGCCCAGTGAGTTTGGCCTCGAAGTTTGTGAGTCCAATTTCCTCTATCGTCTCGCGCTGCAACGCTTTCTGCAAGTCTTCACCAAATGTGATGTGCCCTCCTACGGCGGTGTCCCATCGGCCCGGCTGTATTTTTTTGCTCTTCGGTCGGAGTTGTAGCAGCAACTGGCCTCTTGAGTTTATGACATGCAGATGCACCACGGCGTGAAGCCAGTGACTGCCATTGTGGACTAGCGGGCGCGGGGCTCCACCGACAGTTCTACCATCCACTGTCATCAGTGGCACCCATTCGACATCCTTATATTTGCGCCTGGTAATGTGAGATATGATTATTTCTGTTGCTAGGCAGCAGAGCAGTATGGTTACAAGTAAATAGCTGTCTAACCATTCCCTTGCGGCTTCATCTCCAGATATCTTAGCGATAATTAATATCACTGTAGCCAACAACGTCCAGCAGGACATCCGCTTCATTGCATTGCGCATCAGTTGCGAAGCATATGGATTCTCCGAAATTCCTGGGCGAAGTTTGTCAAGGCTTCTACTCATTTGTTTCCATCCAGTGCGCGTCGCAAGCAAACCGATGATTACAGTTAGGATACCCGAAGAAATTACAGAAGCAATGTCTGGGCAAAAGTTGGCAGCTACGATATCTCCAACTCCGAATATTACAATTAGAGTGGCATCCGCCAATACAGACTTCCATTCAATAGTCTCACCCTTTAGTTTCCAGATAAACGCAGGCAGTGCAGTCAACGCAATGCCCACTACGAGTCCCCAAAAGTACCCGTAAATCTGCTCTACAACGAAATAGCAGATGATTGGAATGACGAACAGAAGCAACTTTTGCATCCTACAACAGCTTTTTTAGCTTCTTGACCTCTGCGCTGTTGCTCAGGCGGTCGTTGATGTTGATAAGGTATTTTATGTACGTCTTATTCTCTGGCTCCTCTTTGCGCAACTTCTCGAAGTACTCTTTGCTCACTTTATAGAGTGGGGTTACAGTCTTTTTTAAGTCGCGAGCAAGGTATGCATATGCCGCCTGAGTCTTGTTCTTGTTATAGTCATTCATCAAGCGTGTATATGCACTCTCAGCTGCATTATACTTTTGGCTGCCGAGGTAATAAAGAGCAGTCTTATTACTAGGTACTACTTTCAAAATAGCTTTGCTCTCTTTCTCTAGCTTCTTCTCGCTGAGAGTCTTTTGTGCCATTTTGAAATAGGAGTCGAACACTTCGGCTTGCACGTTTACATTGGTGAGCTTGTCGTAGACCGTCACGAGCTCGCTGTCTTTGTCTTCTGCAAGCCTCTTTGCCTTAATCTCCAGTACAGGTTGCTCCCCGAGGATGTTGAAGAACGAAGTCGTGTCACTCATGACGAGGTATGCTCGCTCTTCTTCTCGGCCAAGCCTCGTTAGGCTTTCGTTAAGTGCCTTTAGTTTTTGTGTATCTCCTTTTGACGAGAATTTACTGCCCCAGACGCAAGCGCTGCTGTCTTGTTTCACTGCATTTGCCGAAATTGTTGCCAATCGACTGCTTATGCTGTCCCATTGGGCTGTTTGCGCAATGGCAGACGAGTATTTGGCATACGCATCGGCGTAGAGGCCAGCCTCGGCAAGTTTATTCGCCTCGTTGAGCGTCTGTTGCGGAGTTACCTTCATGGTCGAAGAGCAACCGTATAGAAGGCTGCTTATCGCAATTATGCTTATGGCGAGTTTATTGCTATTGTTTATGAATATCATCTGTTTACTGTACTACTGTGAGACTTAAGCGTCTTCGCCATAGTTAGTGTCGCTGTCTCCATAGCCACTCTTATCGCCGTATTTACCATACGTGCCATACTTGCCGTAGCGACCATATTTTCCGTAATGTCCGTAGTTGCCATA
>CAVGTO010000277.1:0-2369 GCA_963631865.1 Eggerthellaceae bacterium
ACCTCTGGGTAGCCGATAATGATAGGGCAGTTGTAACTACCCGTGACAGACGTGTCCTCTCGCTTCTCGTAGACTACGCGTGGGAAGAAGATTCGGTCTACGCCCTCCATTGCGTCGAGTCCATAGATATGGCTGTGGACCAACTTGGCGGGGAAGCAAATATTATCGGACATCACGGAGTGCACGCTCTTCTCATACTCGATAAAGAGAGACGGCTTAGAAAGCACTACACGGATGCCGCACTGCGTGAAGAATGTGTGCCAAAATGGGAACTCCTCGTACATGTTGAGCGCACGGGGTATGCCAATAGTGAAAAGCGGAGCGGGCGTGATCTCCTCGGGCTTTGCTGCACGGTCGAAGAGGGCGTGATATTTCATGACGCTCATGTCGACACCTACGTGGTCGGAGGCTTTGCCATTGGTGAAAATCTTCTCGCACTTGTTGCCTGAGAAGTAAACTCCACCGTTCTTGAACTTGTATTGCGTTATGCGACACTGGTTTTCGCAACCGTGGCATGCCAACGCTTTCTCATCGAAACTTGCGGCAACGAGGAATTCTGTAATTGGGCGTCCCTCTTTCTCAATTCCCTCTACTTGCCTCTGGCTGTGGAGGGCGCAACCGTATGCACCCATAAGTTCGGGTACATTGTTGCAGTATACTTTGCGGCCTGTGAGGTTCTCAAATGCGCGGACGATGGAGTCATTGCGCATAGTGCCGCCTTGGAGTACGATATTCTGTCCGAGCTCTTCGTAGTTTTTGAGCTTAAGAACCTTGAAGAGGCAGTTCTTTACAACTGAGTAGGCCAAGCCGGCGGCGATGTCCGACACCGATGCGCCTTCGCGAAGCACCTGTTTGACTTTCGAGTTCATAAAGACGGTGCAACGTGTGCCGAGGTCAGACGGGTGCTGACTCTGGCATGCCTTGAGCACGAAGTCAGAAATCTCGCAACCCAAAGTCTGCGAAAATGTCTCGATAAAGGAGCCACAACCCGACGAACAAGCCTCATTGAGCTCCATCCTGGTCAGTGCGCCATGGTCCACATACGTCGCTTTCATATCCTGACCACCAATGTCGAGGATAAACGAGACGTCGGGACACATAGCGTGAGCCGCCACGTAGTGCGCCATTGTCTCGACCATACCATAGTCGAGCGAGAATGCGGCCTTGATGAGGTCCTCACCGTAACCGGTTGAGCAACCTGCGGTTATGTTCACCTCTACGTGCTCCTCCTCGGCGCGCTGGACGAGTTTGCTCAGTCCGTGCTTTACTGCGTCGATGGGGTTGCCTCCGTTGTGTGCGTAGTATTTGAAGACTATCTCGCCATTCTCATTGATTACGACAATCTTGGTCGTCGTAGAGCCTGAGTCTATGCCGAGGTAGTTGCGCTTTGTAGCTCGGCTTACGTCTACTACGGGCACGTAATTTTTACTTTTGTCAGCCTTCCACTCGAGGTAATCCTCTTCCGACTTGAAAATCGGCATGAGGTCCACTGTCGTCTTATTATGGTGTGTCTGATTCTCCGTCACCTTTTTCTCGGGGGCAGGGGCGTTGAGCAACTCTTTGAGTTGCGGCACAGTAAATGGCGCATGCTCATTGGGTGCGAGTGCTGTGCCCCATGCAGGGATGACGTTCGCGCGTTCCTCGATTACGAAATCTGTGTCAAGAGAGTAACCAAAGTAATCGGCGAGTGCCCTGCGCAGCGAAGGAATGAATGTCAATGGGCCGCCGCAGAGCAGCACCTTGGGCTTGATGTCGCAACCATGCGAAAGTGTGCTTGCTGTCTGTACTGCTACAGCGCGGAATATAGATGCCGCAATGTCCGTCTTTGGGACGTTGCGAGCAATGAGGTTCTGTATGTCGGTCTTGGAGAATACGCCGCATCGCGAAGCGATGGGGTAGAGCATGGTGCTGCGCTCGGCAAGTGCATTGAGGTCAGTGACCTCCACGCCAAGGCAGAGGGCCATCTGATCTATGAAGGCTCCAGTGCCACCTGCGCAGTTGCCGTTCATTCGGAGGTCCGTCACCTTGCCATTCTGCAAATACACAATCTTGGCGTCCTCGCCGCCGATATCGATGATCGTCGAAACCTCGGGGTGCACCGTCCTCGTGAATTCTGTGGCGGCCACAACCTCTTGGACGAATGAGAGTCCGTAACGCTCAGACACGCCAAGACCAACCGAACCCGTGAGGGCCAGTGTGAACTGGTCTGTGTCTTTTAGTGTGTCAGAAAGTTCGGCAAGAAATGCCTCTATGGCCGCGGGGACGTTGGCCTGGTGACGACGATATGATGAGTATATTACCTCAGCATTGTCATTGAGAACGACAATCTTGGCCGTGGTCGAGCCGACGTCGAGTCCTATCTTGTACAT
>CAVGTO010000278.1:0-2366 GCA_963631865.1 Eggerthellaceae bacterium
TATATCGCCCAATGGGCATAAACAAGGCGGGGTGGCTTCTACAGAAGAAGCCACCCCGCCTTGTTGTATGAAAGAGCCGCGAAGAAACTACAGTTTCATAACACCGCAGAGGTAAGAGAGCTTGTAAATCATCAGCACCATAAGGCTGGGCTTATCACCCTTGAGATTTGCCTCCATGCGGTCGCGGAAACGGCTAAAGAACGAATGGAGAAGGCCAGAGAGGTGCAGGGCGTCAACCTTGTCGTAGAGGGCGAGGAGACGCGAATGGCCACGGAGCTTATCGGCGTGCATACTCAGGCTCTGAATAGCGATGCGGACTTTAGAAAGATATTGCTCGGAGGTATCGAGATTATCATGGTAGACGGGTGCGTCGATATGCTTTATCGAGAACCCTTTATCCTTCAGCATCGCACCGAAAAGGGTATCCTCGTGGCCATAGCGGTCGAAAGTCTCATCGAAACGGACAACTTCCGAAACGTGCCGACTTATCATAAAATTCGACGAATTGAAGGCATCATATGGTTTGCGCTCACGTTTCTTTGCTGTAACTTCCTCTCTACTAATACCATAGCGGAGACGCAAAGGGTTGACCACCCTCTCTTCGCCTTTACGGTAGATGATACCGCCAACGACCACATCAGCATCATCGGCCACACTGACGAGACGCACGAGGAAATCGTCAGAGGCTGGGTAGGTGTCCGAGTCAAGGAAAAGCATATGAGAGCCGGTAGCCTCCTGCATAAGGCTGTTGCGGGTGATAGCAATGCCACGGTTGACAGGCGAGACGATATAACGGCAATGGTCCATATCCTCAATGGCGGCGTTCTCGGCCAAAACTTTCATATCACTGGAGCCATCGTCCAACACGACGACCTCGGCATTAAGGGAGTTATCGTCAATCTGCCGCACAAGGGCATCAACAAGGAGCAGGCACTCCGTGTTGTATGTCGGGATTAGAATCGAAAGTTTATCCATTGCAGTTTTCCGCTCTTAAAGACTTGGCGCAAGCGTTTAAGTCCACTTGAGACGCACGTAAGATTACTTCTCTACAAAGATAACATTACGAGTCATTTCGGAAACAAAACCTATGTTAACAAGATTGAAAGGAGACAGAAAAAGGCCCACGGAGGATGCCGCAGGCCTTTGATATTGGGAAATTTTAGATGTACAGACCAAAGGATGGAACTATACGAGTCGCTTGACGAGTTCGCGACGGTCACCAGGGAGGAGATCGATGGGCGGGATCTCAATCATAGTGTAGCAACCGGGACGCTGACGAAGCACGGCGCGAGCGCAGCTTACGAGAACCTGGCCGGTGAGGGCGGGGTTGTTAATCTCCATGAGGAAACGGAAATTCTGATTGGCGGTGGTGCCAGAGACGCCGTTGCGGATGAGGTTGACGCCATGGCCGACATTGTTGAGAGCCTCGACGGAGGGGACCTCGATAACGTGTGTCTCGTCATGAGCGAAGTAATCGTCGGCCTTGATGGCAGCGGCTACATCCTCGAGCTTATAACCGTCCTTGAGCTCTACATAGACCATACGACGATGAATGCCAGTGCCGAGAGGAATGGTCATAGAGAGGGCATCCTTAACGCCTTCCTTGCTCTTGACGCAAACAGTGTGCCCCATAGAGCGGCCGGGGCCGAAATTGGTATAAGTAAGGCCCTTGGGAGCCATAGCCTCCATAATGGCACGAATCATAGAATCGGAGCCCGGATCCCAACCTGCGGAGATGATGGAGGCGGTGTTATACTGCTTTGCGATGGCATCGAGAGTGTCGCGAAGCTCAGACACCTGGGTGTGGATATCGAAGGAATCGACAGTAGCAATGCCCTGTGCGAGGATAGCTTTTGCGGTCTCGGGCACGGCACGTGTCGGAGTACAGAGGAGGGCGACATCGACCTTGCCGAGTTTCTTGATGTCGTCGACTACAGGGACTCCAGTAAGCTCAACAGGCTGAGGAGCATTAGGATTGCGGCGGACTACGCCTGCGAGTTCAAGATCGGGGGCAATGGAGAGGGCCTCAACGGCCGCCTTCCCGATATTGCCATAGCCAACTACGGCAACTCTTTTAATTTCTGACATAATGATAACTGTTCTTTTTATAACTATGCGAAATTAAACAAATTGTTTGAAAAGTTCAAAAGGTTTGGTTATGATTTATCAGTTCAAAGCGTAATCTAGTTCACAGCTTAAGTCAGTTCACAGTGCACAGTTAACAGTTCACAGTTGTGGGACCCCGAAGTTAGAATTTTGGAAGTTGATTTTTTAGGGAATTCTTTTTGGGGGCATCACCGGACTGAAGCCCGGGGCTAAACGTACCATTTTCTGTTAGCAGTGCACAGTTAACAGTTCACAGTTGC
>CAVGTO010000279.1:0-1879 GCA_963631865.1 Eggerthellaceae bacterium
CGCTCCGATGCGTGTGGCTGCGTCAATTGCCTGGCTTAAAGACATATGTGACGGGTGTGCGAACGGCCCGAGCGCATTGATTATTAGTGTGTCCACACCCTTGGCTTTTTCTATGGTCTCGTCTGGCACAATGCTGGCATCTGTTATATATGCCAATGGGCCAATGCGGTAGCCGAGGATGGTGAGGTGGCCGTGTATGACAGGCAGGGGCGTTACCTCAACTCCTTCGACTGCAATTTTGTCTTTCGTTATCTCATTAAGAGATATTACGGGTGAGCCAGGGTAGGGCGTCGCGGCAAATGCGTAATGGAGATTCCGCTTTACGGCTTCTATCACGTTGGGTTGGGCGTAGAGTGAGACGCCGTGCTGCGTCGAATAGTTAAGCCCTCGCACGTCATCGAGCCCACCAACATGGTCGTAATGCTCGTGTGTTAGCAATATTGCATCGATTGTTTCGGCACCACAACGCAGCATCTGTTGGCGAAAATCAGGACCGGCGTCGATAAGTATAGTCGGGCCATTCTCTATGCTTATGAGGGCTGACGAGCGCAGTCGCTTGTCTTTTGTGTCGTTGGAACTGCATGTGGCGCAGTGGCATCCTATGACTGGCACGCCGGTGGATGTGCCAGTGCCGAGGAATGTGAGCTCGATTTTCATTTTCTTATGTCGTTAGAACCCATCATCTGTAGTTTGTTGTCGCCAATGAATATTTGGCTTGTACGGTCGAAAAATGCCGAAGGCATTGTCGCTGCTTCGATATTTTTGCACATTGCGAACGCAAAGTCGTCGATGTGCTCTACTTTTGGGGGGATGGCTATAGATTGTAATCCGCACCATGCGAATGCCCCGTGTCCAATTGACTTTAAGTCTTTAGGGAGGTCTATATTCTTAAGTTTTGTGCAACCAAGGAAGGCCTGGCTTCTGATGTACTCAATGTCATCATGGAAGTCAACGTCTTCGAGACTCTTGCAGTCGGCGAATGCGCCTGCGCTTATCCCTTTGACTTCTGTCGGGATCGATATCTTTTTCAGCGCAGCGCAATTCGCAAACGCATCGTTTCCTATGTGCGTCGTCTTTTCGCTCAATGGTGCCTCTGTTAGTCTCGTGCAATTGGCGAAAGCGAAGTCGCCAACAGCCACAACCTGTGGACATTGGACAAACTCAAGTTCGGCACAATCAAGAAAGGCTTTCGGTCCGATATTGACAGAGCAGAATATCTCGATCTTTCTGAGGTCAGGACATTCACAAAAAGCTGACTCTCCAATCTCGAATTTCGCTTCGGTAGCGCTACCCTCTACCGTGACGCTTTCCAGCCCTTCGCAACGGGCAAAAGCTAAAGTTCCAATACCCTTAATGTGAGCTGGAATAATAAAGTTCTTCCGAGTCAAATGGGGCGTGTGGAAAATAATCGTGTCGTCCTTGGCCAAAAAGCCGTCCCAAAACTGCATTTTGCCGCCTTCCTCGATATCGATAGTTTTTAGATTGTCCAGTCCTGTAAAAGCTGAGCCGTCTATCTCCTCAACCTCTTTGGGCAGTGCGACTTTATCTGCGTCTTTGCAAAGGGCTAATGCCGCTCGGTGTATTTGAGTGATGGTGTTGGGTATACGTATTGTTTTGTCCTTCGCCGTGTTCGGTAGAGACAAAATGAGTTCCTTGGTGGTCGAATCTATAATGTGGCCATCTACGATGGAATATGAATCCCCAAGTTTAATCTCCTCGAGTGCGTAGCATCCTCTGACAAGGTTTGGAGACAGATCTTTGAAATCATCCGGGAATTCAATCGTCTGGAGTGAGGCGCAATCGGCAAACGCATTTTCCCCGATTGATTTTACAGAGTTTGGTATTTTTACCCGTGTGATACTTGAGCATCCAATAAAGG
>CAVGTO010000279.1:1889-2336 GCA_963631865.1 Eggerthellaceae bacterium
ATTTCCCTGAGCCCTTCTGGGAGCTCTATGGTTGTTAGGTTAAGGCAGTTGGCAAAGGCGTAATCCTCTATTTTTCGCAAGCTTAATGGCAAGCAAACCTCTTCCAGTTCCTCGTTTCCGCTGAACTGGCCTATCGTGATTGCTTCTGTGCCCTCTTCTGGCGCAAATAATCGTGCGTGCTCCCCCTTTGCCATCTCGCTACTGCTCGTCGGTGGCTTCATATTTAGTTATGTCCGCTGTGGTCATTCTCGCCACTCTGATAATGTCTTCGGGGGCCACGAGAACCATAACGCCGCGTTGGCCTGCGCTTACCGTGATGCTCTCCCAATCGTTGACTGATTGGTCGATGTATGTCGGGTAGTGTTTCTTCATTCCGATTGGCGAACATCCGCCTCTTATGTATCCTGTATTTTCGAGCAAGTCTTTTACGTGAAGCATTTCCGCTGA
>CAVGTO010000280.1:0-2326 GCA_963631865.1 Eggerthellaceae bacterium
TTATAATTTTCTTCCTTCTTCTCGATAGAGCAATCGGGGTTGTCATTCTCAGCCTTAAGGGCATCAATCTTGTCAAGATCCTCCTTAATTGCAGCTTGGATCTTGTCGCGCAGAGCCTGAGTACGGGCACGGAGCTCGTCATTGCTCAATGACTCGAGAGTAGGATATACTTCCTTGATTTTCGATATGATAGGAGCAATCTCCTTCATATCTTTTTCGGATTTGCTCCCGAAAATCATTGTCAGGAGCGAATTCAATATAGACATCTTAAATAATTATTCTTTTGGGAAACGTTTTGCCAATTGTAATGTTACGGGAAGAGCAAGATGCTCAGAGTTGATTGCCAGGACCGGCACGGGTCGGGCACGAATGGCAAAACAAAAGGTCTTCGGCAGCGTCACCACATAAGGAGTGGGGCAAAGACGTTGCACATAAGACGACTGCGAGAATTGTTAATCCTAAGAGCGGATACCCAATCCATAAATGTGTATGAGACAGAGGCTCGCGGTTCGCCAGCTGGGATAAACCTGCCCTGCTTGAATTATCGGAGCCGAAACAGAGCTCAGCAAGGCGAGAGGATATACTAGAAAAAAGGTTTCGGAATGTATTAGTCCTCGAGGGGATGTTTCTCTCTATAGCCTGTTGCGGCAAAGAGCCATGTTGGCGGAAGGGAGCGATTCCAGGAATCTCTCTGAAGAAAGAATTTTCAGACTCGCAGATAATGACGGAACGACACAAATCGGGGCTCACAACTCCCGCACCACAGAGCGAGAGCAGCAATGAGACACTGACTATGCGAATGTAAAAATTATCCACGACCTTACACTATACGCGCAAAAGTAGCTAAAATGTATTTAATAACATTATTTTGCGCAACAAAATATGAACCCCGGGCATCTCAAGCAGCGAGCCTGAGACACCCGGGATAGTAGAAATTAGGACAAAAACTATCCTATGACCTTATTTACGGAAAAGGAAATGCTTGGTGATCGTCTCATGGTTGTAGACGCAAGCAATCGTCTCCGCGAACATATCGGCGACGGAGAGCACCTTAATCTTGTCGCTCTGCTGCTTCAAGGGGATAGAGTCTGTAATGACAACCTCCTTGACAGAAGACTTCTCGATATTGTCGTAAGCGGGGCCCGAGAGGACGCCATGAGAAGCGAAGACGCGGACAGAAAGAGCACCCTGCTCCATCATCTTGTCGGCTGCAGCGCAAACGGTACCGCCAGTATCAATCATATCATCGAGGAGGATGACATTTTTGCCCTTGACGTCACCGATGACACGCATCTCACCGACAACATTGGGGCGAGGGCGATGCTTGTGGCAGATGACCATAGGAGCATCGAAGTACTTAGCGTAACTGTTGGCGCGCTTAGAACCGCCTGCATCGGGGGACGCCATTACCATATCGCTGAGGCCGAGGCTTTCGATGTAGGGGACGAAAATCGTAGAGGAGTAAAGATGGTCGACTGGGATATTGAAGAAACCCTGAATCTGATCCGCATGCAAGTCCATCGTGATGATTCGGTCGACGCCAGCTGCAGTAAGGAGGTCAGCCACGAGTTTTGCGCCGATAGCCACACGGGGCTGGTCCTTGCGATCTTGACGTGCGAAGCCGAAGTAAGGGATTACAGCATTGATGCTTGCTGCAGAAGCCCTCTTGGCGGCATCGATCATCATAAGAAGCTCGAAGAGGTTGTCCGAAGGCTGAAATGTGCTCTGGATGAGGAATACATGAGAGCCGCGGATTGTCTCGTTGTACATCGTCGTGTACTCACCATCGGAGAAGAGCAGTTTGTTAACCTTACCGAGCTCTTGGCCGAAAGAGGCCGCAATTTTCTCAGCCAGGTACTTAGTGGCTGTGCCCGTGAAGATTTTGACGGATGATTGAGGTTGCATTTTGTATGCCTTAATTTGGTTATATTCCGGTCACCCAATCGAACGCATTCAAATGGGTTCGCATCGCAAAAGTAGCAAGATATCGCGTAAAAACTACAGAAAATCGGAAAATATTGGCACTACAGATTAAGGGATTAAACGGAAGCGCAATAATTTAGCATTAGTGAACATTTTGAAACCTCATTCTATGGTTTTATTGGTTCGCATCATTCGTTTAATATGGGAGTAAAAAGAAAGACACGTCTCAGAAACGTGTTAGAGACGTGTCTTTAATATACGTTTATCTTACTTCCCTTATTTGGGGCTATACTTACTGCCTTGGAGAATTGACTGCGCATCCTTGATGTCCATAAGCATCTGGGGTGTAACGTCAGAATGGTTCTTCATATAACCTCGAACGATATTGTATGCACAATAGAAT
>CAVGTO010000281.1:0-2324 GCA_963631865.1 Eggerthellaceae bacterium
TATTGTGGAAATTCGTGGGCGCATCTTCTCTGCGTCAATTGCCATACCCAACATTGTGTTGATGAGTGAGACGGAATCTGCGCCAGCCTCCTCGACAGCTTTCGCAATAGCCGTAATGTCAGTCACATTTGGCGTTAACTTTACCATAAGGTGCTTCTTGTACACCTCTCGAACCGCAGCTACAACCTTGCCAGCTTGTGCACAATCAGTTCCGAATGCCATACCTCCGTGCTTCACATTTGGGCACGAGATGTTGAGCTCTATGGCTGGAATTCTATCAAGTTCATTGATGCGCCTTGCCGTCTCCACGTAATCTTCAATTGTGGAACCAGATACATTCACAATCGGGTTGTTCGTGTACTTTGTCAGCATAGGATAAATATGCTCGCAGAAGTAATCAACACCCTTATTCTGTAAGCCAACGGCGTTGAGCATACCACTTGGAGTCTCTGCTAGACGCGGGTATGGATTGCCTTCTCGAGGCTTGAGAGTTGTTCCCTTTACAATAAATCCGCCAAGGGAGGAGACATCAAAGAAATCGTCATACTCGACGCCATATCCAAACGTGCCAGACGCTGTCAGCACTGGATTTTTCAATACCAGGCCATTGCCAAGGTTTACTGTGGTATTTACCATTTTAAATCATTTACATCAAATACCGGACCATCTGCGCACACGCGCTTCATTCCATTTACAGTTTCATTTACACAGCAGAGGCAGACTCCAAAGCCACACGCCATCATGTTTTCGAGCGAAGCGTAGCATTTCACATTGGCCGCTTTACACTTCGCGGCAACGGCCTTCATCATCGGTGTCGGTCCACATTGTAAAACAGAAGTAAACTTTACTAACTCAGACTCTGTGAAGTCTGAATGGTCCGTAACGAAACCTTTTGTGCCGTCAGAGCCGTCTTCTGTGGCAACATCGACTCTACAGATATTTTCGTATTCCTCCCTTTTAAGGAGTCCATCGGCAGTCCTGACACCAAGAAGGAATACAGGCTCGGCGCCTCTTTTTTTGAGCTCCTTTGCCAAGTAAAGGAGTGGTGCAACGCCGACTCCACCGCCAACAAGGAGGGGTCTGGTACCTGCGGCCTCCAAATCGAAACCATTGCCGAGTGGGAAAACGACGTCAACTTTGTCGCCAACGGCGCACGTGGAAAGCTTATCCGTGCCGTTACCAACAATGTGGACAAGAAGTTTAAGAGTGCCATTCTGGCTGTCAAAATCATGAACTGAGATTGGGCGCCTCAACAGAACACCATCAGCCCCCGGAATTCTGACCTCAACAAATTGGCCTGGTAACACAACAATGTCGTCTATGTCCACCTTGAGTGTGAGTTCAAAGAACCCATTTCCGACACTCTTGTTGGCCACGACCGCTAAGTCAGACTTATATTTCTTCAACATGCAATTGTACAGTATTGTTCTTTCCGCGAATATAGCTATTTACCCCCTCACTAGGTTGCTTGATTCACTCTTTTAATAAACATACAAAGCAGACAGATTAAAGATAAAGAAGCAGCCTACTAAGTAAATTCTCGCATCCTTGCTATCGATTTACGTAATATTTTACCAGTACACGACAATTGCCTATAATATTGCATTTACAAATCCAAGACCAACAAACATACACAAAAATGTGGCGGTAAAAGGTACGCTAAGTAACCATTTACCCCACGTGCTTATTCCCATTGTTGTAGACTAATTACGAATGCTTGCACTCGTATAAAAGATAAGGAAAAGTACTGACCCTCACCATAATCGCCATTTACAATATGTGATCCGCAACTAAGGAATTTACTTTTTACGAGGACGGTAATCAGCAAAGGTTCCATCAGAGTAGAAGATTATAACTCTTTCCACCTCTGGAGATGATTTTATGCCCGAAATATCAAGATTGTTAGTCTGGATATCACAAACTTGAGACAATGGAGAAGCAGGTCTATTCTCTTGGGGCATAGTTCCGTTGCCAATAGTTCGACGCTCAGCTTGGGAAGTTTGCTCAGAAGATTCCACACCTGATGAGAGGACGTCTAGTGCACTCAGCATTTCCTTTTGTGAATTTGTATTTTGCACACTATCTCTTGCTACTCCTAGTTGAGTCCCTATTGCGCCCGATGGAACAGGGGCGGTAGGTTGTGTGGATATTGCGCCATTAGCGACAGCCGCAGGAACTTCTGCGGTGCCAAGGATTGTGGTGTCTGCAGGGGCCGGAGAGTGCTGCTGATTTGCGAAGTCAAAAAGCGATGGCACATCTTGACGTAGCACATTGTTCATAGGCCCCGTGCCATTTAGTAGCCATTCTGGCCTTATGTTCAGCTG
>CAVGTO010000282.1:0-2309 GCA_963631865.1 Eggerthellaceae bacterium
GGTCAACAGTATATAAAGTTGGCACACGGCCGCGATTTTGCCGATTGCTCCACCTCGCGCGGCGTTTTCCGTGGCGCGGCGTCGCAGTCCGTCTCCGTCTCTGTCGATGTCTGGAAAATATCGCCCAATGAGGCGATTCCCGTTTCCTAAGGCCGGATGACTTTTGATGATACATATATTCAAGCTCCCAAACTTGTGTGTTCTCTTGAAATCCGTGAATTCTGTGGACGAATATTTATACACTAAGTTAAAGGCTTGCCCCCAAAAAACACTTGAGCTCCTACATTAACCATTATGATATCTTCTGTCAAAACCGTCGTATCCGAAGACCTCCCCGTCGCCGAGAAACTTAAAATCAATAAGCTTGTCATCGGCAATGGCAATGGCCCTCGTGTTTGCATCGTCACCGGCATCCATGGCGACGAGCTCGAAGGCCAATATGTCTGCTACGAGATGGCTCGCCGTCTCAAGGCCTCTGCCGATAAAGTCAATGGCTCTGTCGAAATATGGCCTGCCATCAATCCTTTGGGTGTCGATTCCGTCTGCCGTGGCATCCCTACTTTCGACCTCGATATGAATCGCATCTTCCCCGGCGTCGATGATGGCCATATGGTTGAGCGTGTCGCGCATCAGGTTGTAAATGACCTTAGTGGCGCAGATATGGTTGTCGATATCCACTCTTCCAATGTCTTCCTCTACGAGATGCCGCAAGCCCGCATCTCTCGCATGACGGCCGAGAAACTTGTTCCTTACGCCAAACTCCTCAACCTCGATTTCATCTGGGTCCATGAGGCCGCCACTGTTCTCCAATCCACTATTGCCCATTCCCTTAATTCAATCGGCACCCCCACCCTCGTTGTCGAGATGGGCATCGGTATGCGAATCACTCAAGAGTATGGCGATCGTCTCGTCGCTGGTCTCTTCAATCTCTTGCATAATCTCGGTGTATGGCACGGCCCTGCTCCCGAAAGCCTCTCTTTGCCTCTCCTCTCTCTCGATGGCGATGTAACTATGATCAACTCCCCTGTTCCTGGCGTCGTTGTCAATCCCGCACCCCATTCTTCTTGGGTCAAGAAAGGTGACCGTCTCTGCCAAGTGGTCTCTTCCCTTACTGGCGATGTTTTGGCCGATGTCCTCTCTCCTGTGGATGGTCTCCTGTTTACACAACGTGGCTATCCCATTGTCTACGAGGGCTCTCTCATCGCCCGCATCTACTCCCCTTTCAAATAATTTTCTCTAGGAACTGCCCATTGCCATCACAAAACAGTTATGAAACGAATTGAAATCTTGAGGATGAAGTCCCCTTTCCGTGATGATTTTGTCATCGAGGGCTTCCATTTCGGCGGCGAGGAGAAGACGGTTGCCATTGTCGGCTCTATGCGCGGCGACGAGGTGCAGCAACTTTTCGTGGCTTCCCAAGTCATCAAAAACCTTTCGATGCTCGAAGAGGCTGGCCAAATCGATCCAGACCTCGGAATCCTTGTAATCCCTACCGTCAACGCTTTCTCTATCAATGTCCAAAAGCGTTTTTGGACTATGGATAACACGGACATCAACCGTATGTTCCCTGGCTATGATCAAGGTGAGACCACTCAACGTGTGGCTGCTGCCCTTTTCGAGGCCGTTCGTGGTTATGAGTGGGGTATCCAGTTGGCGTCTTATTACCTCAATGGTAATTTTACTCCTCACGTCCGCATTATGAAGACAGGCTACGAGGATATCTCTGCCGCCGAAGCCTTTGGCCTTCCTTATATATATCGCTACGAGCCAGCCCCCTTCGATACCGTTGTCCTCAACTACAATTGGCAAATCTTCGGTACCAAGGCTTATTCGCTTTACTCTGGCTCCACGGATGTCATTTCCCATGATATGGCTAAGCAATCTTGGCAAGCAATTCTCCGTTTCCTCGGCTCCATTGGCGCCATCTCCATATCTCTCCACCCTGGCTACCACTCCCTTATCTTCGATGCAGATGAGCTCGTGACCGTCGCTTCTTCCAAGGCCGGTATGCTCTATACCCGTGTCGGCGTCGGCCAAAGTGTACGCTCGGGAGACCTCCTTGCCACAATTCTCGACCCTTTCACTGGCGAGACCATCGAGTCCCTCGTTTCTCCCTCCGATGGCCTCGTCTTCTTTGCCCACACCAAACCTCTCGCCCATCAGCACTCCCGCATCTTCCAAATCCTAAAATTATAAATCTGTGCCGTTCCGTGCAATCGGCTGGCGAAATGACATTCCCCATCCCTGAACATAGCACGAGCCGTCGGCATCTATCAATGCCGACGGCCCGTACATATACTATATTATAT
>CAVGTO010000283.1:0-2288 GCA_963631865.1 Eggerthellaceae bacterium
ATCGACGGAGAGCGTGTTGTGGTCCGACCAACGGATTCGCTTGTTATAGTCCACACTGTAGACGGGAAGCCGGTAAAGCCCCGTGGCGTCAATCAGCAGAAAATGATTGAGGAGGCGAGGCATTGCGATATGGTATTTGCCGTAGGCCCTGCAGGTAGCGGAAAGACATATTTAGCAATAGCGTTGGCGGTACAAGCTCTCAAGGCCAAGCAGGTTCGAAAGATAATACTTAGCCGTCCAGCTGTTGAAGCTGGCGAAAAACTTGGTTTTTTGCCAGGCGACATGAAAGAGAAGATAGACCCTTATCTTCAGCCCTTGTATGACGCACTTGAGGATATGATTCCCGGAGCGAAGCTGAAAGAGATGATAGAGATATTGGACGAAGCGCAGAACACTACCCTACCCCAAATTAAGATGTTCCTTACCCGAATGGGCTCGGGCTCCAAATTTATAATAACAGGAGACCCATCGCAGGTGGACTTGCCTGATGGTCAGAAGAATGGCTTGCTACGTGCTTGTGACATTCTTGCGAATGTGGAAGGCGTTGGCGTAGTCCGATTTGACCAAGGAGACATAGTAAGGCACAAACTTGTACAAAAAATAGTCTCAGCTTTCGAGAACAGCCAGAAGCATGGCAAAGATTGAATGCGGAGCCTTCGATACTACAAATCTAGTTAACTGGTTAAAATAATAACCTAACAACAAAATGAGTACAGCTATAACGACGACAGAGTTCAAGCTTCCCGGTCAGAAGAGTGTCTTCCACGGCAAGGTACGCGACGTGTATGACATCAACGACAGGTTGCTGGCAATGGTAGTGACGGACCGCATCTCGGCCTTCGACGTGATTCTGCCGAAGGGTATACCCTACAAGGGTCAGGTCCTGAACCAGATTGCAGCCAAGTTCCTCGACGCAACCACGGACATCGTCCCGAACTGGAAGGTGGCAACCCCCGACCCAATGGTCACCGTTGGTGTCAAGTGTGAGCCACTAAAGGTTGAGGTCATCATCCGCGGTTACCTTACCGGTTCCGCATGGCGCGAGTACAAGGCTGGATGCCGCGAGCTCTGCGGCGTGAAGCTTCCTGAGGGCATGAAGGAGAACGAGAAGTTCCCCGAGCCTATCATCACCCCGACTACCAAGGCAGACGAAGGCCATGACATGAACATCAGTCGCGAGGAGATTATCGCCAAGGGTATCGTCGCAAAAGAGGATTGGGAGCAGATTGAGGATTACACACGTAAGCTCTTTGCTCGTGGTACTGAGATTGCCGCAAAGCATGGCCTCATCCTTGTAGACACCAAGTATGAGTTTGGCAAGAAGGACGGCAAGGTAATCCTTATCGACGAGATTCACACTCCAGACTCTTCGCGTTACTTCTATGCCGATGGCTACGAGGAGCGTTTTGCTAAGGGCGAGCCGCAGCGCCAGCTCAGCAAGGAGTTTGTCCGTGAGTGGCTCATCTCCAACAACTTCATGGGTCAGAAGGGGCAGACCGTACCTGAGATGACCGAGGAGAAAGTTAAGGAGATTTCCGATCGCTATATCGAGCTCTACGAGCACATTACAGGCGAGAAGTTCGTCAAGAAGGAGACTTCCGCAGCTCAGATTGAGACAAACATCAAGCGTTTCCTTGAGCAAGGATAAGATTACTTGTCAGGCTTTAGTCTGATTGGTATAATAATAAAAAATTCCCCCGTCAATTTCGCTTATGCGATATTGACGGGGGAACTTTTGTTGTAATCAAGAATATGGGTTACCAATTCCATGCATCGAGGTCGAGAGTAGCCTCGACGGATGTCTCGATGTCATCGGAGAGGTTGCAGAAGAAATCAAGGCCGGTTTGCTCCTCAAGATTGTCTATTGAGACGGCATATGGCTTGATGTCGGCAACAGTGTAGTTGTCGCCACCTGCTATAGGAGTAATAGTCTGTGAATGAGGAAGGATAAAACCTATTGCATTGAAGGTATCACCTTTGCGAGCGAGTATTGCCATAAAGTAGTAAGCAGGACATGGGAGACCTTTTACCGTATATCCATCGGCATCGGTGGTAGGAATTACATTGTCCTGACCTTTCTTGGATCCCGTGAAATTCTTGAGAAGATTGTTAAGCGTACCGCCCTTGGCAACGTAAACGGTGTCGTATTTGCCTGTTGCTGTGAGCGCACCCCAAGATTGTACTTCCTCCTCAAGCGCCTGCCAAATACCAGCATTAAACTCATTGAGCTGCGGGCTCATATTGCTGAAGTAGAAAGTCTGATTGTTAGCCTCCTGAGAAGAGAAACG
>CAVGTO010000284.1:0-2274 GCA_963631865.1 Eggerthellaceae bacterium
GAGACCCTATAGATGACGACCCTCTGAAAATTAAGTCGACTTTCATTGAGTGCCCCTTCCTCTTGAAGTACGGTGCCAAGAGACTTAAGAATGTCCGCCCTTTTATAGTTGGCGGCATGACTCCGCGTTTCGACCTTGCCAAGGATAAGCAGGACCACCTCAATATGCGCTCCCTCGACATATATGCCGACGCTGGTGCTGGCCTCGATTTCTACCTCACGTACTTCCGTTTCTCTGTTGAGCTCCGTTGCGATTTCGGTCTTACTAATGTCTACGACACCCATATGACCGATGTCGAGGAGGATATTCCGTATCAGCAGGCTATCCGTAGTCTTAAGTCCCGTTGGTGGGGGCTGACCTTCTATTTTGAGTAATATTATTTCACCAGTTTTCTATACCAAAGTGATTGATATAAAGCGAAAAACACTCAGCAACGGTCTCCGCGTCGTTGTTCATGAGGATCCGCTTGCTCCCATTGCGACTTTCAATGTCCTCTATCAGGTGGGCGCGCGCAACGAGTCGCCCGAGCGCACAGGCTTTGCGCACCTCTTTGAGCACCTTATGTTCGGAGGCTCAGAGCATGTGCATGATTTCGATAGCCAGGTGCAGCGTGTCGGTGGCGATAGCAATGCCTTTACTACCAACGATTTCACTAATTACTACATAACTCTTCCCGCTGATAATATCGAGACCGCTTTTTGGCTCGATAGCGATCGTCTGTGCTGCCCTACGTTTACGCAGCACGCCCTCGATGTCCAGAAGATGGTTGTTGTGGAAGAGTTCCGCCAAAGGTACCTCAATCGTCCATATGGCGATGAGCAGCATCTTTTCCGCGACCTTGTATACAAGGTCCATCCATATCGCTGGCCAACAATTGGTCTCAAGGTAGAGCACATTCTCGATGCTTCGCTTGCCGAGGTAGAGGCTTTTTTCTACGCCAATTATATACCCCGTCATGCCGTAATTTCAATCGTCGGCAATGTCGATGCTGAGCGTATGTTCGATCTCGCGGAGAAATGGTTTGGCGAGATTGAACGAGATGCTCCGGATGTCGTTCCGCCCGAAGAACCTGTGCAGACCGAGGCTAGAATGTTGGACCATTCTGCCAAAGTACCGGCTTCGCACGTCTCAATAGCTTTCCATACTGGTCGCCGTACAGATTCCGATTTCTACTATGGCGATTTGCTTACGGACATCCTTGCCGACGGTGCGTCATCGCGTCTCACTCTGAATCTTGTCAAGGGCTCTCAAACATGTACCGACGCTAATGCTTTCGTTATGGGCTCGCTTGATCCCGGAGCCTTGGTCTTTAGTGCCAATGTCGCCAATGGCGTAGAGCCCGAACACGTTTTGGCGCAACTTTGGGCCGAGATAGATAAAATGCGAGAGGAAAATCCATCTGATTATGAGATGAAAAAGGCTCGCAACCGTCAGGAAGCCGCCTATATTCTCAATCTTATGGGTGCGCAGAGCCTTGCACAAGCCCTTGCCACATATGAGGTATACGGCAATGCCAATCTCATCAACAAGGAGTATAATGCCTACGAGGGCATCTCGGCCGAGGATATTTCTGCCTATGCTCGCAAAGTCTTTACACGCGAGAACAGCTCAACCTTTATCTATCGCTCAAGTCTATGAACCGCAATATCCCGCCGAAATTTGGTGACATCCAAATGCCGGTAGTTCCGCAATACACCACCACTACGCTGCCCAATGGCATACCCATGTACGTGCTTCGTGGCGGCTCTCAGCCCGTTGTCAAGGTCGATTTGCTTTTCCGTGCTGGTCTCCGTCGTTCGCGTCTGCCGCTCGTTGGTAGAGCTACTTCTGTCCTTATGGCCGAGGGTACTGTAAAGCATACCTCAAAGGAGTTGGCGCAAATGATTGATTTCTACGGTGCTTATACGTGGAGTAATGTCGTCGCCAACTATTCGACAATCTCCGCCATGTGCCTTAGCCGCGATGTCAAGCCGGTGTTCTCCCTTATGGAGGAGATGATTAAGTATCCTACTTTCCCAAAAAGCGAAGTCGACCTCTATGCTGCGCAAGAACTCCAGAAGTTTGATGTTAGCATTCTAAAGACTTCTACCCAGGCTTCGCGCAACCTCCTCAAATTGCTCTATGTTGAGGGCGACAAGAGCGCACGTGTGGCAAACCGTGAAGATTATATGGCGCTCACACCTGAGGTGATCAAGGAATTCCATTCCCTAGCGTATAACCCTACAGGTGCGCAAATCTTTGTCTGTGGCCAACCTTCCGAGGCTGATCTCAAGG
>CAVGTO010000285.1:0-2253 GCA_963631865.1 Eggerthellaceae bacterium
TTTAGAGCATCTTGGAGTTTGTTTGTTTTAAGAATACGCTCAACATTCTCCATAACGAACCATTTCGGCCTAACCTCAGAAACAATCTTCGCGTAGCAAACCGTAAGGTCACCACGTCCATTGTCCTCATCACGTTTTCCTGCAGAAGAAAAATCTTGGCATGGAGGACCGCCTATAATCATATCTGGTTCGTAAGAGCGGACAGCGCTTACGGACTCTTCCACATTGCGCAAATCTGCACGTATTGCAGGATGAGAGAAATTTTTCCTGTATACGGTAAGGGCATCAATCCAATTGTCGAAGGCGGCAACGACCTCCATTCCCGCCTTTTCAAAACCAAGGCTTAAGCCGCCGCAGCCACAAAACAAATCTACGACCTTCATTTATTTAAACAATTCAGGGTGGCTAACGAGGTAAGCGTCGAATCGCCTTTCTGGGCGCAATAATTTCTGACCATCACCCAGTATTATATTCTTAATCTCGAATTTACTAATGCGCGGACTCTTAAGCTCAGCACTTTTCAAGAATGGATTTGTCAATCGGCCACTGATAGCGAATGCCTTATCCGTCTTGTAGTTATAAGATAGACTATTAACAATATCGGTATAGTTGAACTTACCGAACAGAGTAAAGTCCCAAAGCATTTTATACAACCATATGATGGTACGCTGATTTCGGGAAATATCGTCCTCAGAAGATGACTCACGAAGAGCCATTTGGATAACAGACAAGTTGGACCAGACAAAAATGTCGAGACAGTTCTCTGCGAGGTCAGTCATTCTTTTATCTGTTTTCCATATCGGCTGCATAATTAAAGGCACTTGCTTATTCACCAAATCCTTTGAAACAGCTAAGATGGACTCTTTTATCGCCTCATAATGAGGAAGGACTTGACGAATTTCACCCCAATCCTTCACCTCTTGTCCAATTGTATTAAGTATATCGTGCAATCGATTACGTCCTTTGGGCGTATCATAAGAAGCGCAAATACTGCACGCAACAAACAATATAGTAGGCGAGCGCACAACAATCTCACTGCCATACTCTTCTTCGGGCAAGTCCTTGGTTGTATTGTCCGGAAGAGTTGTTAGCTTAACCTCAAGTCCACAAGAAGGACTCTTAGTTGAGCGGTTAATCATAACCAAATCTATTTTCTCCTTTTTGCTAGCCGTATAATACTGCTCGTACGGATAATAGCCAGCCTCGTAGTCATAGTACGCCTCCTCACCGAGAGGATCAACGCCAAACAGCTGCGAGGTAGATATATATTTGTGGACTATCTCATTACTCTTATTGGTACAAATAAAAACGAGTTCTATTCCTTTACTTTCCATATACGCAGCAAGGGAAGCAGGAAAAGAACTGTTGAACTGGTTCTTGCCCCACGACTCCTCATACCGATAATCTCTACTTGAATACTTCTGCCCGAACAATCCGGGATTTACTCCTTCTACGAGTTGTACCGTTTCCTTAGTTTTTTTCGCCATAATATCCTGCAAAATCTAGTTTGCTCAGCTTAGTATCTTGGATTACGAAGTTAGCCCTCATTCTTCATATTGCCGCATAATTTAGGTGATTTTTTGTTTATATACTAACGATTTCTTAGTACTGCACTGCTTAAGAAGGTAGGTGAGCATGCGCTCTTCTCTTGATAATTCCCGCAAGACTAATGGTCGGGCCGCATTAGGATGATTGGCGAGCAACACGGATCAATACCCCGAAAGCGCAGTCGAGACCATTGTCCGACTTATGACCTACGACATCAGCCTACACGTAGACTCAGAGTATCTGCGACTCTTCAACATAACAAGACTCGCGCCAACAGAACTTAAGATTGATGAGCAACAAACCTACAGCAACAAACAACATATACAAATTACGTTCACAAGCGACGAGAAAAGAGCAAAACAACTTATCTGTCGACAACACCAGGGAAACTCTTCACAAATCGAATTGTAAAATCCTCAAAGCAAGTAACATATTCAAAGGTAACAGCCGCCGCCACATCACCCATTTTTCAATTGACAATTGACAAATAACAATTGACAATTACGGATGCCCCTCACGCCCCACCCCATTTTTGTGAAAATCCAATCCAAGCGAAGCGAAATCCTTGTTAATCACGAGTCCCTCACATCAGTTCTGTGCAAATCCGTGAAATCTGTGGACAAAAAAAAGAAGACGCAAAAAAACCTCACCAATCCCAAAAGATTGATGAGGATTTAGAAAATGCGGAGAGGACGAGATTCGAAC
>CAVGTO010000286.1:0-2248 GCA_963631865.1 Eggerthellaceae bacterium
ACGAGAAGGAGCGAGTTGATCAGATGGTCAAGGATATCTGCTACAACAACGCAAAGAACTACTTTAAGTTCTAAATTCCAGGCGGGGGAGTTTCTCCCCCGTGCTGGTCATATTGGTTAGTACATCATCAAATCTAATACCGAGATTATATTATGGCAAAGGTTGTAACACTTGGCGAGATCATGCTTCGCCTCTCGCCGGAGGGCAATGACCGCTTTATTCAGAGCACCTCTTTCCGCATCATCCCTGGTGGCGGTGAGGCGAATGTGGCTGTTAGCCTCGCTAACTATGGCCACGATGCTTACTTCGTTTCTAAGCTCCCTAAGCACGAGATTGGCCAGATCGCTGTAAACGGCCTCCGCAACTATGGCGTCAACACCGATTTCATCGCTCGTGGCGGTGACCGTGTTGGTCTCTATTATGCTGAGACTGGTGCTTCTATGCGTCCCTCTAAGGTTATCTACGACCGTGCTCACTCTTCTATCGCCGAGGCTAATCCTGAGGATTTCGACTTCGATGCTATCATGGAGGGCGCAAGCTGGTTCCATTGGAGCGGCATCACTCCCGCTATCTCCGACAAGGCTGCTGAGCTCACCCGTCTCGCCTGCGAGGCTGCAAAGCGCCACGGTGTTACCGTCTCCGTTGACCTCAACTTCCGTAAGAAACTTTGGACCAGCGAGAAGGCTATCTCCATCATGCGCCCCCTTATGAAGTATGTCGATGTCTGCATCGGCAACGAGGAGGATGCTGAGCTCTGCCTCGGTTTCAAGCCCGACGCTGACGTCGAGGGTGGCAAGACCGACGCTTCTGGCTACGAGAAGATCTTCAAGGCTATGGCCAAGGAGTTCGATTTCAAGTATGTCGTTTCTACCCTCCGCGAGTCTTTCTCCGCTACTTTCAACGGTTGGAAGGCCCTCATCTACAACGGCAAGGAGTTCTATCAGAGCAAGCGTTACGAGATTAATCCTATCATCGACCGAGTCGGTGGTGGCGACTCTTTCTCCGGCGGCCTTATCCATGGCCTTCTTACCAAGGCTAATCAGGGTGAGGCTCTCGAGTTCGCTGTAGCTGCTTCTGCCCTCAAGCACACCATCAATGGTGACTTCAACCTCGTTTCTGTCGAGGAGGTCGAGGCTCTCGCAGGTGGCAACGCAAACGGCCGCGTTCAACGTTAATAACTTAGGTCGGTACATTTCAAAAATTAGTATCTAAAGTGGCAAAATTCGATAAGATTGCAGTCCTCGCTAAGATTGGTGAGACTGGCATGGTCCCCGTCTTCTACAACAAGGATCTTCAGGTTTGCAAGGATGTCGTAAAGGCATGCTACGAGGGCGGTGTTCGCGCCTTCGAGTTCACCAACCGTGGTGACTTCGCTCATGAAATTTTCGGTGAGCTCGTAAAGTGGGCCGACAAGGAGTGTCCCGAGCTCGCTCTCGGCATCGGCTCTGTAGTTGATCCCGCTACCGCGGCTCTCTACCTCCAGCTCGGCGCTAACTTCGTTGTTGGCCCGCTCTTCAACCCCGAGATTGCCCCCATCTGCAACCGTCGCCTCGTTGCTTACTGTCCTGGCTGCGGCACTGTCAGCGAGATCGGCAAGGCTCAGGAGCTCGGTTGCGACCTTACCAAGCTCTTCCCTGGTGATGTCTACGGCCCCAACATGGTCAAGGGTCTCAAGGCTCCTATGCCTTGGAGCAAGATCATGGTCACTGGTGGCGTCGCTCCCGAGAAGGAGAACCTCGAGAAGTGGTTCGCTGCTGGCGTCTACTGCGTCGGTATGGGTTCCAAGCTCTTCCCCAAGGACAAGGTTGCCGCTAAGGATTGGGCTTACGTTACCAACAAGTGCAAGGAGTGCCTCGATATCATCAAGGCTGCCCGCACTAAGTAATTGAAATTTATTCGTTGCGCATGAGTCGGGTTCGCATCTCAGACTCATGCGCAACTTATATCAATTCCCGCTCTGCTTCCGCTCTGCGGTCTTGCCGGCAAGGTGAGGCGTCCCGCCCCTTGCAATCGGTTTTTTATCCATAGTCTTCTGGCGTTCCTCTGCCGGTCGGCTCTTTTTCATCATTTTAAACCATTTTTATGGGTGAGGTAACACAAAAGATGACGAAATACAGGTGGGTGATCGCAGGTCTCCTGCTCTTTTCTACCACCGTCAACTATATGGACCGAAATGTTATCGGTTTCCTCAAGGATTATTTCTGCTCCGAAGAGGGCTTCGGTTGGACTTCTCAGCAGTTCTCTCATC
>CAVGTO010000287.1:0-2241 GCA_963631865.1 Eggerthellaceae bacterium
GTAATAAGGATTTTATTGTCAATGCCGTGCAATACCTTGCGGATAATGATGGTCTTATGGAGTTGCGAAACCGTACGTTTACGTTGCGTCTCCTCGATCGTCAGTTGATATCTGCAGGAACTACTGCCTATAAGGTTATTGCGTTGGCTTTGCCTCTAGCCCTTATCGCTGTTTTTGGCGTGTTTGTCGCCCTAATACGTCGCCGAAAGTTTGTCTCTAAAAGCAGCATATAAATCTTTAAATATAATTTTATGGCGGAACATAATGTCTTAGGCCATGTCGGTGAAGATTTTGCTGCAGATTATCTGCGACAAAGGGGGTTTCTAATCCTCGATCGCAATTGGCGTCACCGTCAAAAGGAGATTGACATAGTGGCTAAGGATGGCGACGACCTTGTTTTTGTTGAGGTTAAGACACGTTCCTCAGATGCGGTTCCGCCTTCCGATCTTATTACGTATAGCAAAATACGGTGTCTCGAGACAGCAGCAGAAGCCTACATCCGCAAACATCGTTTTCAAGGTGATGCTCGTTTCGATCTCATTGTACTAATAAAAACGCATTCGGGATTTAATGTCGATTACATCCCGAATGCGTTCAGATAATGCTTATTTGTAAGCCTTTATAGCCGCAGCAATGCGGCTTTTTTATTTTACGGCGATTACTTCAATCTCGACGAGGCCACCTTTAGGGAGAGCTTTCACTGCAAATGCACTGCGTGCGGGGGCGGGAGACGTGGCTGTTGCTCCGAAATATTCTGCGTAAATCTGATTGAACTTGCCGAAGTCCGCAATGTCGGCAAGGAGACATGTGGTTTTTACCACATCGGTGAGTGAATAACTTGCCGCTTCGAGGATATTCTTGATGTTGTTGAGTGACTGTCGGGCTTGGCCTTCTGTTCCACCCTCTGCCAGGTTGCCTGTGCTTGGGTCAATTCCGAGTTGTCCAGAAATGTAGAGCGTGCCGCCTGCCTTGATTGCCTGACTGTAAGGCCCGATGGCTGCAGGCGCTTTCTCTGTCGATATCTGCGTCTTCATTGCTTGAGTCGTTTTTATTTAACTTTATCCTGGCGGCAATAGTCCATCCGCCCTTCTACTACAAATATAACACAATAACTCGCAATCTTCAAATCTCAGGTCTCAATCCTTTCTCTGGGTCGAACAAAATAATATTTCGGCTTGCTAAGGACTTTTGCACGTCTATTATTCGCTGATTTGAACTGCCTTTGAACAGCAATTCTGTGTTGCGCAACTCTATCTTGAAGCGTCCGTCAACAAGCACATCAATGAGTTCAAGCAACGACTTTTTTGCCTCGTCAGCCAAGCATTCTTCAAATGTGTATCCAGTGTAGCACCAAATATTTTTTCCCGTTTCACTTTTTATCCGTTCGGCAAGTTCAGCAAACTCTTTAGCTTGATACATAGGGTCACCTCCCGTGAATGTTACATTGCAAAAGTCTTCATCTTTGATTTTTTGCAATATCTCCTCAATGCCCATTCTTTTACCTGCATTTATATCCCATGTCTGCGGGTTGTGACATCCTGGGCACGCATTGATGCACCCTGCGCAATATATTGAAGTTCGGAGTCCAGGCCCATCAACAGTTGTGGATTCCTTTATTTTCATTATGCTTATGGTTGTCATTGGGTAATTTTTTTTATGGATGTGGTTGGGTCCGGAATGGTAAAAAAGAGCACGGCTCTGGCTGAGTGCCATGCCGTGCCTTATTCTAGATGCCTAAGCAACTTTTAGTCGTGTGTTACTCGGTCGCGGAGCTCAGCCAATTTCGCCTTGTTCCAACGATCCGTGGTTCCAACGAGGTAACCCGTTATGCGCTGCAGCCGGTCAATGTTTGTACTTCCGCAATGGGGGCACTTCTCGAGGTCGCTGGTGGCATCCTCGTAGCCGCAATCCATACACCTGTTGCGGTTGTGGTTTACCGAACCATAGCCCATATTGTACTTGTCCATAAGGTCTACGAAGTTCTTCACGGCCTGTGGATTGTGAGTTGCGTCGCCATCAATCTCGATGTAGAAAATGTGACCTCCTCTTGTGAGCTCATGGTATGGAGCCTCTACTCGGGCTTTGTGGGCTGCGCTGCACTTGTAGTAAACAGGTACGTGGTTCGAGTTGGTATAGTACTCGCGGTCCGTGATGCCTGGCAGGATGCCAAAGCTCTTCTTGTCTTTAGCCGTGAACTTGCCGGCAAGGCCCTCTGCTGGGGTAGCAAGGATGCTGTAATTA
>CAVGTO010000288.1:0-2196 GCA_963631865.1 Eggerthellaceae bacterium
ATGCCATAGTTGCCAGATATACCTCGTCCGGACTCTTTGCTTAGTTCAGGGTGAGCCATAAAGCCTAATGCGCCGAGGCGGTATTCGATGCTACAGTAAATTATCCCTTCCTTTACGAAACTCTCTTGCGTGCCACTGTATGAACCTGTGAGAAATGCTCCGCCATGAATCATTACGAACACAGGGAGATTCTCGTCCTTGCTCTTTGCTGGTGTCTCGACGCTCAGATAGAGGCAGTCTTCGCTCATTCCGAGTTCTCCGCCATTCTGATTCGGATCGATTGGCTGAGGTGGACGGTCGCCCCAAGAGTCGGATTTGTAGACCCCTTGCCATGGCTTTTTAGCGACGGGTGCTTTCCACCGTAGATTGCCTACCGGGGCTTCTGCGTAAGGTATTCGTTTATAGAGAGCGTGGCCTTCGTGCTCTACTCCTTCAATCTCGCCTTGCTCTACTGTTGTCCGCAGAATCTGACTTTGCGCAGCAGTTATGCCAATGAGGCTCAGTGCCGCTGTTAATAATATGCTTTTCATTTATTGGAGTTTGGGTATTTGTTTTGTGCCCTTTAATGATAGTGATAATAATCATCTCCCGCCCCGTGCAGTACACTTGATTTTTTAAGTGTAATTCCATGAAGGAGGATGATATTCCTGTCGTTTGCAAGTGCATTACTAAAGAGTTCATTTCTGCTCTTTATAATGGTTTGATGTATTACATTGCACGTTCTACGAGTAGAGGTCTGTAGCGAATGGTACTATGATGCAAGTGACCAAGGCTTTTTCTATCTCGATAATTGGTACCTCTATAATGCAATGAAGTCTCCACTTGCCGAATGGGCTATTGATGTCGATAATCGTAGTTGCTGGCCGCCACGTTTCGAAATGAAGCCTTGCGTGCGTGAGACTGTTCATATGTATGCGGATTGTGGTGATGCCGTGTTTTGGAACAAAGACGGGCTCTGCGTCGGCTCTCCAATGTCTTAGGCTCTCGAGAATGGTAGAATTGTGGATTTTAGCCGTATTCCTGCTTTGGACAATTGGTATGCAAAGTGCGAGCAATATCGACTAGGTGGTAATATAACTGATGAAGAGACTGTTGCCCTCCAAAGAGATGGATGGGTAATAGCCAAAGCCGTGAGGACGCTTTTGCCCAAGACTGTCGATCTTTTTTATGGTTGGGAGTCGACAGAACATCAGGCTGACGCCTACGGTGACGAAGTCCGTTTCTCTATTCTCGTGCTTAATGTGCGCGCTATAAAAATAGACCCCTTCATCGTTTTAGATAGAGTTCCTCGGATCTAGAGCTAAAATCCGCCCACAAGTCAATAAAGGCTTGTGGGCGGATTGCGTTATTTTGTCAGTCGGAAAACTTAGTTCACGCGGAACTTGTCAACGCCATTCTTGATGAAGCCTACAATCTGACGAGCGGCTGCAATGCCTGCATTGATGTTGGCCTCTGCGGTCTGGGCGCCCATCTTCTTGGGGGTTGAGAAGTAGCGACCCTCGAATTTTGCAAATTCTGCGTCCGCATCGGGTTTGATGTCGGTCACGTAGCGGAGGTCCGCGCGCTCTCCGAGGAGATCGATAAGCTCTGCCTCATTGATGACTTCCTTGCGCGCAGTATTGAGAAGGAGTCCATTCTTGGGCATCTTGGAGACGAGATTCTTGCCGATAGATCCCTTGGTCTCTGCAGTTGCTGGAATGTGTAGAGAGACATATTGGCAAGTCTCATAAAGTTCTTCAACGGACTTTACCGGGGTAACGCCTGCTGCTGCAATTACGTCGGCAGGGCAGTATGCGTCGAATGCGTAGACGTCCATACCGAAGCCCTTTGCTACACGGGCTACGTTGCGGCCGACATTGCCGAATGCATGAATGCCAAGTTTCTTGCCCATAAGCTCTGTGCCGCTAGTGCCATTGTAGAAATTGCGAACGGCGTAGACAAGAAGTCCAAGGGCAAGTTCGGCCACTGCGTTGGCATTCTGACCAGGGGTGTTCATTGCGACAACCTTGTGAGCCGTTGCGGCTGCGAGGTCGATGTTGTCGTAGCCTGCGCCTGCGCGAACCACAATCTTCAGGTTCTTGGCTGCATCGAGAACATCTGCGTCGACCTTATCTGAGCGGATGATGAGGGCGTCCGCATCTGCTACTGCTGTGAGAAGCTGACTCTTCTCTGTATATTTCTCAAGAAGTGCAAGCT
>CAVGTO010000289.1:0-2177 GCA_963631865.1 Eggerthellaceae bacterium
ATTGTCTACACCAAGATACTCAAAGAACTTTTCCCCGACGTGCCCGTTGTCCTTGGTGGCATCGAAGCCAGCCTTCGCCGCCTGACGCATTACGACTATTGGGAGGACCGTTTGCGCCCCAGCATTTTGTTGGAGAGCGGCGCAGACATGCTGGTCTACGGTATGGGAGAAAATCCACTTATCGAGATAGCGTCGCTCATGCGCAAGGGCGTACCATTCAGCTCATTGCGCACTGTGCCTCAAACATCATTCGTAATGGATGCCGACGCCCCACTGCCCAAGAATAAGAATTGGGAGACGCTGACGCTCAATAGTCATGAGGATTGTCTACGCGACGTAACACTCTATGCCGACAACTTCCATCACATAGAGGAGGAGAGCAACAAATGGCATGCGCGCCGTCTTGTGCAGAAAGTGGGGGATAAGATTGTAGTAGTCAACCCTCAGTACGAGCCTATGACGCCGGAGCAGGTGGACCATTCATTCGACCTGCCGTATACACATCTCCCCCACCCTCGCTACGACGGCAAAGGCGACATACCGGCTTACGAGATGATCAAGAACTCCATATGCCTCCATCGCGGTTGCTTTGGCGGCTGTAGTTTCTGTACCATCTCGGCGCACCAGGGTAAATTTATCGCATCTCGATCGGAGGCCTCAATCCTCCGCGAAGTAGAGCTCGTCACCAAATTGCCGGGTTTCAAGGGTTACCTGTCGGATCTTGGTGGTCCATCGGCCAATATGTATGGCATGCGCGGTAAGGACATCAGCCTTTGCCAAAAATGCGCGCGCCCGTCATGCATCCACCCGAGCGTCTGTAAGAATATGAACACCGACCACACGCGCCTCATAGCACTGTATAAGAAAGTGGACGCGATACCAGGCATCAAGAAGTCGTTCATTGGCAGCGGCGTACGCTATGATATGTTGCTAAATGACAACGCCACCCCCGAGGAGGACCGCAGCCATCAGGCCTATATGGAGGAACTGATTGCGCACCACGTGTCGGGTCGTCTGAAGGTGGCACCAGAGCACACATCGGATGTGGTACTCAACATTATGCGCAAACCGTCTTTCTCGCTCTTCTATAAATTCAAGAGGAAGTTCGACGAGATAAACCGCAAATACCATCTCAACCAGCAGCTCATACCCTACTTCATATCCAGCCATCCAGGCTGCCATGAGGAAGACATGGCAATGTTGGCCGCCGAGACGCACGACCTCGACTTCAAACTTGAGCAGGTGCAGGACTTCACCCCGACGCCAATGACGGTCTCGACGGTAATCTACCACTCTGGCGTGCACCCGTATACCCTCAAACCGGTCTTCACTGCCATATCGCCAGAGGAGAAACAGAAGCAGCGTATGTTCTTCTTCTGGTACAAACCCGAGGAGCGCCGAGCCATCCTTGAAGAACTGAAAAAGATGCACCGCGAAGACCTTGCCGAGCGTCTCTTTGCCGCCCCGTGCCGTTTTGCACCAACGGGAGCTCCCGACAGTTCACGCCGCCCCGACGACCGTGGCACAAGCAACCGCCACACAGATAGCCGACGCGTACATAACAATGCGCCTCAAGAAGGGAAGAAGTTCCAATATTCCGAAAAGAAGTTCCCGAAGAGACGCAAGTAGTTAAACCGTTATCAAGTAACGGTTATAATTAACATTGCGCCAGACTAACAAACAGGCGAGCGGAAAGAAATCCTTCCGCTCGCCTGTTTTATACCCTCACGTATAAAACGGTTGCGTCGCAATGCTTTTTTACTTAAATTGCAATTCGGAAACAATTTATCACAAAAGATGAATAAAGCATTATCATTGGCGTTTTCCGCCATCATGGTTTGCAGCGCAACTTTGGCACAGGATTCGACACCCATCTCTAATGTATGGGGGCGCAATACCACTTCGCTAGACGGCAAGTGGAACTACCTCGTAGACGTGCAAGAGATGGGATACTACGACTACCGAGCAAAAGAATATCCGTGGGGTTTCTTTCGTAACGCCAAGGCTGTCAACCCATCCGACTTGGTGGAATATGACTTCGACAAGTCGCCAGTTATGAACATTCCAAGCGATTGGAACACGGCTGACGAAAAACTATTCTTCTATGAAGGATGCGTATGGTTTAAGAGGAGTTTCGACTACAAGCCAAAATCAGGTAGACGTGCGCTCCTCTACTT
>CAVGTO010000290.1:0-2168 GCA_963631865.1 Eggerthellaceae bacterium
GGATGTCACCATCCTTAAGGTCGGCGATATAGGCTTGCGCCTTTTCGCAGGCGATGTACTCAGGGACGTCCTTTGCACTGAGGACCTCTGGATAATCCTCGGAGATGCCGGGTTTCGTGACTACGTCAAACTGGACACCCATCTCACGGAGGAGTTCATGCCGGCGAGGGGAGCCGCTGGCGAGCATAATATGTCGACCAGAAAGGTTAGTTAGCATGTCTGTTTGCTATTAAAATCAGTCTCACTCAAATTCTTATCAAGCCGCGAAGTTATGTTTTTCCTACTTAAAAGCGTATCCGCAGATGATACAATCCTTTGATTATCGCGAAAAAGGGAGTTATAAAAGACCTCAAAAGACTTTTAAGTATGGCAATCTTGTCAGAACTAAGGCACGATGCGGTCCTCAATCATACGTTCCATATATTGTTGAATGATTGCTTTGAGCTCACGCAGCATGGCGTTAGCCGTCTCATCCTCACGGCCGAGGAGATTATCCTTAAGCAGCCAATCGGATTCAATATTGTAGAGAGCGCGCATGTTCTTACCGTCAAATTGAAGAAGTCGTCCGCCCTTGACATACTGGTAGATGCCGTTGTTGTAGTTGACAGCCCACGTGGCGGAATCTGGCGTAGCGAAGAGGTCCTTGCCAAAGGATATGTAGGGATTGTCGTAACCAAGGAGGCCGAGGACAGTGGGCATTATGTCAATCTGCTGAGCGATGCAGTGACGGCGACCGGGCTCAAAAAGTTCGCCAGAGGGATCGAAGAAAAGGAGAGGCGAGCCATAGAGGCCGAGATCCGTCTGATATTCAGCGTGGTCGCTGATATTGGTATGGTCGCTTGTAAAGACAAAGATTGTATTCTTGAACCAAGGTTGTTTGCTTGCCGTCTCAAAGAAACGACGGAGCGAATGGTCGGTATAACGGATGCACTTATGGATGACATTAGCGTCCTCCTCGGGGAAAGTATCGCGGTACGCCTCGGGGACAACAAATGGATGGTGACTCGAGGCCGTGAAAACGGCAGTCATAAAGGGCTCCTTCATCTCGGTCATCTTGGTGGCATAGAATTGGAGGAAAGGCTCGTCCCAAATGGCCCAAGTGCCATCGAAATCATCTTCACCGCCAAAACGGTCGTCGTCGTCGTACTCAGTGCGACCATAATATGAGCCGAAGCCAGTGGAGCGAGCAAAAGCCTGAAATCCCATACTGCCATTCTCAGCACCATGGAAGAAAGCCGTCTCGTATCCTTTCTTATCCAGCTCACCAGCCAAGCCGCTCAGATGATTGAGAGAAGAGGGGGTAAGGAAGAAAGGCTCGACAAACATAGGTATGCCACAAAGGACGCTCGGCATGCCATCTATACTCTTGCGGCCATTGCAGAAAGTGTAGTCGAAACTGAGGCTACGCGAATAGAGAGAATCTACAAATGGAGCATAGCCCTTATAATTGCCACCCTCAAGTTTCTCATTGTAGGCACCGATATACTCACGGCCAAAGCTCTCGACGATGAGCACAACGACGTTACGGGGGCGGAAAGTCGCACTATCCGACGGGGTATGGAGAGGCGAATAGATAGCCTCCATCTCCTCGCGCGGCATATATTTAGGGTCTACGAAAGACTTCTTGCTGATGGTACGGATGAGGGAGAATGGGGTATTGAGAATCAGAGCGGCATCGGCAGGGCGATCGACGTACTGATTTGCATTGCTGATAGTTATGGGGCGAGTGGCTGTAGTAAATCCGCCGCGCATACCCGCAATCATAAGCGGGATATATATGCCGAAGCAAATAACAGCAGACACATAATAGCCCACCCATGCAAACGTATTCTTGGGGCGCTTAACACCCGCAGGACGCACATATGCCCAGATAAGGAAAGCGATAAGAGCCGCGCCAAGAAGCACAAAATACCAATGGTTTACAATCTCATCCACAAAGATGCCCGCCATATTATCCTCATTGCCAAACTCCTGAAGCACGCTGCACGTGGTACGGCGACCAGTGAACTTGAAATAGACGGCATCGCAAAGGTTGACGAACACAGCCAACGAGTTGACGACAATAAAGACCCACTTTGCCACGGTCTGCCACACACGCCCCTCGCGCAAAAAGCAAGGCAGGAGCATAAGAATGGCATAAAGGATATTGGTATAAAGAATTGCTGAAG
>CAVGTO010000291.1:0-2142 GCA_963631865.1 Eggerthellaceae bacterium
ACCATCTCCTTATGGCTCTTGATGCTTGTCAAGAGTGTATTGCGTACGATATTGAACTCCGCATTGAGGGCGTCGAACATAGGGTTACCTTCGCGTCCGTACGTATTGCGGTAGACTTGTCGCTGTGAGTTGATGTCGAGAATCTTTTTCAGCAATTCGGTTATCATTGGCCTCTCCGTCTTGAATGTCGCAGGGGCCACATCGCTGTTCATGATGCTGTCGTTGCTGAAGTATTTTTCGAGATACGTGTAGTACGCACTCTCAAGTTTCAACTGCTTGAGCTCCGTCTCGTAGGTCTTGACTTCAGAGAACAAGTCATCTCCTTTTTTCGATAGGTCGTCTTGTATCTGATTGTGTGAGCGGAAGTTGCTGAGCTGTGAACTTACAAGGTTGAGCGAGTCTGACAACAGTACGAGCTGGCTGTCAATGAAACGAATAGTGTTTTCAGACATCGCAGTCTTCTGACGAAGGTTGTCCGAAACGTAAGTGTTTATGAGGGTATTTAGGAAGGTCTCGTTCTTCTGTTTGTTTGCTCCGCTTGTGCGCAGTGTCACAACAGTGGACTCTGTTTTCGACTCGCTCTCAATGGACAACGACGCTGTATATTGCGCAACAAGCGCTGCCGGGTCGTTAAAGACAATATAAAAGTTCTCCTTTAGTGGATTTTCGCAGATAAGCGAGAATGCACACCATGGCGTAACTACTGCCTCGCCGTAGCGGAATGTGTCCTCAAATTGCACATCGGTTATTGCTGTTCCAGCCTGTCTTGTGGAGTAGCAATACGTCTCCATATTCTCACTCTTGACGGTGAGCTTGTACGTCTCGTCATCGTTAGGGCTGATGTGAAGGCGTACTCCAATTGGTTGGAGATGGGTTGAGTCCATAATGACAGTCAGCTCTTTCGGCTGGAAGAGCTCTGTGTCCTTGACTCGGCCAATATGGTAATACGAGATATAGACTCCCATCTTGTCTACAACCCTCGAAATCAAAGTCCTTGATCCAAGGATTGCCAATTGGTTATCAAAATTACTCATACTCTGACCAAGGTCGACTCCCTCAAGTATCGTCCTGCGCCAACTGCTCTTTGTCGAGTTGTCCACAATTACAGTGGCCTCAGACGAGTATATCTTAGTCTTATATGTATGGTATATCCTGAGGGCAACGAATACAATGCCTACTGAAATCACGAACACCCACCAAAACCTGATGATGTCCGACAATAGCTTTTTGACGTCAATTTGTGAGAGGATGTTGTCCTCTTCCTCCTCGACGGGGTAGCTGCCGTTGTTGTTATCCACCATTTCTTTACTTATGTTACAGGGACCTGATGAGTACGTATAGTGTTACGAGTGAAGTGGCGAGAGAGACAGAGAATGTCTCACTGAAGCCAAACATCTTGAACCACAGCGGGCGGACATAAATAACGTCGTTGGGGTAGATGTAATAATAGTCAGATTCAATGAAGCCGCCTTTTGTCATGTCAAGCACATGCGACTCGACTTCACCTTTCTCATTTTTACGCAGAAGCTTCACCTCGCGTCGCTTGGCGTAAGACGTGAAACCTCCAGCCATAGACACTGCGTCGAACACCGTCATCTGGTCACGGCTCATTGTGTAGTTTCCTTGTTTGTTCACCTCTCCCATAATGGAGAATGTGTTCGTAGCAAGCCTTACTGTGAGTGTGAATCCCGTCAGTGTTTGTGATACGGCTTGATAAATCCTCTCCTTTGCCTCGCGTACGTTGCATCCTTTGAGGTCTATCTTTCCTGCAACAGGAAAGTCTATGCAGCAACTATCATCCAAACCGTAGTAGAACAAGTCGCTACGAAGGGTTGAATTAGAGTTCTTCTGATTTGTTTGTGGGTTGTAGAAAGCCGACAATTCTGGGTTTGGCGAGGAGACAAACACGAACAGGTAGTCATTGGGTTTCAAGATATAACGTTCCGTTACCTGGTCTGTGGTTTGGAAAAGACTCTCCTCTGGCTTGGCGTCTCGCACCAAAACCACTTGTCTCTGCGGTATACACGAAGTGAACAGCAGGGCTATCATCGCGATTGCCGCAGCGAGTAATGCCTTTTGCTTCATTTAATTTGGTTAATCAGCTTTTTCTATCTTCCGTGAATGCGTATAGGGTGCAAATAT
>CAVGTO010000292.1:0-2142 GCA_963631865.1 Eggerthellaceae bacterium
AAGATGATGTGAGCAGTGTGATGGAGCAAAACGATCTGGCTTTCAATTCCAGCCCCAAGACGCTCAATGTCAAGAATAACCTGCTAGTGGCCAAGCGTTTCGATCAAAACGTTCTCAATCTCTCGCTGGATTATTCTGTAAGCAATTACAAAGCTAAGTCGGCTTTCCTGTCTACGTATGGCTACTATCCCTCGTCGTTGGCCATCGATTCCATTTACGATTACGACTATCGGAATAGGGAGGACGTGTATGCCGCACAACTTTTCTATCTACTCCGTTTATCCGATACTTTCTACTTGCGTTTGGCTCTGAGAGGAGAAGCCGATTGGCAGCATTTCGCCACTGCCTATGATTCTCTGTCGGATACGGCATCGGTTTACGATAATGACGCTCGGCTCGACTACACCTCTTGCTATGCCGAGGCGATGCTGGGCAAGGACATGGGTGATTTGACTTTTTCTCTTAGGTTGCGTTACGTCCTTGATTATGCATCTACCGACGCCCTGCGGGGTCTTGAGAATAAGAGTACAAATTTTCTCTCGCCAATGCTGCAACTGAAGTACCAGTTCAATCCTTTCCATTTCTTGATGCTGGACTATGAGTACGCTAAGAAGATGAATGCCATCCGTAGTTTTATAGATAACCGATGGTTGGTATCATATAACCAAATGGAGTATAGCAGTGCCGACAATCTTTATTCCCCGTCGCACAAAGTGACGCTCTCGCATCTCCTCTCTTTGCAGCTAGTCGGTTTGAATCTCATAAACACTGCGTCGTTCGAGGAAATTAAAGATCCCATTGTCAGTAACTATTATCAGGCGGGTTATGTGAGTTGCGTCGAGAAGTTGCAAGGCTCTAGCTCTAAGACCTTTGCTCTTATGTCCTCTGCCGAGTATAAGTTTCTCAATGTCCCGCTCAATGTCCGCTACAACATGAGTTACAGCCACTCCCGCAATCCGATGTATTACAGTGCGGTACCATATGATGCGGCATCAAACACCTTGTCCATGATGGCGCAACTCGTTACGTTTTACAAGAAGGGTTTCAATGGCGACCTCAAATGGCAAATCTCCAACAGTGCCTATTCGGGTGTCCCGTCCGCCAATCGGCTTACGACAAACGATGTAACTGGAAAGTTGGCTTGGCAAAATGACAAGATTTATGCGAGCATCGACGCACGGCTCAGTACGTATCGTTTGAGTCCCACCAAATCCACGAATATGTATTACGGCTTTGAGTTCCGCTACGATCTCAAGAAGAATATTATGCTGAAACTCAATGGCACGGATGTTGCTCATATCTCGGAACGTCGGCAGATGACAGGTAGCAGCACGTCTTACTACTCCATAAACAGCCTCACATGGTATATGCCAGGTCACATCATGGTTGGCGTATCATTCAAATACTAAGAATATAAACATTTAATAACTAGTCAAGTATGAAGAAAGTAATTCTCGCTTTGTTCCTGGCTCTGCAGATGTCCATAGTCTCGGCTCAGGAGATTACTGTTACCTACAAGATGACCTACAATGCGTCCTCGCCCGATCTCTTTGCCGAGGCTGGTCTGCCTGAGCCTATGCGCAGTGGTCTCGCCGCCGCCTATAAGGATGTGGTGATGTATTATCAGCTCGTTGTCAAGGGCAATGAGAGCGAATACCGCATCATGCCCGTCGAAGGCAAGCAGGAGATAACTTTCATGGGCCAGACTATGGACGTCAATGCGGCTGCCGCCGCCCAAGCGCAGAACTATACCTACAAGAATCACTCAGAAGGCGTAACTCTCGATAAGACACAGCTTTTCAATAAATCCGTTATTGTCGTGGACAGCATCAAGTCTGCCAATAATTTCACGGTAGTAGAGGGAGAAAAGAAGGAAATCTTGGGCTTCGAGTGTCAGAAAGCCGTTTCTGCCGATGGCAAGACCACCGTTTGGTTCTCGCCGCAAATCCCTGTCAAGGACGAGCCTCTGGCAAGTGGCCTCGACGGTCTCATCCTCCAATATGACAATGGTCAGCAGATTTTCACTGCCTCCGAGATTTCTGACTCAGCAAGCAAAGATATTGTACGCCCTGCGGGTAGCGATATTATGACCCGCGACGAGTTCATGTCTCAAATGCAAAAGATGATGGAGCGTATGAAGAG
>CAVGTO010000293.1:0-1799 GCA_963631865.1 Eggerthellaceae bacterium
ATGATAGATAGAGTGCGCCTTCATTCGCCGTGAACTGACCCATTTCATTGCCTTGCTCGTCAGTCCTTGTGAAATCTCCATATCCTGCATAGAGCAAACCGCCCGTCAGGCAACCAATGTTGCTTAACGTGAATGTATATGCTCCGGAAGCGTACTTTATCCCCTCCGTCACTGGTGATATCGTTAAGCTTACAGTTCCATTAATTGTGTCTGTTACTGCCGCCGGATTGTGGAAAACCATTGATGGGGTTGAGACTCCTGTTGTTGCATGCATACCACCCGAGCCTACGAGTCTTGTTACTTGCGGTACGTCAAGGAACTCCATAGCCTTACCGCTCCTCGTCTGCGAGAAGGCGGATATACAAAACGGAGCGAAAGCCGCTATTATTGTTGCGCATTTTAGCCACATATCGCGAATTTAAGCCAAAATTCTTAATTAATAGAATTTAGCAGGACTGTACATAATAAGAAAAGCCCAGACGCCGAATGGCGTCTGGGCTTTATAGTACGTGGTACGATTATTGGGCGATTGGCTTTGCGCCAAATCAATAATTAATCTACTGGAGTTGTTTGAGGGAGTCGGAGATGCGCTTGACGGCCGTACGGAGTTTCTCCTGGCTCGTTGCGTAAGAGAGGCGGATATAACCCTCAGCTCCGAATGCAGAACCTGCAACGGTGGCAACGTGGCCAACAGTGAGGAGGTACATTGCGAGGTCGCTTGAGTTCTCGATAACCTTACCATCGGGAGTCTTCTTGCCAAAGAACGCCTCGACGTTGGGGAAGAAGTAGAATGCGCCAGCAGGCATATTAACCTTGAGACCCTTAATCTCGCTGAGGAGGTCGAACACAATGTCGCGACGGTGCTTGAATTCTGCTGTCATCTTGTGGCTTGGCTCGTCGCTCTCGGTGAGGGCTGCAATAGAAGCGGCCTGGGTGATAGTGCAAATGCCTGAAGTCATCTGCCCCTGGAGCTTGTTGACTGCCTTGGCTATGTCGAGAGGTGCGCATACGTAGCCCATACGCCAACCTGTCATTGCGTAACCTTTTGACATTCCGTTGGCTACGATGACACGATCCTGCATACCTTCCATTTGAGCCATAGAGTAATGCTTCTGTCCGTAAGAAATCATATCATAAATCTCATCGGACATGACGAGTACGTCGGGATGCTTGCGGAGAACTGCTGCGAGACCCTCAAGCTCCTCCTTCGTATACATGCTGCCGGTGGGGTTGGACGGAGAGCAAAGGATGAGGAGCTTTGTGCGAGGTGTGATGGCTGCCTCAAGCTGCTCTGGCTTCATCTTGAAGTCCTGCTCGATGCCAGTGGGGATGATAACACTCTTGCCCTCTGCGAGCTTAACCTGCTCGGTGTAGGTTACCCAATAAGGTGCGGGGAGGATGACCTCATCGTCCTTGTTGATAACAGCAAGGATGATATTTACAAGGGAGTGCTTGCCTCCTGCAGATACGATAACCTGAGCGGGGTCGTAGTCGAGTCCGAGCCAGTTCTTCATACGTGTGACGACAGCCTTGCGAAGGTCGGGGTAACCAGGCACTGGGGGGTAGTGGGTCTGATTGTCAAGGATTGCCTTGATGGCAGCCGCCTTGATGTGCTCCGGAGTATTGAAGTCGGGCTCGCCAATGCTGAGGTTGATGATGTCGAGGCCCTGTGCCTGAAGCTCACGGCTCTTCTGCGTCATGGCAAGCGTTGCAGACTCCGACATAGAGAGTATGCGATCTGAAATCTGGCTCATTTTCTCTTATGTTTTTATATTAATTTCCTTATTTCTCTTTCGGTT
>CAVGTO010000293.1:1809-2140 GCA_963631865.1 Eggerthellaceae bacterium
TGGATTTTTATGGGCAAAAGTGTCGAATTTAACACTTGCCGTCGTATGCAGTCTGATGTGGACTAACAGAACTACTTTCCATTCCCCGCCAAGAGGATTGGGTTTGTCAATTTTTCTTCGCCAATTGTAGTTGGGAGACCATGCCCAGGGTAGACTGTCGTGTCTTCAGGCAATGTAAAGAGTTTAGTCGTTATCGACTTGTAAAGTTTCGACAACCTTCCACCGGGGAGATTGACTGCTCCATACGTTCCGCGAAATAGGGTATCGCCCGTGAAAACCGTTTTCTCTTTTTCAGAATAGAGTGCAATGCCACCAGGAGAATGCCCTGGGG
>CAVGTO010000294.1:0-2131 GCA_963631865.1 Eggerthellaceae bacterium
CCATTGAGCTTGACGACCTCGGCAAGGGAATGACAGGATGGCAGGAGATTAGCGAAGATTAAATTCACCCAACTACATGGAAAAAGCCCTCGCAACAATACTGACAACCATCATTGCCACAGCAATGGCAATGGCCCAGGAGAGTCGCAATACACTGAACGCTTCAGCCTCCGCATGGGCCTCTGTGGCCACGAACAGTAAACTACATCCGTTGCTGAGCTACAGCAATGAGTGGGGACGATATACGCAGTATGACCAAGGCGAAGGAGCTGTAGAAGCTTCTGTGGCATATGCGCATACATTCCGCAATCCGAAACTTGCTTTCCGCGCCGGAGTGACGGGGCAATTATCGTCGGATGGAGACCGCACTCAGCTAAGCGAGCTATACGCCGACTTCGACCTGCTTATGTTCGACATTCGTATGGGAATGGAGAACTACACGCCAGTCGAGAGCAACACTGCAACATCTGTCGGCTCTTACATTATGAGCAACAACGCCCGTCCCGTGCCATGCGGATGGGTTGGGATATTAGACTATTGGTCACTTCCGTTGGACAAGCTGCCGTTGCCCTTCGCATCTTATTTAAAGGACTTAGTTCAGATAAGGGGGGGGCTATCATTTGGTCGAATTGACGACGAAGGCAAGGCCGGTTATACAGACAACATCCTTTTCCACGAGAAATTTGCCTACGGACGAATTGGCACTTGGTTCTTAAAGCCTTATATCGGATTGTGCCACAGTGTTGTAATGGGCGGTACTTTGTCCGACGGGACTAAGATACCCATCGACTTTATGAATTCCATTCTTGGAAGGCATGGCGACATTAAAGTCTTTGGACAAGCTTTCAGAGGCGAGACTACAAATGCGGCGGGAGGTCACCAAGGCATGTGGGATTGCGGATTCGACTTCGACGTGCCAGAGACTGGTATAAGTGGAAAGATTTATCATCAGAAACTATTCACCGATGCGATTGCGAGAAAATTCACATCGCATATGTGGGACGACTTCACTTTGGGATTGCAAATTCAACTAAAGAGAAGTGTACACGTAAAGGATGTCTCCTTGGAGTTTGTCAAGACCGATTGGCAAGGAGGCGAGGGATTGCCCGACCCTTATTTGCCGACACGTAACGGCAGTATGGGGCTCTACTGGCCAGGCGACGTAAACGAAGCGAATGCACAATACCTCAGAGACAATGTCTTTGTCGAGGCTGACGTCGAGGAATGGGAGTCCAAGACAGGCACAAAGATCGTGGACAACGACACCTTTTACGCCTTCTGTCGCGACATGTACAACCGAGGACTGAGTTATGGAGGACGCATGAAATACCTCTACAACTACTGCATTGAACAAGGATGGACACGTGGTGGCCTCTCGATGGGTAATGCGCTCTTCCACACAAAAGAGACAGTCAGCCGCTACGCCACCGATGGCACGATGACGCTCGACGACACATTTGCGAATATCCGCATCAGAGCCGTAAATATCGGCGTGGCCGGCGACATTTTGAAGGAACGATTGTCGTACAACTTCCGAGCAACGATATCCCGCAATTACGGCAACTACTGTGAGAAATACACCGGCGACCACAACCTCAGTTGGGACGAGCTGCCCAATTACTTCTTCGCAACTCCCAAGAACGAGATGTACACCAAACTCAATCTCCACCTCGCCCTACGCCATGGACTAAGCGTCAGCACAAATTTCACTTATGATTTTGGCGAACTTTACCACAGCTTTGCATTCCGAGCTGGAGTTAAATATGAGATTGGCAAGACATTCTAAGTAACAGAATACAAAAAAAAGCGCCCCGCGTCGCCACCAAGGCGTGCGCAGGGTTCGCTTTTCTCACTAATCAAAAACCAAACTATTCAGATGTGTCTGTTGCTGTCGGTGCAGGGTGTTGAAGAACCGCTGCTATTTCTGTTGTTGCCTATTTCGGCTCGTTAAGAATGCGTGTTCGTCCACACAGTGTAAATATCTTTGGACACCTTAGTACATCTGCTCAATGTTCCAGACGAAGGCACGGATGCCATTCTCGAGGTTCACATGGTCGAGTTTCTCGATATACTTAAGGAGCAGAGGCACGATGTCGTCGTCGACGATGGTGATGACGGAACTGTTCATCTC
>CAVGTO010000295.1:0-2124 GCA_963631865.1 Eggerthellaceae bacterium
CCTGTCAATTCGATGGACAATGAAAATCTTATCCTTCCGATTGTAGAACTTGAGGTATGCCGAGAGGTACGCAAACGCCGTATGCTCCTTCTCTGTCTCCGTGGCAATGGTAAGCAAGCCAGAGTCCTTGTTTACTACGATAATCCAATCGTCCTCATATACAATGCGCAGTCCCTGTGGCATTATAAAGTGAGGCTCGGGCTTGGCCGAAATCGTGACTGTTGAGCCGGCAAGGATAATGTCGTCGAGATGACGGAGAACTCTGTCTCCAATCTTCACTGCTCCCTTGCTGAGCAATTGCTTCTGGTTTGTCTTGCTCTTGCCCTGCATCTGGCGCTCGAAAAATTCTTGCACTGTGCAGTCCGACTTTACGCTATATGTCGCAGCCTTGGGGCTCTCTCTGTAGTTGTTCTCCATCGCTTCGCTTGCGAGTTCTTTTGCTGTCGGTCAACTTGATGTAAAGGGCTTTCCGCCTCTATCCATCCGTCTGACATATTCTTTTACGGACGATATGCCGTTTGAGTTTCGTTCTTTTGTGCTGTCGTTCGACTATTTGTTTCGATAGTCTTCAATTAGAGCTTCAGCCATCCATCGCGCCATGGCTTCGCGGTTGTTAGACTTGGCGAGGCGTACCATGTCTTGGCTGTTCTGTATGTTGCCAATCTCGATGAATACGCCGGCAGGGTCTGTTTCGCGGAGCACGTATAGGTCGCGTTCCTTCACCTCGCCGCTAAATCCGCGGTTTGGCTGGTGCTTGGCGTATTTTGCCGCCATCTTTTTTTGTAATCCTTTGGCAAGTCGTTCTCCTCTGACGCTCTTCTTATAATGGTAGAAGAATATGTCGATACGCTTGTCTTTGCTACGGCTGTCTACGTGGATGAAAACCGACCTGCAATATCCTTTGCGCTCTTTCACATAGAGGGAATTTATAGTGTCTGAGCGTTGTTTGAGCCGCTCAACCTGGTCGAGGGGGATTGGCGCCCCCATACATGTCTCGTCGTCGTCGCACGTGAGTGCTGCGTCGTCACGTATCCCGTCGTTGGGATCTTGGATTATCAAGTGAACCGTTGCACGATGGCTTATTAATTGGCGGGCGAGGCGGAGGATTACGTCGTATGCGTATTCGTCTTCGCATATAGTTTGCCCGTTATATGTGCCCATGGCTCCCGGGTCGGGGCCTCCGTGCCCACTCACGAGGTAATATGTTGCTCCCTGGAGTTTGTTGTCTACATAGTCTACGCGTTCATTGGCTTTGCCAAATAGTGGCTCCGTGTAGAATTTGGCATTCTGTGGCGCTGCTGTTTTCCCTTGCTCTTTGTTTGACTGTTGCGCCGTGATTGCCTTCATCTCCGCCTTTGCGTCACTTTTATTTGATGACGTTTTCTCGGCGGCCTGAGTGGTCACTTTGTCCTCTGTTGTTTTTGTGGCTTGCTGTTTCGCCGCCATTTTTTCGGCGCGGGCTTTTTTCTCGCGCTCAATGAGGACTTTGGAGTTTGCTATGTCGCTTTTTGTCGGTAGGTAATAGTTGAAGCCGAGCATCAGCATGTCGTCGGCGGTTAGGCGTGGCCAGTTTATGGCTATGAAAAGGTTGTGCTGACTTACGTCAACTTTATTCCTAATAAGCAGTTGGTCAATGCTTTCTCCTGCTTGGGCTTGCGTCCGGACACGTTCGTCCTGCGCTAATGCATTCGTTGAACACATTGCGATAAGTATGGATGCAAGTATAGGTATTATGTGTGAGATAATCTTTTGCATGATATATATGCGAAATTAACTTTTTAAACTCACAATCGGAAACCTTATATAACCAATCCGCCTACAAAACCTTCAATTCCTAACATCCCAAATAAAAAAAACTCCGCCTCTCCAATCTTTAAGGACCGAAGAGGCGGAATAAAATTATGCTCCTGCGTGGGAGTCTTATACGCTAAAGGTTATGTACCTATGACTGCCACTTGTCGTTGTGATAAGCACAGCCATCTCGCTGGAGGATACACGTTGCGAAGCTACGACAGCCTCTACTCCATTGGTTATGACTTTGCTCTCGCCTACCACTCCGTCTGTCGATATCTCGACAGTGGCAAGCTCATTGTCGATCGTAATGCCAGTAACGAGATAACCATC
>CAVGTO010000296.1:0-2119 GCA_963631865.1 Eggerthellaceae bacterium
AGCTTGGACGTTCTTTGGCACATCATCCCAATAGACCCAAAGTTCCTTGGTAAATTCAATTACGGCTTTTCTAATCTCATCCGATACAATCTGAATCTCCGGCTTGGTGCTCATATATTGCGTAATATTTCTTAGAATTATAATAGATGAAAAGTATGTGAATTTATATAATCGGCTAATATATATGTATATACTTCCAAATTTCAAGGCAGAATTCTTTGAATGATTTTCTCTGCATTCAGATTCTCAATAGCATCTCAAATGTGCGGCAGGCAGGGAAATTAGCCCCCGAGGATTCGTGGTTGTAGTACCCAGTCAACTGTGAACTGTGCACCGAAAACTGTGAACTGAAAAAAAATCCCCCGCCAAGCAAAAGCCCGGCAGGGGATAAAATAAAATGAAAGTTACAGTCTCAAACAGCCAGTCAACTGTGAACTGTTAACTGTGCACTGAGAACTGGGTTAAGCTTTCCTGTAGTCAGCGAGGTTCTCCTCCTGGAACTTACGGATGAAGGTGATGTGCTTCTCGACCTCGGCCTCTGCGTAACGGATGAAGACGCGGGCGGAAGTGCCGAACATCTCGGGCTCCTCATTGGCATCGTGGAGGATGAGGTAACCCATGACGGTGTAGGCGGTCATCTCGTAGAGGCGACGTGCCACGAGGTCATGGAGTTCCTGATTCTTAGCCTCGTTGATCTGGTTGACCGCCATCTGAGTCTTGTCAGCCATGTCCTTCAGCTTATTCTTGAAGATGTCGAACTCGGGAGCTACGGGGATCTGATCGTACTCGGAGATCTTGGCTGCGTAGGCGCCGCTGGTCACGTAGCGGATGGCTGCGACAACCTGGAGCTGAGTCGTGCCCTCGTAGATGGAGGTGATACGTGCGTCGCGGTAGATGCGCTCGCACTTATATTCCTTCATGAAGCCCGAACCGCCGTGAATCTGGATGCAGTCGTAGGTGTTCTGGTTGGCGAACTCGCTGCCCATGCCCTTTGCGAGGGGAGTGAAAGCGTCGGCGAGCTTGGCGAACTTCTTCTGCTCCTGACGCTCCTCGGGGGTGAGCTTGCGTTCCTTGCTGATGTCGTCGAGAGCCTTGTAGACGTCCACGAAACGTGCGGTCTCATAGAGGAGGGCGCGGCTGGCGTCGAGTTTAGCCTTGATGGTCGAGAGCATGTCGGCCACTGCGGGGAACTCGATGATGGCCTTGCCGAACTGTTTGCGGTCCTTGGCATAGGCGAGAGCCTCGTTGTAAGCTGCCTGGCTGATGCCGACGCCTTGGGCTGCGATGCCGAGGCGTGCGCCGTTCATGAGGGCCATGACGTACTTGATGAGGCCGAGCTTACGGTCGCCGCAGAGCTCTGCGTGTGCGTTCTTATACACGAGCTCGCAGGTAGGCGAACCCTTGATACCCATCTTGTTCTCGATGCGGCGTACGTCTACGCCACCTTGGCGCTTGTCGTAGATGAACATCGAAAGGCCGCGGCCGTCCTTGGTGCCCTCCTCTGAGCGGGCGAGAACCAAGTGGATGTCGGCGTCACCGTTGGTGATGAAGCGCTTGACGCCGTTGAGAAGCCAGCAACCGTCGGCCTCGCTGTATGTGGCCTTGAGCATGACGCTCTGAAGGTCTGAACCTGCGTCGGGCTCGGTGAGGTCCATAGACATGGTCTCGCCAGCGCATACGCGGGTCAGGAAACGCTGCTTCTGGTCCTCATTGCCGAACTCATAGAGAGTCTCTGCGCAATCCTGGAGGCCCCAGAGGTTCTCGAAGCCTGCATCGGCACTCGATACCATATCAGCTGCCATGATGTAGGGCACGATGGGGAAGTTGAGACCACCAAAGCGACGGGGCATAGCCATGCCCATGAGGCCGGCCTTGCGGGTGGCGTCGAGGTTGACGGCGGTGCCGGGAGCGTAGATTACGCGGCCGTTCTCGCACTTAGGGCCGTCGTGGTCGACACCCTCGGCGTTGGGGCCGATGATGTCGCCGCAAATCTCGCCAACGATGTCGAGTACGCGGTCGTAGTTGTCCATTGCGTCCTCCAAATTCTGGGGGGCGTAGTCGAACTTGTCCTTGTCAGCGAAGTCGCGCTCCTTGAGCTCGACGATGCGCTTCATGAGGG
>CAVGTO010000297.1:0-2112 GCA_963631865.1 Eggerthellaceae bacterium
CCCTTATGGATGTGCTCCTCATCGATATGGCAATCGCCGAGATGACCGCAATGGTGAACATCCCCATAAAAGTCACCCTCAACGAGTACATTGAGATTTCCAAGTATTACTCAACGGACAAGAGCAATATTTACATCAACGGCATTCTCGAAAAGATTGTAAGGCAGTTGGTTGAAGATAAGCGAATTAGCGAATCTCAGCTCTTCTAACCTTGAGCCTAGTTCTGCATGTCCACGATGAAAAGGTTGAGCATCTCGCTTAGTATCGCAATAACGGCAGCCTCGTTTATGGCTGTCGGATGCGGAGTGCAAAGTCAGGACAAAGTTGCCGAAACTACGCCAAACGAATGCCAAGCAGAATCGAATGCGCTTTCAGCTTCCACAAATCTGATTGACTTGGGCTCAATTAGCGCAGATGACATTGTCTCAGCCTCGACAAAGATATCCAACGAAGGGAATGCGGACATAAAGCTCACTGAAGTAGCTACAGATTGCTCTTGTGTAGAGGCCACCGTAAGCAGCGACGTAGTCAATGGCAACGGAACCGCTACACTTAGACTCGAGTACGACGCACAAGGAGTCTCGGGAAAACAGTTCCACAAGGTCACTATAGACGCCAACAATGGACAGCAGATTGAAATAATTGTAGTGGCCGACGTGGAATAAGACAAACGTAACAAATAAAACGAATTACAATATTATGTTCAACACACTTCTCCAGGCTCCCGCCGCACCTCAGCCCCAGGGTAGCGCTCTGATGACCTTCCTTCCCCTCATCCTCATCGTAGTCATCTGCTACTTCATGATGATTCGCCCCCAGCAGAAGAAGCAGAAGGAGGACCAGAAGATGCGTGACGCACTCAAGAAGGGCGACCACGTGATGACTACCAGTGGCCTCAAGGCTAAGGTTGCTTCTGTCAAGGAGAATGAGGTTGTCCTCGAAATTGCAGAGGGCGTCAAGGCCACCTTCGCAAAGGCAGCTATCATGTCGGTCGAGAATGGTTCGGACGCCGAGTCCGAGTCCAAGTAAGGAAAACAACACAATCGACAGTTTACTTCCAACGGAGGGAGTAGACTGTCGATTTTTTTAAACCCAACAGTTATGGAAAACACCGAGAACGAGAAGAAACTCCCGCCATTATACGACAAACTGAAGGTTGAAGCCGACAGATTCGTCCCAACCGACGACGAGTATGTCATGTATGGAGGCGAAGACCCACATGCGCACTTACTGCCGATTAAAAAGATTTACGAGGTAAATGTGGATGCAGATTATCCATATGTGGATAACTCACTTAAGTTCCGCATCCTCAACTGGCTCTATTACTTCCAGTCTCGCACTCTGATTACCTTCCTTAACAAGTTCCGGTATGGATTTAAGATGAAAGGGAAGGAGAACATCACCAAGAATATGGACAAGCTGCAGGGTGGCGCAATGACCGTCTGCAACCACGTATTCCGTTGGGATATGTGCGGAGTTTTCAATGCTGTTGGCTGGCGCCAGCTTCGCTTCCCTATCTTTGCTGGTCAGATGGCAGGCAAAGACCGCACGCGAATGGTCGAGATGGGCGGCGTACCCATTCCAGAAAAAGGTCTCTCGGCAATAAAGAAATTCAATCAGGCTTTCGACTACTTCCACGAGAAAGGCTATTGGATGCACTTTTTCGCAGAGCAGAGCCGTTGGCAATTCTACACGCCTATACGTCCATTTAAGAAAGGCGCATTCAACTTCGCGGAGAAATACAATTTGCCTATTATTCCTATGGCATATTCATACCGTGAGCGCAAGGGTTTCCTTAAGCTCTTCGGCAAAGAGGCCTGCGTAACGCTCAACGTTGGAGAGCCAATATTCCCCGACCCAGCGTTAAAGGGTGATAAGAGATCCGTAATCGACGACCTCCGCAAGCGCACGCATGCCGCAATGGTAAAGTTGGCAGGCATAACAGAAAACCCATGGGAGTACAATCAAACTGAAAAATAAACGATGCTCAACATCAAATGTTTCAGCGTCAATATGATGCGCGAGAACACTTATGTCGTCAGCGACGGCAGTGGAGAGTGCATCATTATAGACTGCGGATGCTATGACGAGGACGAGAAAGCAGCTCTTGCC
>CAVGTO010000298.1:0-2063 GCA_963631865.1 Eggerthellaceae bacterium
TCACTTACCGATGTGAGCCAATGCTGTATTAAATCCATTGCTTTCTTTTAATCTGTTGTGTCTTGGTTTATTCTTGGTTTCAATCTGAAACTTTTGCAAAGTTAATGATACTAATTGGAAATGTATAGATAAAACACAAAAGGCCGACAGCAAAGTTATGCCGTCGGCCTTTGAGTCTTTTGTGGAATTGGGAATTATGGCTTTAGAGGGCCATAGAAATACGATGCGGTAGCTCCTCCGTCCATCAGAAAGTCTGAGCCTGTTATGAAGTCGCCTTTCCTGCTCATAAGAAGTTCGGCTACGTTTGCTACTTCGTCGGCTGTGCCAGGGCGACCAGCAGGGCATTGGGCGAACATGTTTTTGTAAAAGTCACCACGTGGACCATTGAATTCGTCTATTGCGAGTGGCGTTACGATTATGCCTGGGGATATTGAGTTTATGCGGGCTCCTCGTTCGCACCATTTTATGGCTTCGCCCATTACACGTTTTACGTTGCAGCGCTTGGCCAATTGGTATGCGTGGAGCGTGTCGCGAATATTCTTCGGTTGGAGTAACTCGAGGTTTAGGAGGTCCTCGGTCGGCGTCGTTGCCAATTGCTCGTCCTGCTCTGGCGTGAGTGCGGGCATCCGGTGGCCTGATTGGCTTGATATGGTCACGCCCACACCTCCTCGTTTTATGACTTTGCCAACCTCTTCCAGCAAGACAGACGTGCCGTAAAGGTCGACTTTGAGTATTGTCTCGATGGTGGCTTGGCTTGGTGAGACGCCTGCTGCATTCACGAGCATCGAAATCTCGCCGTATTCCTTAGCGTTGTTGAGCATAGCCAATATTGACCCGCGACTTGAGATGTCCGTCTCCATTGCTTCCGCATCGTAGCCTGCTTTGTTCAGTATGTCTACAATTGTGTCCGCATTTTTTTGCTTTTATCCCCAACGATTATTTTTATCACGTAGCCCATTCGACGTGCAATGGCCATGCCAATCTGCCCGGCTCCGGTGAGTATCATTACGTCTTTCATCGCTTACTCTGTTTTTAGTTTTGCTGTCCCAAAGATACAATACTAAATTTGTCTCATTGGTAGACATATCTTCGCGGCAGTAACCCGTTTTACTTTTCTTCCAACACCCAAAATTAGCAGGCCCCCAATGCCTGAATTGATAGGCCTGCTGCTTGTGTCATATTCTATTATTCTTTGGCTCTTTTGGCTTTGAAGAAATCCTCGAAGAAGTCCATTTGCTTCTGATTTTGTACTGGGCCGAGATGGAAGCCTTCGTGCATAATCATCACCGTAGGTTCTCCTTGCTCATACAGAGTCCAGTAGGGTAGGGTCTCGCCGTTCGGATCTCCTGTCTTTGTGAAGTTTATCCAGTATTGCGACATGATTTGCTGCATATGAACTTCCGTAGCCGTCATTTTACCGGACCCGAATGTATATCCGTAGATAAATGGCATCTCGGCCACATGACTTGCGCCTCCTTTGCGGCTGCGGATTATTGTGTTCTCTGAATCTTGATCGAAGTAATATATGAAGACTTTTGCTTTACCAGTCTTTCTTTGAAGGTTTGCCCAAGCATACGTCCCCCAAGCAAACGAACCGTCGCGGAAGATGTCAGATTGGGCAAAGTACGTCTCCTCTTTGCTCTTTGCGGGATATATTTCGAGTGCTTTGTCGGCCCAATCTCCATATGTATTGCGAACATTGCTTTCGTAGGCCTCTACGCTAATCGGGCGGCAGAACATGCTACCCTCGTCGCTGTTTGTGCCAATGAGTACGTTTATGTCGTTATATTCGCCTTTCTCGTAGAGCTTGTACTGGTCGTCTGTTATTGCGTAGCCGTCGACGCAGGGCCAGAAAGACTCCATCATTGTGTTATTTACAATCTCTTCAAATGGCACTTTCCGAAGTTGCTTTAAGTTTTTGGCCTTGAGCTTTTGCTGTAGTTCAACGCCCGCCTTTTCTGCATCTTTACTCGTCAACATTGCCGTGTTGCCATTTCTCGATGAGGCAACGGGCCAAAAAGAACCTCCACTCTCGCTGATTGCCCCGTGGAAGAGCCCTTTAG
>CAVGTO010000299.1:0-2051 GCA_963631865.1 Eggerthellaceae bacterium
GCAGGCGGATATATATCCGCTTACGCATATGACGGACATTATCCACTGGTGTAGCAAGACAGGCAAGAGTTACTGGGAGTATGTGGATGAGCATGAGGAGTCCGACGTATGGGACTACCTCGCCGAGGTGTGGGAGACAATGAAACAGTCCATCCGCAATGGACTCGACAATGAGGGCGTGCTTCCCGGTCCTCTCCACTTGAGACGCAAGGCCGCATCTTATTACTACCGCTCGAGTGGCTCGAAGCCGAGCCTCCAGAGCCGTGGTCTCGTCTTTGCCTACGCGTTGGCGGTGAGCGAGGAGAATGCAGGTGGCGGACGGATTGTGACGGCTCCTACATGTGGTTCGTGTGGTGTTATGCCAGCCGTGCTTTATCATTTGGCTGTATCGCGTGAGTTCTCTGATAAGCGCATCCTGCGAGCTTTGGCAACGGCAGGGCTTGTTGGAGACATTGTCAAGGAGAATGCGTCTATTGCCGGTGCCGAGGTTGGTTGCCAGGGCGAGGTCGGCGTGGCGTGTGCTATGGCGTCGGCCGCTGCTAATCAGCTATTTGGCGGTAGCACCACGCAGATTGAGTATGCCGCCGAGATGGGTCTCGAGCATCATCTTGGCATGACGTGCGACCCTATTTGCGGAATGGTCCAGATTCCCTGTATCGAGCGCAATGCGTATGCGGCGGCTCGCGCCCTCGACGTAAATCTCTATTCCACATTCTCCGATGGTCGCCACAGAGTGTCGTTTGACCACGTTGTTGAGGTTATGAAGCAGACGGGTCACGACCTTCCTTCTGTCTATAAGGAGACAAGCGAGGGCGGACTGGCTAAGATTGCTGTGGACGACTAATCAGTTAGCAGTTAACAGTTCACAGTTAGCTGGTTACGGGTTTGCTGTTGTTGGTTATGCCTTTAGGCTTCCTCTTTTTTTCTTTTGTGCTTAATGATATTGTTGCGGCGAGCTACCCTGTTTTGTTTGGGTAGTTCGCCGTGTTGCTTTTTTGGGGGGTGGGGCTAACAACACACAAGGCGGAGCCGCGCAATAGAAGCGCAGCCCCGCCCGGACGCAAAATAGAAAAACGATTGTTGTCTGTTGTGGCTTAGAAGCCTATTTTGCCGAGCCAACTCTTGACGGCCGTCTTGGCCTCGTCGCGCTCTTTCTGAGCCGTCTTGCCGCGGAGGGCGAAACCCTTGAGGAGCGTCGAGCCCTTGCAGGCTTGATGGATGTTCTTGTCGGTGCCAGAGAGGCCGCTGCCCTCGTGGGTGCAGAATGGCACTACGGTCTTGCCCGCCCATTTGTGCTTCTCGATGAAGGTGTAGACGGCCATTGGGCAGTCGCCCCACCAGTTGGGATAGCCAATGAAGATTACATCGTAGTTCTCTACGTCTATGTCGCCCACGATGGCGGGGCGAGCGCCAGCCTCCTGCTCTTTCTTGGCCTCGTCCACGCACTTGTCATAGCTTTCGGAGTACGCTTTCTCGGTCTTGATCTCGAAGAGCGTGCCGTCAGTCTCGGCTGCTATCATCTTGGCTATCACGGCTGTGTTGCCTTCGCTGATTACGCCCACGGCGTAGTTCTCGCCTGTGTGGGAGAAGTAGGTTACGAGTATTTCCTTGCCTGTCATGGTGGTTGCTGTTTCTGTTTTGCTGGTCTCGTCGCCGTTCTCCGCAGCCTGGCAATGTGAGCATGCGCCGATGCCGAGGGCTGTGGCGATTGTGGCCGCGATGGTTGATAAGAACTTTATTTTCATAGTTGTATCTCTTTCACTGTTTTTGCAAAACTACATCTATATCTCTTTCCCCTCACAACCAGAATCAATGTTGGTGTTATCAAAATTACTGATGTGCGGGTGGCAAATCATTTAGTTTGATTTTGCGGAAACAAATCAATCCGTTTGATTTTTGATACTCGGGAGCGAATCTTTGGTTGTGGCCTATCGTCCGCTGCGCATTGCGGAGTGTGAACTATTGCGTATCTTAGCCGCCCGAAAAGTTTCAATAGAGAGTAAAAAAATGAAACGCCCAACGCTCACCCCGCCACCCGTCGAGCCCGTGAT
>CAVGTO010000300.1:0-2046 GCA_963631865.1 Eggerthellaceae bacterium
ACATTATATACAGCGGATATGCCTCTCTTGATGCTTTATTCGATATCGCGCCGTGGATTTATCTTTTCCTTGTCCCCGCGGTCTCGATGCGTCTCATTGCAGAGGAGCGAAAGTCTGGTACGCTTGATCTCCTTCTTTTAAAACCTATGCCTGCGTGGCGTTTGGTTTTTGCTAAGTTTCTTGCAGGCTTTTCGCTTGTGCTTGTCTCCATCGCGCCTACGATTGTTTATGTGTTTGTAGTATGCGCTCTTGGCTCTCCGCAAGGTAACATTGATGTAGGTGGTACGTTAGGCTCTTATATCGCTCTTCTGCTGCTTTCTGCTGCTTATATGTCGATTGGCATTTTCGCATCGTCAATAACGGATAACCAGATAGTTGCCTTCGTGGTCGGTGCTGCATCCTGTGCTGTGCTTTATGTGGGCTTCGATATGATTGCATCTGTTTCACCTCAGTCCGACTGGGCTGCTGCTCTTATGAGTTTTGGCATTGCTGAGCACTATTCGTCCGTCAGCAGAGGCGTTGTGGATATTCGTGATGTTGTCTATTTTATTGCTGTCTGCATTTGTTTCGGTGCGGCAACTGTTCTCATGCTTAGCAATGAGCGTAGGCGTTTCCGTAATTTCGGGATATCTGTGGCTGTCTCTGTGGCTGCTTGTTTCCTCGTCTCTCTTTTCCACTTTAGGGCCGACTTGACGTCTGAGAAACGTTTTACTCTTTCTGACGTGAGCAAGAGTTATGCGGATAGTCTCAGTTCAACTGTCGTTGTCCGTCTTTATCTTGATGGTGAACTCAATCCTGGTTTCCGAAGGCTTCGACGCCAAACTATTGAGTTGTGCCAAGAGCTGTCATATGTTTCGCCTTATGGTGTGAGGGTGGTTTCTGTCAATCCGTTGGAGATGTCTAAGGATGAGGCAAAGAACTTTGCCTCTGAACTTGAAAAAGTAAGGCTCGCTGGTGTGCCTGTTTTTGAGACAAAGGAGGATGGGCAAAAAACTCGAACAATAGTTTACCCTTATGCGCAAGTTTACGTTGGCGACAAAGTCCTCTGGCTCAACCTTCTCGAGAATATACAAGGCCTTTCGGGCGAGGAGTCTTTAAATCGCTCAATCGAAGGTCTAGAATATAAGCTGACGGAAGCTATATGCCGCCTTACAAGGGACGAAACTCCCAAAGTAGCTTTCCTTGAAGGCCATGGCGAACTTGATGAGTATGATGTTGTTGAGGCTACAGAGTCGCTCGCTAAATATTTTAATGTAGACAGAGGTCAAATAGGTTCAGACCCTTCAATCCTCAACCCCTATAAAGTTCTCATCATCGCAAAGCCCACAAAGCCATTTCCAGAGAAAGACAAGTACGCCATAGATCAATATGTTATGCGTGGCGGACGTGTACTTTGGCTTCTCGATGCCGTAAACTTGACACTCGACTCTTTAAGAGATAGTCCCCAGACAGTTGGTCTGCCTCTCGATCTCAACCTCGATGATATGCTCTTTGTCTATGGCGTTCGTATGCGTCCGACTGTAATTGAGGATATGAATTGCGGTATGGCTCCTATTAGTGTCCCGAGTGCCGATGGCCAGTCTAAAATTGTGCCAATGCCTTGGCTCTTTGGCCCTCTTTTGGCCACAAATATGGCTAGTCCTGTGACTCGCAATGTCAATTTTGTGCATGGCGATTTCGCAACACCGATAGACACTGTTGGGGAGTGCTCCACTCTCACAAGGGCGCAACTTTTACGCTCTTCAGCCTATACGCGCGTCACTCCAGCTCCTGTTATTGCAGAACTTATGTCGATGCATCGTAAGCAAGACCCCGCTGACTTCCCTCAGAAATATCTTACCATGGCTTTGCTTGAGGAAGGTAGTTTTAACTCCGTTTTTACGCATCGCCGTGTGCCAGCAGGAGCATCAGAGCGAGGCCGATACAATGTCGATAGCAGCGCTCCCTCGAAAATGATTTTTGTCGGTGATGGTGACATTATCCGAAATGACGTTAGGTTTCGCAACTCAGACAACCCTACAATTGTCCCACTTGGCTATGATGAGG
>CAVGTO010000301.1:0-2042 GCA_963631865.1 Eggerthellaceae bacterium
GTGGTAGTGGGCCGCGACGCTCGCATCTCGGGGCCGATGGTCCGCAATATCGTTGTAGGCACCCTTATGGGTATGGGTGTTGATGTCATCGATATCGACCTCGCCACCACCCCGACAACGGAGATTGCCGTTACGGGCGAGAAAGCTGATGGCGGCATCATTATCACAGCCAGCCACAATCCAATGCAATGGAACGCTCTGAAACTTCTGGATCAGAACGGTGAGTTCCTTACTGCCGCACAAGGCGCAGAGGTACTCGACACCGCAGCCAAAGAGGATTACGACGCAGCGGAGGTTACCGAGCTCGGCAGCCTCACAACCAAGGACTATTCCGACTACCACATCAACAAGGTGTTGAACCTCAAACTTGTGGATGTCGAAGCCATAAAGAAAGCGAACTTCAAGGTAGCGGTGGACACTATCAACTCTGTCGGTGGCGTCATCCTGCCCAAGCTCTTTGAGAAGTTGGGCGTAAAGACTGTCTACGGTCTCAACCTTGAGCCCAACGGTAAATTTGCGCACAATCCAGAGCCACTGCCACAGAACTTGACAGATATTTCCGCTCTTGTAGCAGAGCAAAAAGCAGACATTGGCTTTGTCGTAGACCCTGACGTGGACCGCCTTGCATTCATTTGCGAAGACGGTACGATGTTTGGTGAGGAGTACACCATTGTATCCATTGCTGATTACATCCTTACCCACACACCAGGCTCAACCGTCAGCAATCTCTCCTCCAGCCGCGCACTCCGCGATGTCACAGAGCGCCATGGCGGCACGTATCAGGCTGCAGCCGTTGGTGAAGTCAACGTCGTCAACAAGATGAAAGAGACTCATGCAGTAATTGGCGGCGAGGGCAATGGCGGCGTCATCTATCCCGAATGCCATTATGGCCGCGACGCACTTGTCGGCATTGCGCTTATGCTCACGCAGATGGCTAAGTCTGGCAAGAAGCCTACTGAACTTAGGGCCACCTACCCCTCTTACGTCATCTCCAAGAATCGCATCGACCTCCGCCCCGGCACAAACGTAGATGCCCTCCTTGCCAAGGTAAAGGAGAACCACAAGGGTGACAAGATTAACGACATTGACGGCGTTAAGATTGACTTTGCAGAGAGCTGGGTACACCTCCGCAAGTCAAACACGGAGCCCATTATCCGCATCTACGCCGAGGCCCATACCGAGCAAGAGGCAGATGCGCTCGCCGCAAAAATCAAGTCGGAAATAGCCGCACTTGTTTAATCGGCAACAAAGAGAAAATGGCTGGCAAGCAAATGGCAGTGTTAGCCGATGCTTTGTGGCATCGGTTGATTTTAGCATTGCTGTTTTTTGCGCTGTCGGCCAACTTTGCTCATGGGCAAAGCTATTTCGACGCAGCCACAATCAAAGTGAGCAAGGATTTGCGGCAACAGTGGACACTCAGAGGTCTTTGCCGCACAGGCTACGGATGCGGAAGCACTAGTTATTTGGCAGGCAACATAGATTGTGGCGCAGGCTACAAACTGAGTGAGGCTGCCACTATTGCAGTATACGCAAAGTGCTCATTTGCAAACTATATCGGAATCTCCAATAAAGATGTAGAGATAAGCATCTCGGAATCAATAAGCTGGAGAAGGGCTTCCGGGCTCTTCTTCGGCTTTTATTTTGAACAGAGGCGACTGTTCTACAACCCTACTGGTTATACAAAAAACGTATCGGCCTGTGGAGGTATCGTTGGAGTAGAACGGACGTGGGACAAGACGCAGATAACAGGGCGCATAGGTTGCCAAGCGATATGCAACCTAAAGAGCCAAAGCACAAAAGCGGAGTTTGTGCAACGAGTAAAAATTCCAGTTAGCATTCGCAAAGGCTTGACGCCACGCCTTGCAATTGGAATTGACTATACATATAGCATATTCGGAGAGCATCAGGTATTCATAGCGGACAAAAATGGACTGAATACACTTAGCGTAGCCGTCGATTTCAAGCTATAATAACGTTTGCATTCGCTGTCGCATAGTTAGAATAAGATACATTTCAAATTGCGCACGAAAACGCCTAAAATG
>CAVGTO010000302.1:0-2040 GCA_963631865.1 Eggerthellaceae bacterium
GATATACCCGCTCGTTTTAGTATTTCAGCATATTCCCGAGTGCGCCGTCTGTTGCGTACATAGACAATAGCCGAGCCTGGCACACGATTGAGAATTTGGACCATCTGTACCTCCTTATTCTCGCACTTTCGGACAATATAGGAGATATTTTTCCGCTCGAAACTCATCTTGAAAAGATTGGGTGTTCGGAAACGGAGTTTCTCCATTATGTCCTTCGCTACTTTTGGTGTCGCAGTGGCCGTAAGGGCAAGCACTGGCACATTTGGCAGTATATCACGAAGTTCGGCAATGTGGAGATAAGAAGGACGGAAATCATAGCCCCATTGCGAGATACAATGCGCCTCGTCAACAACGAGCATAGAGATACGCATATTCGCAATTTTCTCGAGAAAAAGGTCGGATTGCAGCCTCTCTGGAGACACATATAGGAAACGGCAAGCGCCATAGATACAATTATCATAGGCAGCCAAGACCTCATCGTGCCGCATCGAGGAATTTACAGAATGAGCTAAGATTCCCTTTTTGCGAAGGCTGGCTACCTGATCCTTCATCAAGGCCAAAAGTGGGGTTATCACAAGGCACACACCATCATCCTTGGCCAAAGCAGGCACCTGGAAAGTGATAGATTTACCACCACCGGTAGGCATAAGGCCAAGTGTATCCCTCCCTTCGCCTATCGAGTTGATAATATCCAACTGGATAGACCTGAAAGAGTCGTAACCCCAATATTGCTTTAAGACCGCAGCGTAATCTTTCATATCACAACATTGCTCTTAAAACATTGCGAAAAAGGCTATCAGCAAGATAGTTTCTGCGCAATCATCTCGGCACAAAGCTCACCATCGATAGCAGACGAGACAATGCCTCCGGCATATCCGGCGCCCTCACCACAGGGATAAAGTCCTGCAAGACTTTTGCTCTCAAGAGTCTCATCGTCGCGTGAGATGCGGACAGGCGAAGATGTGCGGCTCTCAACACCGACAACCAAAGCCTCATTCGTAACGAAGCCATTGGCATGCTTGCCGAACTCGGCAAAACCCTTGCGAAGACGCTCTCCTATATTCTCTGGCAACCAGAAATGCAGTGGTGACGATACGACGCCTGGTACGTATGAGCATTCTGGCAAATCGTACGAAAGGCGGCCTTTGACGAAGTCCGCGAGCCCCTGTGCAGGTGCAACAACACCATGACCGCCGTTAACATAGGCAAGTCGCTCAAGTTCCTCCTGATAATGGATGCCGCCAAGCACACCATCATTGGCGTACTCACCAATATCCTCCGGGCGGATCTCGACAACTATGCCGCTATTCGCAAATGGCGAACCACGATGAGAAGGCGACATACCGTTAACAACCTGCTGATTTGGGCCTGTCATTGCGGGGACAATGAAACCTCCCGGGCACATACAGAAAGAGTAAACGCCACGGCCTTCCACTTGAGTTACAAGCGAATATGAGGCAGCAGGCAAATATTCGCCTCGTCCCTCTGGCGAATGATACTGAATCTGATCAATGAGTTCTTGTGGGTGCTCGACACGCACACCCATAGCCCACGTTTTTTGCTCAAGGGCAATGCCTTGCTTATTGAGCATCTCATACACGTCGCGAGCAGAATGGCCAGTAGCAAGAATTACGGCCTCACCCTCGATTGTCTCCCCCGAAGCGAGTTTCACGCCAGTGGCTTTATCTCCGTCTTTGAGGATTTCGACTACCTTCTTTCCGAAAAGGACCTCACCTCCATTATTGATAATTGTCTCACGCATGGCGCGAATGACGTATGGCAGTTTATCTGTTCCAATATGAGGATGGGCGTCAATGAGGATATCGTGGCTTGCACCATGATGGCAAAAGACTTCGAGAATCTTACGTACAGAGCCTCGTTTGGTGCTGCGAGTAAACAGTTTGCCATCAGAGAATGTACCTGCGCCGCCCTCGCCGAAAGCATAATTCGATTCCGGATCGAGAGTCTCGTTTCGATTGAGCAATGCGAGATCCTTCTTTCTCTCACTGACATCTTTCCCTCGCTCAATAACAATAGGCT
>CAVGTO010000303.1:0-2038 GCA_963631865.1 Eggerthellaceae bacterium
TCGGCGTCGGCGAGTTCAATAATCTCTACGACGCCTCAAAGTCTTGCGTAACGGCGGGGCAAAAGGACTATGCCGAGCGTGTAAGCCTTATCACGCAGTCACGTGACGACTATAATGCCGCTCTCGGTATTGCTCCCGGTCCGCCAACGGCTAAGGGCATCTACGGCGAGGCTGAGTACAGTGGCGCATATGGCTCTTATGCTATTAAGCCACTAGGCAACTATGATGTCCCCACGGGTTGGCCATCAAAGCCTTACAAGCGTCCGTATGGCGGCACGCCAGGCGCGCCCGTAATGTATCAGAAGCCTTCTGACCCGGAAGAGACGGGTGCTGGCTATGGTTATTCCAATGCTGAGGGGCTCTCTGAGAATGATGTCTATTTCTATCATTCCGACCATCTTGGCTCGACTTCTTATATCACAGACAGGGATGGCAATGTTTCGCAATTCATTGCCTACAAGCCTTTTGGCGAGGCTCTAATTGATGAGCACTCCGTTTCTTATGACTCGCCTTGGAAGTTCAATGGCAAGGAGTGGGACTCGGAGACGGGGCTGTATTATTATGGGGCTCGGTATTATGAGTCGGGGTTGGCTATGTTTTATGGAATTGACAGATATGCGGAGAAGTTTCCTTGGCAATCGGGATATTGTTACGCGGGAGGTAATCCTATCGGCAATATTGATGTTAATGGTGATAGTATTTTCATTAAATCAGGAGAAAATCTAACGGTTCTGTATAGAGACGGCAAAGTGTTCACTCCAGATGGCAAAGAATACTCTGTCGCAAGGAGAGACTGGTACTTGCGTAAAGTTATTACGGCTTTAAACAAGATTACGCAATATAGAACAGGAAAAGAAGGGGTGGAGACTTTGTCAAATAGCAAGAACCGCATTACGATTCAAAAGGGTTATAATCATTGCGAAGCTCTGCGAGTTAGCCAAGCCGGACTATTAGTACAGCTAAAAAGGGTTGGCGTCAAAGAGCCAACTGACTATATAAACGAAGGGTCTGGCTCCGATGTGTTTTGGGATCCGTCAACAACAACTTCTGGCCCAGATATTAAACGTAATACAGTGCGTCCTTCTTATGTCGGGTTAGCGCATGAACTTGGCCATGCGATTTCTGCAAACAATGGTACTGCAAATTACGAGCAATATGCACCTGATCATTTTGATATTGCACTTCACAAGGTGAAATTTGACGAGTTTGAGGCGGCTAACTTCGAGAATAATATAAGGAATGAGGCTGGTCTTCCTTTGAGAATAGCATACACTTATGACTCTAAAGGTAACCTTTTTATGCCATTTAATTGATGTACAGTAAGCTCCCAAAACAGAAAAAATGTCCAAACTAACTTATTGGCTTTTGGTGTTAACCATAGTTATATGCAATAGCTGTTCCGTTCGCAGAACTGGTTGTTACTCTGAGAAAGAGCAATTTCTAATATTAGAGAATCCTACATTTGGCCCTAAGTGTAAAATATATCTTCCTGTTCAAACTCTAATCAATGAGTTTGCGGGGGATCCCGACTGCACAGTATTAATTGAATACATAAAAAAATCAAAGGCGAATTTGGAGGTAAACACAATTCATTTCAACACTGAGACAGGCTGGCCATCAGATACCGATTTAATTCTCCTTGATTTTTGGGACACAAAATTGGAATATCTCCTAAAAAATGGCTTCGTGTTAATTTATAACACAAAACATAATGAATGGGTAAAGAAATACTATATTAGGCATTACAAGACTCCATTTGGTGGTTCTGGCATATCTGTGCAAGATTCAAATGGAGAAGAATTGTATGATCTTCAAATTGGTATTGGATAAACACCTACGACGACAAGCGTCTGCATCTCAACCAGATGTCGCTCATTTGCAACGGTTCAACCTTGATGGACAACAAATACACATACGACAACGTGGACAACATCCTTGGCATAGTCAACGCCGCCAAGCCCGCCAGTGGCGACATTGGCGGGGCAAGTTCGCACGTCTATGAGTATGATGCCATTAATCGTCTAATCTCGGCACAAGG
>CAVGTO010000304.1:0-1122 GCA_963631865.1 Eggerthellaceae bacterium
CATATTTCACGCACATAAGCCACAAAATGCCCCCGACGGCTGAAGTTGAAAAAACATTACCCACTAATATGCTACTAGCATACGATGGGCTTAAAACAATCATAGAAGATTAAGTTCAAAATAAAATTTGGTTACTTTTGCAGACGAAAGCACTCCATTTTCTCCATTCAAACACATCAAAAAAATGAAGAAACGTGTTTTATACATCGTCAACCCCCATTCTGGAGTCGGAAGGAAAAAGATAATCGAGACAGAGATTAAAGAACGTACCGACGCGGACGAGATAGACTTCAGCATAGTACATACAACGCATCGCGGTCATGCTACAGAAATCGCACGCAAACACCGCGACGATATGGATATTGTGGTAGCCGTGGGCGGTGACGGCACAGTCAACGAAGTCGGCAGCGGTCTCATCGGAGGTCATGCGGCATTAGGCATAATTCCTTGCGGCTCAGGCAATGGGCTAGCCCGCGAGCTCGAGATACCACTACGCACGGCATCGGCTGTCGATGTTATCAACGAAGCGGAAATTCGAACAATCGACATACTCCACGTAGGCGACTACATTTCACTAAACGTAGCCGGAGTCGGGTTTGATGCGTATATCAGCCACCTCTTTGCGAACAAGAAGGTGAGGGGTCCTCTGCAATATATGAACCTCATTGCCAAAGAGTACCCGAGGTATAAGCCGGATGACTACATTCTGAATATCGACGGCAACATATACAAGCGCACCGCATTCCTCATCAGTTTCGCGAACTCAAGCCAATGGGGTAACGATATCCACATAGCCCCCAATGCCAGCATGGATGATGGGCTTATGGATGTCTGCATTGTGTCCGAATTTCCCAATATGGCAATACCTTCACTTGTCATATCCCTACTGAGTCAATCAATTGACACAAACAAGTATGACGAAATGATTCGCACAAAAGAGGTCGAACTGCTCAACGACACTCAAGTTATGGGGCACGTGGATGGCGAGCCTGTTATAATCAGCCCGCACGCCCAAATAAGCATTGAGCCCAATGCCCTCAAAGTTGCGACACCCTCGGAACACTTTTTTGAAAGTCAAAGGTTCAACCCCACAAAAATCAGGGAGCAGATTTTGAACCGAGG
>CAVGTO010000304.1:1132-2018 GCA_963631865.1 Eggerthellaceae bacterium
GAGGAGAGCAGATAATAACCAAGGTAAAAGAGCAGGCGAAAGAGCCAATTAACGAGATAAAGCAGATTTTTAAGGATATATAAGTATTTTCTTCTCGGGCCTTACCCGTTAATGATTGGAAAATCATTAATTTCGCAACTCGACGTGGCTGCGTATCGCAGGCATACGCCTAAAAAGGAAATACAATAGGAAGCCCCCTATCACACAGGGCATAAAACATACAGAGAAAAAGTTCTTAGAATAATGTTAAGCAGAAGGCTGATAAGGGTCAAGGTAATGCAGATCCTCTACGCCCAAAATCGTCAGGGCGAAATCGATCTCAAAGAGGCAGAACAGCTTCTTGCCCACAGTGTGGGTAAGAGCCAGGAATTGTACTACCTCATCCTTCAACTGCCGGTGGCTCTACGCCATCTGGCCGCAAAGCGAATTGAAATAGGCAAGGCCAAGGTGCGCCCTACGGCAGCAGAGCTCAACCCCAATATGCGCTTCGCGCAGAATAGGCTGATTCTCCAAATTGAGGAGAACGAGGAGCTCAATAAGGTCATCGAGGCAACAGGCAACACTTGGGCCGCAGACGAAAGCCTCATCAAGACCATCTTCGCAAAAATGACCCACTCGGAGCTTTACGAGAAGTACATGAACAGCGATGAGGACAGTTTCGAGGCCGACCGCAAATTCGTGATCAAGTTCCTCTGCAAAGAGCTCCCCACAATGAGCTTCTTCTTCCAGTCTATCGAGCTCAAGAACGCATTTTGGAATGACGAGTCTGAGTTTATGATTAGTATGGCAGCTAAGACTCTCAAGGATTTCGACGGAGAAAACGGAGCCGACGTCAAGCTTATGCCCCTTTATAAGGACAAGGATGACGAAGAGTTCACCTCTACAC